>CAZZHN010000206.1:0-8322 GCA_964654065.1 uncultured Solibacteraceae bacterium
GGAAACGCACCACTCGCGAGGCTCCCGAAAGACTTCTTCGTGTGTGACAGTCCAGGCGATCGACGCGATCGGGATCGCCAGCACCATGAGGAAGAACAGTTGCCGTGGAGATCCACAAGCATCTCCGCCTAAACCGTCATCTCGTGCAGCGTCTTGAAGGCATTGAAAAGAACGCGGGGATCGTGTTGCCCCTTGTAGACGGCTGGTGGTTCGCGGTCCAACTCAAGCAGGTTGTAGACGGCTGTCGCGGCGCTGCGGATGGAGTATTCCACGGTGAACACAACGTCATCGGGAAGTTCGCAAAACTGGCCGGTGAAAGCCAGATTTGCTGTTCCCGATGGAATCACCTGGGGACGATCGCCCTTTTCCCGCGTTAGGAACTGGCTGGTGATGAATGGCATCATGCAGGGAATGCAGGTCGAGGTTCTGAGGATTTGCGCCGCTTCTCTATCGATGTGCAGGTGTCCCAGAATCTCCGACAGGATTTCCCTGCCGGTGCATGACGACATTGGTTTCTTCACGAAGTCGCCCAGTTTGTCGACGTGCAGGCCATAACCCCAGAAGACTTGAACATCCTCGGGTTGTCCGATGAAGTGCGGTTGATGCGGCAAGACGATTGAGGCCAACCACGCCGACTCGGCGAATGTGATCAGCCCGCCTTCTCCCGGTATATTACTGGTGAAATCGCGGACAAGGCTAAAGAAAGTCGGGTCACGCAGCGTGGCAGTAAAGGAAATCCATTTGGACTGCCCGACTCGATCGGTGAAAGTGCAAGGGTGCCCGAACTCGGGCCTGCCGGCCGCAATCTTTTCCCACAGTGTCCGACACTCACTATTCGCAGTCATGACAAGGACTTTGCACGCTTTGAGTTTTCGGACTCTACGAACTCCAAGATGTCAAAGCGATGGAGGTTCCGGTCGGGGAAGAAGCTGTCTATCGCATCATGTTCGTCGTGGAACACTTCGAATACGGTTTCCAGCCGCGCCTCTGTCAGCAGTTCGATATGAGTGGTCTTCAACTCAAAGATCGCGAGCTTTCCACTCGCCTTTCGCAGCTTCGCCAGAGCAAAAAGCAGAGTACCAAGCCCGGTGGTATCCAGTTTGCTCACGTCGCTGAAATTCAATGCCACACGAAGCTTTCCTGCTGCTACAAGCTTGTCCAACTCCGCCCTAAAATCCAGGTCCTCCTGCCCGATAGTGAGACGCCCTTTCAGGTCAACAACCTGGATGCCATCCACGGTTCGGCAAGTGATTTCTAGCGACATAGGCTTCGCGCACCGTCGGAGTAAATGCCCACGGAAAAGCTCGGCATCTGCCCGGCCATCACTTTTCTTGAACTTCCGCACGGGCTCGCAGGTCTTGCAAAGCCTGAAACCAGTCCTTCTCCGGCGATCCCTCGGGACAGCCTCTGGCTTGCCATAGCTCGTGAGCCAACACTGCGGTAGCCTGGTGCCCGAAGATCGCGATGCCGTGTTCATTCACTGCGTTGCGGTGCGTCAGTCCGGTATGCTCGTAAGCCTGCTGGGAGTACTCAAGAGCCCGCCTGGACAGCTCTTGCCCGGTTTGATGGTCCTGTTTCTCATGAGCTTCCGCGGCACTGCGGTGAGCGTGGGCAGCACTATCGTGCAACTCTGCAGCCCGTTGATGGTTCTCATAGTGCGATCCGTTGCTATAACGAGTAGACATTTAAAGACTCACTATCTCGCCTGATTTATGGCGGGTTTCCTTTGCGAGGGCGTAAGCGCGATGCGAATACTCCAGCGCTCGCTCTGAATGCCAAACTGCCGTCATCTAGTCTCCTTTTTCGTTATGTTCCGCGGCAGTGCGGTGGGACTACGCAGCAAGTTGGTGGCTTTCCCGTCCACATGGTGCATGGGCCCCCTGTTGTCGAAACATAGACAACCTCATTCTCATATGCACGAGGCCCACCAATCGAGGCGCCTCCAGACCAAAGTCGGCGCGTGCCGCTTGGTCACGCGGCTAGGAACCAAGCAGGCGGGCCCCTCAGCAAATCGGGCCAAGCCACCGCGTTGCCCAGTCTGACAGCTCAACCAGCCGGTTTTTTCGGCCTTTTGGCGATGCCGAGCCGTCTGATCCGGGTGAGTCCAGCTCCCTGATGCGGACTCTGCACCCGCAACAGCAGATTTTGCATCATCAGAACCGAAACTCTGTAATTTTACAAGAATCTGTCGGTTCGCTGCGCTCAGGGCCGAAAATCCACAATCGAGGTGCCAGCGTCGCGTGGAAGCCGCTCGTGTTGAGCCATGCGGATTCTATTTGGAAGGCTCGCCAGAGCGCACAGGGGCCTCTAGGCTGCATCGGCGACTATGAGGGCATCTCGCAGCACCAGGAATCGAGAGATGCCCATTTCCCTTTTCAAAGAGTGCAACGATGGTGCAACGATGCGTTTTTTACCGACCTCCGGATTCCCACTAAGTAATTGGTGCGGATGATAGGACTTGAACCTACACTCCCTTGCGGGAACTGGAACCTAAATCCAGCGCGTCTGCCAATTTCGCCACATCCGCGGAGCTAGGGTAATTTTACCGTGCGGCGCCACGGCGGCTGGCCGCACACGACGCCGGCTGCGGTGGCCTTTCTACAGGCCCAGGCGTTCGACGATGGCTTCGACATCGGCTGCCGCGACGCGGACTTCGAGGGCGGCGTCGGGGGGCGCGGGCCGCGCGTCGAAAGCTTGGAACAGCGCCAGCTTGGCGATGGCGTACCGTTCGGTGGAAGAGAGGGTCCTGGCGTGAGCCGTTTCCCAGACGTCGACGGCGCGATCCGCGACCACCACAGCGGCGGGCAGCCAGCGCTCGCGGCCGGCGGATACGCGAAACTCAAATTCCACGCCGGGTCCGAGCCCGTCGCGCCATGGCCGGTGGCCTTCGTAATAATATTCGTAGGCGTACCCACTCTCCGAAGCGTACGTCTTGATACGACGAACCGCGGGCGCTCCGGAAAGCGCCGCGGCCCGCTTCGAAAATAAGTGCATTCCCCACATCGGAGTAAGGGTTAACCAACTCTGCCGTCTATGGCACAGTTGCTATTGACAAGAATACCAACTGGGATGAACATAGAGATGGAATCACGCCGGTAGTTGATTCCGACGCCGTTTCGAGAGCCGGCCCTGGGTGGGCTGGCGGGAGGTGCCAATAATAGAACCGGACAACGATGAGGGCGGCCTCATTCGCGGTGCATGAACGGTAGTACGGGAAGTTCTGAACGGTCGGAACAAGCCGAGCCAGATGGATTTCGGCATAGCGCCAAGAGCGCACCATGATGACCGGCAACGGAAGCGTCCCAGTTCCTGCTCCGCGCATGACCGCCCTTATTTCTTTTGTGACCCTCGGTTGAGACCGCCATCGCTGAACCGCCTTCCCTGATCGGATCCTTTCCCACCCTCCCGCAAAGCCGACTCCACCCTGCTGCCAAGCCGATTCTCCGCAACCTTTGTAATGAGAGTCCTCGCAATTCGTCGAACCTTTAGACCCGAAATCACGTAGGGGTGATCAAGGCGAGGGTAATCGACGATGGAAGCTCTGCTGCAAAACCTCCGATACGGCCTGCGGATGCTGGTCAAGAAGCCTGGTTTCACGCTGATGGCAGGGGTGGTTCTGGCGTTGGGAATCGGCGCCAACACGGCGGTTTTCAGCCTGGTGAACGCGTTCCTGCTGAAGCCGCTGCTGATCCGGGATCCCCAGCAGATGGTGGGCTGCTACAGCCGCGACACGAGGCAGAGGGATACCTATCGTGCCTTTTCCTACCCGAATTACGCCGATATCCGCGAGGGCAACACGGTCTTCGCCAGCCTGACGGCGCACGATCTGGCGATGGTGGGCCTTTCCGAAGGTGATGCCATCACGCGGCGGGTGTTCGCCGATGTGGTGACATCGAATTACTTCGAAACCTTTGGAGTGCCTCTTTTCAGAGGCCGCGGTTTCACGCCGGCGGAGGAACGGCCGGCGAGCGACATTCCGGTCACCGTGATCAGCTATCCACTATGGAAGAGGATGGGCGCCGATCCCGGCGCACTGGGCAAGAGCCTGCGGATCAACGGGCGGATCTTCACCATCGTCGGAATCGCGCCGGAGGAGTTTACCGGAACCACCGCCCTGATCAGCCCGGAATTGTATCTGCCGCTGGGGATGTTCGAAGCGGTGATGAACGACTTTGAGGCGCACGGGCGGCCGCTGGCGTCGCGGGACAACCACTCGCTCATGCTAGTGGGGCGGCTGCGTCCGGGCGTGACGGCACAGATGGCCGGCGCGCCCATGGCGGCGCTGGCGTCGCGAATGGAAAAAGCCTACCCGGCCGAGAACAAGGATCAAACGATTGTCCTGCATCCTCTCTCGCGGATGAGCGTTTCGACAAACCCGACGGACGACTCCGCGCTGCTGGTGCCGTCGCTGCTGCTTTCGTCGCTGGCGGGCGTGGTGCTGCTGATCGCCTCGCTGAACATGGCGAACATGATGCTGGTGCGCGGGACCGCGCGCCGCAAGGAAATCGCGCTGCGGCTGGCGTTGGGCGCGGGCCGCAGGAATATCCTGTCCCAGCTTTTCACCGAGGGACTGCTGCTGGCGCTGCTCGGCGGTGCGGCCGGGCTCGCCGTGGCCTATTGGAGCACGAGTGTTCTCATTCGGTCGCTGGCTCCTCTGTCGCCGATCGACCTGGTCTATAGCGGCGGGCCGGATGTGCGCGTGCTGGCGGTGACAATCGGGTTCTGCGTGCTGAGCACGCTGCTCTTCGGCCTGGGGCCAGCCTGGAACCTATCGCGCGCCGATGTTCTCTCCGGGATCAAGGCGGGCGAGTATCAGGACCCTGCGTCCGCCAAGCGGCGTCTCTTCTCGCGCGGAAACCTGCTGGTGATGGGACAGATCGCGCTGTCTCTCATGCTGCTGACGGCGGCGGGCCTGTTCATTCGCAGCGCGATGACTTCGGCGCGGGTCGAACCCGGATTTCAGATTGAGAACGGCCTGCTGGCCGAGGTGGACCCGAGCCTGGCCGGGTACGATGAGGCGCACGGGCGGCAGATATACCGGACCTTACTCGATCGCCTCAGCAGCATTCCGGGCGTCGAGTCCGCCAGCCTCGCAGCGACGGTCCCGTTCGGGATCATGCAGCAGAACCGCGGGGTGCAGCGATCGAGCGATCCTGCCGCCACGCCATCCAATCCGGCGAGCCGCGGCAGCGTGGTCAGCAGCCGCTACAACATCGTGACCGCCGATTATTTCAAGACGCTGGGAATTCCGCTGCTGCAAGGTCGCTCCTTCCTTCCCGGCGAGGCCGGGAATCAGGGGTCCGGAGTGGCCGTCATCGACAGCCTGGCCGCCAAGCGGCTGTGGCCCAACGGCGGCGCCATCGGCAAACACCTCCGTTTGCTCTCCGATGACGGCAACCAACCCGCGCAAGACGTGGAGGTGGTGGGCGTGGCCGGCGCAATCCGCGAGAGCCTGGTTGGGCAGGGCCTGGAGCCTCACGTCTACGTGCCCTTCGGGCAAGCGTACCAGGCCGATATGAACATCCACCTGCGGATGGCGGGCCGGGCCATGGGCGCGGAAACCCAGCTGCTGGAAGCGGTGCGGCGCGAGATCCGGGCAGTGGACAGCCGGCTGCCGGTGCTGGCGCTCAAAACGCTCCCCTCTCATTTAGACGGAAGCTTCGATATCTGGATTGTGCGGACCGCGGCGCGCATGTTCGCGATACTGGGCGGGATGGCGTTGCTGCTGGCTATGGTCGGACTGTACGGGGTGCGGGCTTACACCATCGCGCGCCGTACCCGCGAGATCGGGATCCGCATGGCGCTTGGCGCCAGCGCCGGCGGCGTCCAGCAGGCGGTTTTGCAGGAGGGCCTGGCCGTGGCGGCAATCGGAGCGTCCGTCGGGCTGGTGATTTCGCTCGGGCTGGGACGACTTCTGGCCGGCATGCTGTACCAGGTGAGCGGCGCCGACCCGCTGGTATTCCTGGCGGCGCCGGCACTATTGATCGCGGTGTCCCTGCTCGCCTGCTATCTCCCGGCGCGGAAGGCATCGCGCGTCGATCCGATGGTTGCGCTACGGATAGACTGAGGAAACCCCCGAGGCTCTCCCGGCACGCCCGTGGATTGACGCCGGATGGCGGGCTGCGATATTGTAACAACGTCACGTCCACCACTGGGCGGTGTTGTGCCAGGGGCAGGGGTGGACCTGGCGCCTGGTTGCGCCCCACTTTTCCCGGTCCCCGCCATCTCGCAAAAGGAGATCCGACGTGCAACTGACCGAAATCGAAAAGAAGCAATTTGAGCAGCGCGGGTTTTCGCGGCGCAGTTTTGGGCGCCTGGCCACTTTCCTGGCGGCCGGGTCCAGCCTACCGTTCTATAACGAACCGGCGTTGGCGCAGTTATCCAAGGTGGAAAACGATGCGCCACCGGACGCGGTGATGATCAACGCCAACGAGAATCCGCTTGGCCCGTGTCCGGAAGCCCGCGAGGCGGTAGCCAATATCATTTCGCGCGGCGGCCGATACTTGTTCGGCGAAACCGACCGGGTGGCGGCGATTCTTGCTCAGCAGGAACAGTTGAAGCAGAACTACGTCCAAATCTACGCCGGATCGAGCGCGCCCCTGCACCAGGCAGTGCTGGCGTTCACTTCGCCCACGAAGTCGCTGGTCACCGGCGATCCTGGTTACGAAGCCGGCGAGCGCGCCGCTCGCTTCATTGGCGCCCGGGTGGTACCGGTTCCGCTCACCAAGGACTACGCGCACGATGTAAAGGCGATGGCGGCGGTGGCCGATGCCGGCCTGATCTACATCTGCAATCCGAACAATCCGACCGGAACCCTGACGCCGAAGGCGGACATCGAGTGGCTGGTGGCCAACAAGCCCAAAGACGCCGTAGTCATGATCGACGAAGCGTACACCCACATCGCCGGCGCACCGTTCAACACCGACCTGGTGGCGGCGGACAAAGATGTGATCGTGCTGCGCACGTTTTCCAAGATCTACGGCATGGCGGGGTTGCGCGCCGGAGCGGCGCTGGCCCGGCCGGACCTGCTCCAGAAGGTAATCGGGTACGGCGCCGGCATGATGCCCATTACGGGCATGGTGGCCGCTGCAGCCAGCCTTGAATCGAAGAACCTGGTTCCGGAGCGGCGCAAGAAGATCGGCGAGGTTCGTGCCGACGTTTTCACTTTCCTCGATCAGCACAACTTCCAGTTTGTGCCCTCGGTTTCCAACTGCTTCATGGTCAATGTCAAGCAACCAGGCCGGAACATCATCGCAGCGATGCGCAAGGAAAAGGTCTACATCGGGCGCGTCTGGCCGAGCTGGCCGACCTACGTGCGCGTAACCGTTGGCACGGCCGAGGAAATGGGGAAATTCAAGGACGCGTTTGTAAAGGTCATGGCCTGACGCCTCGCGCGTGATGCGCCGAGGGGCGGTGAAACATTTGCGCGCAGGCCGTTTTATGCACAACTTTGCCACAAGCCATGGCGGGTAACTGCAACATCCGCTTGCGCGAGAAACCTGTTGAAAAGGATGGTCGGCACGCGGTTTCTGCTGGCGCAAGAGGCGGCGCTCGCGATACAAACAGTAAGACCATCAGGCGGCGAGCGCAGCCGTTCTGGCAAATCTCGGGGGAGGTAGCCAGGGCGGTTGTGCAAGCCGCGGTCTTTCCTTCCAGGCACCCTGTCATCCCAACATTGATCCAGAGTGGCGCACGGCGCGCATTGGCGAGTCGTGTTTGAAAAACGCCCAGAGGCGCCGGTTACTTGGCGGCTACCGGCTGGCGTGCTTCCACGGGCGAGAGCCAGCCGTGCGTGTCGGGCCGCGTGCCGTCGATGACGGCGAAGAATGCTTTTTGCAGTTTCTCGGTGATGGGTCCGCGGCGTCCCTTGCCGACGGTAATGCGGTCCACGGAGCGGATGGGGGTGATCTCGGCGGCCGTGCCGGAGAGAAACACTTCGTCGGCGATGTAGAGCATTTCGCGCGGCACCAGTGCCTCGGTGACGGGGATCTCCAGCTCGCGCGCCAGGGTGAGGACCGTATCGCGGGTAATTCCGGGTAGTGCCGAAGCTCCCAGGGGCGGCGTCTGGATCTTGCCGTCCCTCACGACGAACACGTTCTCACCCGAGCCTTCACTCACGTAACCGGCGGTATCGAGCGCGATGCCCTCGGCATAGCCGTTGGTGATGGCTTCCATTTTGATGAGCTGCGAGTTCATATAATTGGCGCCGGCTTTGGCGAGCGCGGGCAGGGTGTTGGGGGCCAGGCGAGTCCAGCTGGAGACACAGACATCCACTCCCTGCGCCAGCGCCTCTTCGCCCAGATACTTGCCCCACTCCCAGCA
>CAZZHN010000207.1:0-8230 GCA_964654065.1 uncultured Solibacteraceae bacterium
TCTAGAAGGTAAATCCCCGTTACGACAGCGGGCGCACTCACCCCTATCACCCAAATGCGCCCGCTTTATTTTTGCGCGAACTCCATTTTCTTACCCTGAAACGGAGGAGTGTGCGCACCTGGCTGGCGTGATCCGCTGGCGGCGGAATTTTATTGCTGCGCTGCCACCTGGTAAGTATGGGTGACGATGGTCTGGTTGCCGGCCACGTCGATTGCGGTTACGGCGAAGCTGAACGTTCCCGGCGAACTCAGCGTCATGACGGCACCGTTGGCAACCGGACCCGCGCAAGAGGCGATGCCGGATCCGCCATCGGAGCACGCGTAGTTGGCCGCGATCTCCGCCCCCACCGGGTAAGTGAATCCGTCGAGCGGCGAGATCAATTGCACCAGCGGCGGGGTGGTATCGATATTGATGCCGGCGTGCGTATTGGACGCGGAGTTCCCGGCGCGATCCATGCAGGTGCCGGTTGCGGAGAGATTCGTTCCGGGGCCGGAGACCGTCTGCGTGACGATGGGGGAAACCGGGCCTGCGAGGGAATCGGTGCACTGCCAGTTGACCGTCACGGCCCGATTGCTCCAGCCCGCGCTGTTCACGGGCACGGCACTCAAGAACTGAATCACGGGCGGCGTCCGGTCAATGTCGATACCGCCGAAGGAAGCGGTGACGGTATTGCCGGAAGCATCGCTGCACGGCAAACTGACCGATTGATTTGCGCCTTCGGTGGAGACCGTGATGGTGGTCGAACGGCTCCTGCCGGTAGGGGGCGAACAGGTGAACGTCACCACAACATTCTGGTTGGTCCATGCTCCCGGGCTGTAAGGCACGCCGCCGGCGGTGGCGGTTGCCGTTTCCACGGGCGGGGGCTCGATGACGGTAATCGAGCCGGAGGTGCCCTGGGAGATCGTCACTTTCGCGCCGGTGGCATCGTCGACGGCTGTTCCGCGCACCAGGAATGCGAGCGAGCCGTGTCCGATCAGCGGGCCGCAGTAAAACACGAACGCCTGGCTGCCGCCGGCCGGAATTGACGCGGTGGCCGGACGCGGCGCGCTGCAACTGGCTCCCGCCGCTCCACTGAACTGCGGGCTGGCCAGAAGCGAAACGTTGTCCGCCGTGCCTCCCATGTTCTGCACTACCGCGGTCACGGTGACCGAGGAGCCGTCGGTCTGGCTGGTGCCCTCCTCGCCGCCGAGCGAGACGCTGGCTACGGCGAGAGCGGCGGCCGGGGCGACGTAAATGCTCAGGCTCTCCAGGTAGGGCGTGGAAGGAGGCGTCGCGCTGTCGGTCACCTGCACGGTGAAGGAGTAGCTGCCTGCCTGGCCGGAGATGGGGCCCGAAATGGCGCCATCCGGGTCCAGGGTGAGTCCGCCGGGAAGCGAGCCGGAGGCCAGCGTGAACGTGTACGGCGCTTTGCCGCCCGCCGCGGCCAGCGTGGCGGAGTATGCCGCGCCCACCATGCCGTTCGGCAGGTTGCCGCTGGCCGCGAACAGGTGGGTGGCGGCGAAGGGCGGCAGGGAGCCTCCGGTATTGACGGCCTGCGAGATCACGACGGTGTTCACGTCCTGCAGCGGATCCAGGCCCAGCGGCTGCGTCTTGTCGGGGTTGAAGAAACGCAGCGTCAACTGGAAGGTCTGCCCCGGCGGCACCGTGATGGTGGTGTTGTCTGCGTCAGCATCGGTGATGTCGGTAACATCCCGCGGGGCGCCAGCCTGCCCGCGTTTGCCCCGCGCCAGAGCCGCGAGTTGCCTGCCCAGGGCCGTTTGGGCGACATTTTGCTGCAAGGCAAGCGGCGGATTGGGAGTGTTGGCGATGACGATGGGCGTTGGCTGCTCGGTGAGCTGGCAGCCGCTGGCGACCGGCGTGAGATAGAGCTTCTCCACGATCAGCTGCGTGCTAACGCCGGCCGCAGGCGCGTTGGCCAGCAGGAAATGGACGGCGTAGGTGGCCGCCGAGTTGCCCTGGTTCGAGATCGTGATGTTGGAATCGCTGATGGCGGCGTTGGCAATCTCGGGGTTTGCGATCTCGGGATTGGCGATTTCCGGGTTGGCGATATCCGGATTGGCAATATCGGGAGTTGCCACACCCAGGTTGGCGATCTCGGGGTTGGCAATGTCGGGGTTGGCAATCTCCGGATTGGCGATCTCGGGGTTGGCGATCTCCGGATTGGCGATCTCCGGATTGGCGACATCGGGGTTGGCGATCTCCGGATTGAAAACTTCGCCTTCCGTGGTAGCGGGGCTGCCCGGGTTGGAGGGGTCGGGATTGAGCAGGACCGAGCTTTGCAGACCGCCGGCGAGGGGACCGTTGGCGCCGGGCGCGGCGATTTGCGCGACCGTCACCAGTACCTGCGCGTAGGCGGACGGCGCTGTGACGTAGACCATGCGCGAGGCGCTGGAGCCGGCGTCGACGCTGATATCGAGCGTGGTGAGCGGGTTGGGCAGGCCGGGCATGGACGATTGCAGGAATGAAGCCAGACCTCCCGGCGGCTGGTTGGCAATCGTCAGGCGGAAGGTTTTCAGGCTCGCCGAGGAATTCTCGACCAAAACCGGGAAGGACCGCTGGATCGCCGCCAGGACCTTATTATTAGACGGCGATGACGCGACCAGTCCCTGCGTGATGCGCGCCGTATAAACATTCTGGTTGCGGTCGCCGGTCTGCCCGGAGACGCAAGCCGGTTGGGCCTGGGTGGGATCAAAGACGCTGACGCCGGTGATGGCGGCCGATTGCGGCGGCGTGTAATCGGTCCAATCCCCGTCAGCCGGCGGGCGCACATCGCGGTCATCGGTCCAAACCGCCTGGAACGTGGCCGCCGAGCTGGGCGCGGTGTTGAATTGCCAGGTACCCGGCTGAGAGCCGGGAACGATGGAAGGCACGGCCGTCACGTCGAGGTAATCGCCGATAAACGGCACCGTGCCCAGCGAGAACATGGGGAAGTTGGGAGGGTTTACCTGGAGCTGTTGAATGGTGGCGGATCCAGGCACGCTTCCGATCTCGTACTGGGAAATGCGCAGGGCGGTGAAGCTGGGGGCATCGGCGGGCGGAGCCTGAGCGCCCCAAACGTCGACCGTGTGGCGGCGCAAGAGTCCGCCTTCGTTCAGGTCGGCTGGGGCGGCATCCAGCACGTAGGGCGTGAATACTTTCTCGGGATGCGGCGGGTTGGTGGCCAGATCTCCGGCCGGCGCCCGCGTTTCCTGGTACAGGCCGCCGCCGAGAGGAGTGAAGTTGCCGACCGTGGAATCCTCGCGCAAATCGTAGAAGACGACCATGAGCTGTCCGCCGCCGAAGGTCATGGCGGGCATGTACTGGTGGCCGCGGCCGGCGAAGTCGTTGACCGGCGCCGGGGCGGTCCAATTGACGCCATCGTGGGAGGTGGACAAGACAACGCGCGCATCGCGGCCCGAGGCGGGCTGCCCGGCGCCGCGCTGCGACCATGCGACGTACACGCGGCCGGCGCCGTCCACTGCCAGGGTGGGATAGTCGTTGCTGCGGAAGCTGAAATCGGTGGTGCCCTGGTCGAACGGGTTGATGCTGGCCACGACGACGGGCGGGCTGAAGGTTTGGCCGCCGTCGGCGGATTGCGTCATCAGGATCGCGTCGCTCAGCGCGCCGTTCTGGAAGCGGCGCCAGGCGACGTAGACCGTGCCGCTGACGGGATCGATGGCGATGTTCGCGCCCTGGTTCACGGTGGCATCGGAGAGCGGCACCGGCTTGCTCCACGTCGAACCGCAATCGGTGGACCGGGAAAACTGGATCTGCGCCGGCGGCAGGGTATCGTTGGCAAAAGTAGTGTAGGCGACGTAAAGGTTGCCCGACGCGATGGCAACCGACACTGTGCCGCCGCCCGGCTGAGGGGCGTTCATCAGGCAGGACTGGCTGCCGGAGCGCGGCACATCCACCGCTAGCCAGGGTTTGTCGACAAAAACACTGCCCGAGACGGAGGCCACCGGCACGGTGTCAATGTACTGGATGGAATTCCCGCTGTCCGCATTATTCTCATCGATGAAGCGGGAAACAAATACAGCACTGGCGGAATTGGCGCTGCGGATAAACGCGATGCCGCTGTAATAGAACATTCCGTTGGCGCCGGCACGCACTACGGGATCGGCCGCGGCAGTGAACCCGGCCAGTGCGGGGGCGCCGGCGCACTGCGCGACTTTCTGCGGGCAGCCGGGATGCACGGTGCTGGTCCAGGTCTGGCCGCCATCATAGGATTGAAACACCCCCAGCCATGCGTCTCCGGTTTCGCCATCGGGCAGGCCAGGGAGGTCCACCGTGCGGTAGTCGTTGGCGCCGGCCAGCATATGACGTGGGTTGCGGGAAGAAACCGCCAGCGAGGGTTCGTTCTGGCGCTGCAGGAACGGATCGCCGTTCGGCCAGCTGGTGCCCGACACCATATTGATGTTGCGGTCCGCCACCTGCGCGAAGCCGCACCCGGCGATCGCCAGAAGGGCCGGCAAGCCCCGTCGAATCACGCGCCCAATGCTAGCGATCCTCACGATCAAGTGCCTGCTCTCCGAGAGGGTTCCCTCACTTTTGAAGGTTCTTCCATTATGCGCCAAATCGGGATTGTGGAATTTCGCCAGGGTCCTAGAGCTGGCATTAACTAAAGTAGTACCCTTTCCGTTGGCCCGCCGGCAGCTATTGGGGCTACCGTTCGCCATACAGCCGCGCTTAACCAAGGCCATGCTGGTGTGGTCCGGGAGTTGCAGTGTATAGTTCCCATGTTATGAGTCTGGAAAGCCTCGCAACATCTAATAACCCCAACGTCATCATGCTGGAATCGCGAGGTATCCCGATGATTGCGAACAACCAGGCGACCGCCTTCCGGACCCCGGCGGCCGCCGCTCCGAGCACAGTAGCCGTGAAGACCGAAGAGGTCAGAACGCGGCCGACGATGCCGGAGAAGATTGGCGACCTGGGCATCCCGCGTTCCTTAATTAGTGATCTGGTGCTCCGGTATCTCTGGCTGCACGGCACTGGCACGCTGGCAGGATTGAACGAGTCTCTAAAATTGTCCTTCCCGGTGCTGGAAGCCCTGTTTCACCAGTTCCGGCAGCAGCAGCTGCTGGACGTGAAGGGGATGATCGGCAATGATTACTCCTTCAGTCTCACCTCATCCGGCCGGCACCTGGCGACGGCACGCAGCGAGGTCTGCCAGTACGTCGGGCCGGCGCCGGTATCGATTCAGCAGTATCACGAGGTGGTGAGGGGGCAGGACGCCAAACTGCGTCTCAGCCGGGACAGCCTGCGCCGGGCATTTCATGACCTGGTGATGCCGGAGAGCCTGCTGGACCAGCTCGGCCCTTCGCTGATCGGGCATCAGTCGCTGTTTCTGTACGGCGGAACCGGCAGCGGCAAGACGAGCATCGCGGAACGCATCCTGCGCATTTACCAGGACACGATCATCGTTCCGTACGCGGTGGAAGTAGACGGGCACATCATTGCGGTTTTCGACCCGGTGGTGCACCGGCCGATCGAGGCGGAGGATGAGTTTCTCGATCCCCGCTGGGTGATCTGCCACCGTCCCTGCATTACGATGGGCGGCGAGCTTTCGGCGGCCATGCTGGAACTGCGCCTGGACGAGGCCACACACGTGTTCATCGCGCCGTGCCAGATGAAGGCCAACAATGGCATTCTGGTGATCGACGACTTCGGTCGCCAGGTAGTTTCCCCGCAGCAGTTACTGAACCGCTGGATCGTACCGCTGGACCGCCGCGTTGACTATCTCACCCTGGCGTCGGGCATGAAGTTCCAGGTGCCTTTCGAACTGATGGTGGTCTTCTCGACCAACCTGGATCCGTCTGACCTAGCCGACGAAGCCTTCCTCCGGCGCATCCAGACCAAGGTGCTGGTGGAAGACGTCAGCGACGAGATTTTCGACCTGATCGTGAAGCAGGTGATTACGGTCCACAGCGTGCCCGCCGAGACCGGCTGCGCCGAATACATGCGGGAGCGCTGCATCGCCGCCGGAGCAACCACGCTACGCGCCTGTTACCCGATGGACATTCTCAAACTGGTGAAGGCGATCGCCGAGTACGAAGGCCGGGCGGTGCGGCTGACCCGCGCCAATATCGACCGCGCCATCACGCTGTACTTTGCCAAAACGCCGGTCCGCAAGAAGAGCCTAATAGGCTAAACACCCTTTGGCAAGTGCACCAGCCGACCGGCGGCAAGACCGCCGGCGCTACCGAACCTCGCGCTACACAACGATTTGCTTACCGCGGCTGATGCGCGTCGCTACGCGAATCGCGTACGTCGCCCCGCTTGATCTGCGCCCGGCGCCGGCCGGTTTCCAGATTGGCCGCGGCCTTCTGCCGGGCGGCATCGCTGATCTCCACGCGATTATTCACGGCCAGCGCGCCGGCAGTCTTGGCCATACGGGTGGCGCTGCCTTTATGCTGGATGACGCCGGTCTTGCCTTCGATCGTTGCCACGCCGCCCTGCACGTGGACCTGGAAATGGTCCTGCGATATCTTCTTCGACTTGGCCAGCTTGGCCCGGATTTTGGCTTCGAGCTGGGCGTCGGAAAGACGCGGCTGGGAGCTGGGCGCCGGGGTTCTGGGGCGGGCAGCGGGAGCCTTGGCAGGGGGGCGGACGGTCTGCGCGCTGCAAGCACCGGCGAGCAGTGCGAGCGCCGTCAGAACTCGGATGCGGGACATAAAAGCAGAGTGAAACGAGTGCGCCGTCGCTCTCAGGTTTCTGTGCTACAGTTAGTGTTTCTCAAGGCTTAGAGCACCTCTCATGGCCGAACAAATCCTGCTCCAGGGCAAAATCCTCGGCACCGAAGAGTTTCTTTCCGCGGCCGCCGCGGAGGGACGTCCGGCGCGCTCGGCGGGCGAAGACTTGCTGGTCGGACGGTCGCAGTGGATCACCCTGTTGAGCGAAGTTTTACCCCGGGCGCTGCTGGCGGAGCTGGGGCTGGCGCGGATCCTTCTGGGATCGAGCGGCGGAGGCCAGTTTCTGCTGGTGCTGCCGGGCGCAGTGCGCGAGACGGCGGAGGCTTTCCTGCAGTCGGCCGCGCGCCAGATGGCGGATCTAAGCTCCGGGCGCGTCAAGCTGATCTGGGCGGTGACGGACAACCTGGGCGATTGGGCGGTGATCCGGCGGCGGCTGAATGAGGAACTGGACCGGCAGCGCAACCGGCCCCTGTCGGACTCCGGCGCAGGCGCCTTTCAGCCTTTCACGCCGGCTGCGAACGCGGCGGCGGATGCTTACTTCGCCAAGGAACTGGGCTCCAAGGTTCGCGAGGCCAAGCAAGCCGGCTGGTCTCCCGAGTCGCCGGGGAAGGTGCTGGTGGATGGCGGGAAACACACGTGGAGCCTGACCGCCAATCTTTCGCCGGATGCCATCCTGCTGGCCCGCCACGCCGCGCCGAGCGACGACGGCAAGCAGGCGGCGCCGGTGCAAACGCTCGCGCGCCGTTCGCAGGGGCGCGCGATCTGGGGCGTGCTGCGCGGCGACGTGGACAATTTCGGGCTGCGGCTGCGGCGGGTGAACTCGATCGAAGAACACGTGCCGCTGTCGGTGCTCTACAAACAGTTCTTCGCGGGCGAGTTGGAAGTGCTGTGTTCGCTGCCGGAGTTCTGGCGCAAAGTCAGCATTCTGTATTGCGGCGGCGACGATTTCGCGGTCTATGGGGCGTGGGATGCGCTGATCGCACTGGCGCGCGAAGTGCAGCGGCTGTTCCACCGCTTTACGGAAGAGAATCTGAAGGAGTATCCCGGACCGGAAGGCAAGACGATTTCGATGGCGATTGCGCTGGCGCCGGAAGCTTACTATCCGCTGGCGGCAGTGCACGAGGACGCGGGGCGCAACCTGGACCTGGCGAAATCGTCCGATAAGGACTGCATTTATCTGCTGGGGCGCATTCTGGAATGGCGCCACCTGGCGGACGCGGCGGATCTGAAGGATACAGTGACCCGCCTGGTTCACGACTTCAGAATGTCACGGCAGTTTCTTTACCAGCTGCGGAGTTTCTACCGGCACGAGGCCTATGCCGACGGGCAGTCCGGCCAGGTGGAGACGCAGCGGACGTGGCGCTTCCAGCGGCGATTCAACCGCATCCTGAGCGGGACGCGCGATCGCGAGTTTCAAAAGCTGCGCACCCACCTGATTAACGAAATGACGGGCCGGAGGTCGGCTGAAGTGAAGCTGCGGCCCGCCGGACTGGTGGCCCTGGAGTGGGCCAGATTGGTGACCGAGGTTTAGCACATGACACAAGAGAACGAGCAGC
>CAZZHN010000208.1:0-8125 GCA_964654065.1 uncultured Solibacteraceae bacterium
TCACCGAGGTGCACAACACAAACTTAAACGCTTCGCCGGCCGCCGGCACGTAATACCCTTTGAATGCAGGTTTCGCGCCGGCATCGGCAATCATCTTTTCGGCGGCGGC
Source organism: uncultured Solibacteraceae bacterium (assembly GCA_964654065.1). Taxonomy (GTDB): domain Bacteria; phylum Acidobacteriota; class Terriglobia; order Bryobacterales; family Bryobacteraceae; genus Bog-375. The sequence continues at coordinate 110 of CAZZHN010000208.1, forward strand.
CTCCAGGTCCAGAGTGGTAATCCCCGGCGCCGCCAGCTCTTTCATCTTCTGCAGGATCCGCCAGACCAACAATCCGGCGCGCCGCATCTTCTCTAATTCCGCGGCAGTCTTACGCACGATCATCCGTTTTCAATGCCCGGCAGATTTTTTCGGACACGCACTCGGGCGAGTCCTGGCTGCCATCTACCTCGATCATCCTCACCGCCGTTGTCCCGTAGTACTCCAGCACCGGGCGGGTCTGGCGGTCATAGGCGTCCAACCGCTCGCAGATGACCTGCTCACCGTCATCCTCGCGGACTACCAGGGTCTCTCCGTCCAGATCGCACACATTGTCCCGCTGAGGCGGTTTGAGAACGAGATTATACAGGGTGCCGCACCGGGGACACTGCCGGCGTCCCGTCAAACGGGCAATAACTATATTGTAATCAACTGCGAGGTGAATCACCACCTCGCCAATCCCACGGCCATCCAGCCACTCCCGCAGATGCCTGGCCTGCGGCAGCGTGCGGGGATAGCCATCCAAGATAAATCCTCGAGCCGCGTCGGCCTTCACCAGTCGGTCTTCCACCATGCCATTTACCAGCTCATCGGCCACCAGCAGGCCCGATTGCATGGCCGCCGCCGCATTAGCCATCTCGCCGTTGTGGCCCATCCGCTCCCGCAGCATGTCGCCGGTGGAGATATGCGGAACCCCCAAGCACTTTGTCAGCAGTTTCGCCTGCGTGCCCTTGCCTGAACCGGGCGAACCGAACAACACGATAGCCTTCAAACGACAACCTCCGCGCCCGCGACCCGGCGAACGCGCCCGACGATGCACATCATGATTTAGAACGAGCTCCGTCGCCCGCGGATTCTCCCCGAGCGCGGAGTAAAGCCCTCATAATGGCGCATAATCAACTGCGCCTCAATCTGATTAATGGTATCCATGGCCACGCCGACCACGATCAGCAGCGACGTACCGCCAAAATAGAAGTTCACGTTCAGGCCCTCCAGCAGGAAGCGCAGGTGCAGGCTGGTGAACGTGCGGTCGATCCAGTTGCCGACCAGCGCCAGGTGCTGCAGTTTAATGCCGGAGATCATCAGGTCAGGGATCAGGCACAGGATCGACAGGTACAAGCCGCCCACCACGGTGATCTTGGTGAGGATCTCGTTCATGTAGTCGGCAGTATTGCGCCCCGGCCGGATTCCCGGAATGAAGCCGCCGTACTTGCGCATGTTGTCGGCCGCTTCGTTCGGGTTAAAAATGATGGACACGTAAAAGAAACAGAAGAAAATGATTCCTGCGACGAACAGCACGTAATACAGCGGCTCGCCGAATTTCACGATCGCCAGGGTGCTCATCAGCCAGGCGCTATTCTTCACGAAGGGAATGGCGGCCAGCTGCTGCGGAAATGCCAAAATGGAGGAAGCGAAGATCACCGGGATGACGCCGCCGGCGTTGACCTTCAGCGGCATGTGGGTGGATTGTCCGCCCATCACTCGCCGTCCCACCACGCGCTTGGCATATTGGACCGGGATACGCCGCTCGCCGCGCTCCACCAGCACGATGAAGGCCACCACGGCCACCATCATCACCAGGATGACGAGCATTTGCAGCGGGTTCCATTCGTGGGTGATGAAGGTGTTGTAGTAAATGTTCTGGATCGCGCGCGGCAGTCCGACCACGATTCCGGTGAAGATGATCAGCGACATGCCGTTGCCCACGCCGCGCTCGGAAATCTGCTCGCCCAGCCACATGATGAAGGCAGAACCGGTGGTGAGCGAGAGCACAGTGAGCAGGATGAAGCCAATGCCCGGATTAATGACGATTCCCTGCCCCATCGACTGCAAGCCGCCGGCGATGGTGGTGGACTGGATGACGGACAGGATCACCGTCAGGTAACGCGTCCACTGGGTGATCTTGCGCCGGCCCAGCTCGCCTTCTTTTTGCAGTTTTTCCAGCGTCGGGATGACAACGGTCAGCAACTGCAGAATAATAGACGCCGTAATGTACGGCATGATGCCCAAAGCAAAGATCGTCAGCTTGCGAATGTTGCCGCCGGCGAACATGTCGAAGAAGCCGAAGATGGTGCCGGACTGCGAGCTGAAGAATTCAGCCCACCGCTGAATGTTAATGCCCGGCGTGGGGATCTGTCCGCCCAGCCGGTACACGGCCAGCAGCCCGAGCGTGAACAGAACCCGCTTGCGAAGGTCGGGGACCCGGAAGATGTTCGCGAACGCCTCGAAAAACCTCATGGTTGCCTTCGATTCCCGGCGCTCCTCAAGCCGTCGCGCCGATCACCTGCACCTTGCCGCCGGCCTTGGCGATCTTGTCCGCCGCCGACTTCGAGAATTGATGCGCTTCGACCGTGATGGCCCGCGTCAACTGGCCCGCGCCCAGGATCTTGAGACCGGCGCCGAGCTTGTGAATCACGCCCAGCTCGGCCAGCCGGTCGGCATTGAACACGTCGCCTTCCAGCTTGTCCAGCCGTCCCAGGTTGACGATGGCGAACTGCTTCTTGAAGATGTTGGTGAAACCGCGTTTGGGCAGGCGCCGATGGAGCGGCATCTGGCCGCCCTCGAAGCCGCGCTTCTGGCCGAAACCGCTGACCGCCTTCTGGCCTTTGTGCCCGCGCCCGGAGGTCTTTCCGGTCCCCGAGCCCATGCCGCGGCCAATGCGCTTTTTCAGGCGTGTCTGCCCGGCGGGGGGCTTTAGTCCGCTCAAATTCATTTGGTTCTCATCTCCTCACAACTGCCGCCATCAATCGACCACTGCCAGCAAATGCGGCACCTTCTTCACCATGCCGCGGAACGCCGGAGTATCGGGACGCTCCACCACCTGGTTGAGCTTCCGCAGGCCCAGGCCCTTGACCACCCGCTTATGCTGCTCCGGTGTGCAGATGGGGCTGCGCACCAACTTAATTTTGATTGTGCCCGTCATCAGAGTTTCTCCACCGGAATGCCGCGCAGTTCCGCCACCGCCGCCCGGTCGCGCAACGATTCCAGCGCCACAATGGTGGCCTTGACCACGTTGTGCGGGTTGCGGCGTCCGATGGACTTGGTGAGCACGTTGGGAACTCCGCACGCCGTAATCACCGCGCGCACCGCGCCGCCGGCAATCACGCCGGTGCCGGCCGGGGCCGGCTTGAGCAGTACCTGCGAGCTCGAGAATTCGCCCAGCACCTGGTGCGCGATGGTGGTTTCGAGCACGTGCACGCGGCGCAGGTTCTTCTTGGCGGCCTCGATCCCCTTGCGGATCGCTGAAGGCACTTCCTTGGCTTTGCCGACTCCGTAGCCGACCACTTTGGCCGCCGGGTCGCCGATCACAATCAGCGCCGAGAAGCTAAGATTCTTGCCGCCCTTCACCACTTTGGTGACGCGGTTGATGGCGACCACCTGCTCCTTGAGGTTGAGGCTGCCCGGATCGATCCGTTTGACTATGGCTCGCATTAAAACTCCAATCCTGCTTCCCGCGCCGCGTCGGCCAGCGCCTTGATGCGGCCGTGATAAGCGAAGCCGCCGCGATCAAACACCACCCGCTTGACGCCCTTTTCTTTGGCGCGCTGGGCTACCAGTTTGCCGATGGCCTTGGCAGCGGCCACGTTGCCGCCGTTGGTCTTGGCTTCTTTATCTACCGACGAAGCCGCCACCAGCGTCTTGCCCTCTGTGTCGTCAATGATCTGCGCGTAGATGTGCGCCTCGCTGCGGAACACCGCCAGGCGGGGGCGCTCCGGCGTGCCTGACAGTTTGCGGCGGATGCGGTTGTGAACGCGCTTTCGGATCGCTGCCTTGTTCGTTTTACGGATCATTTCGCACTCGCGCCGGTTTTACCGACCTTCTTGCGCAACACCTCACCGGTGTAGCGGATTCCCTTGTTCTTGTACGGGTCCGGCTTGCGCAGGCCCCGGATATCGGCCGCCACCTGGCCGAGCAGTTGCCGGTCGTAGCCGCTCAACTGCAGACGGAACGGCTGGCCGCTGGACTTGGGCGGCTCGACCTTCAAATCGACGCCCGCGGGGAGCAGGACCTCAATGGGGTGCGAATACCCGAGCGTGAAAGTGGCGATCTTACCTTTGACCTCCGCGCGGTTGCCGACGCCATGAATCTCCAGATCGCGCGTGAAGCCGGCCGAAACGCCATTCACGGCGTTGGCGGCCAGCGCCCGCGTCAAACCATGCAGGGCCGCATGTTCGTCGCCGTCACGGTGGACTTCGAGCGTGGCGCCCTTCTGCACGATGCTGATGCCGGCCGGGATGGGGACAGTCAGCTTGCCCTTGGGCCCGGTGACCTCCAGTTGCTGGCCGATCGCAACCTTGACGCCGCTCGCGAGCGGGATCGTCTTTTTACCAATTCTCGACATATCGGAACTCCGTTACCACACGCGGCACAGGATCTCGCCGCCGACGCGCTCCTTGTGGGCGTCGCGTCCGGTCATCACGCCGCGCGCCGTGGTCAGGATGTTGATGCCCAGGCCGCCGAGCACTCGCGGAATATCGGTCTGCCCCACATAGACGCGGCAGCCGGGACGCGAGACCCGTTCGATGGTGGAAATCACCGGCGCGTTGTCGGGACCATATTTGAGATAGATCTTGATGGTCTTCTTGGCGCCTTCTTCCGCCACCTTGAAGTTGGCGATGAAGCCTTCTTCCTTGAGGATGCGGGCAATTTCCGCCTTCAATTTGGAAGCCGGAACATCCACCTTGGGATGGTGCGCCTGAATCGCGTTGCGCACGCGTGTCAGCATGTCGGCAATGGGATCGCTTGTCATAAATCTCCTGATACTCGCCGGACCCGCCCGGCCTCTTCCCTATTCCTCACCAACTCGCCTTGATCACGCCAGGGATCTCGCCGTTGAGGGCGAGCTGGCGGAAGCACAGGCGGCACACGCCGAACTTGCGCAGGAAAGCGCGCGGGCGGCCGCAGCGCCAACAACGGTTGCGGTGCTTGCAGCGGAGCCTGGGGGTCTTGGCCTTCACGGCCTTTTCCAGCTTGTGATCCTTGGCGATTTTCGCGGTTGTAGCCATCGTTCCTCTTCTCGTCCGGTTACTGCCGGAACGGCATCCCCATGTGGCGCAATAGCGCCAGCCCTTCGGCGTCGGTTTCGGCCGTGGTGGTGATGGAAATATTCATGCCCTTGGTCTTTTCCACCTTGGAGTAGTCGATTTCCGGGAAAATCAACTGGTCCTTGATGCCCAGGGTGTAGTTGCCGCGGCCGTCGAAACTCTTGCTCGATACGCCGCGGAAGTCGCGCACGCGCGGCAGCGCCACGTTGACCAGGCGGTCGAAAAACTCGTACATGCGGTCGCCGCGCAGCGTCACCATGCAGCCGATCGACTGGCCTTCGCGCAGCTTGAATTGCGAAATGGACTTGGTCGCCTTGGTGACGATCGGCTTCTGCCCGGCAATCTGCGCCAGTTCGGCCACCGCGCCATCCATCAGTTTGCCGTTCTGGGTGGCTTCGCCGAGGCCGATGTTGATCGAGATCTTCTCGATCTTCGGCACCGCCATGGTGTTCTTGTAACCGAACTCCTTGGTCAGCGTGGGAACCACTTTTGTCTGGTACAGCTCTCTCAAACGTGCCGCCATAAATTTGCTCCGCTACTTCTTGGCCGTTACTTCTTGTCCAGGGTCTGGCCGCACTTGCGGCAGACCCGCGTGCGCCGCGTCTTGCCGCCGGCGATGGGATCGATGTGATGGGCGATGCGAGCGGCCTTATTGCAGCTCGGGCAAACCACCAGGACATTGGAGGCCGCGATCGGACTCTCGCGCTCGGCGATGCCGCCTTTCACCTGCTTGCCGGGGTTGGGGCGCGTGTGGCGCTTGATCATCATCACGTGCTCCACCAGAATCCTGCCGGTTTCGCGGTCGACGCGCAGCACGCGGCCGGTCTTGCCCTTGTCACGCCCGGACATCACCTTGACGGTGTCTTCCTTCTTGATATCGATGCGGACCGGCTCAGCCGGTTTCTTATGTGCCTTTGCCATCAAATTACCTCGGGGGCGAGCGAGACGATCTTCATGAATTTCTTTTCGCGCAGCTCGCGGGCCACGGGACCGAACACGCGGGTGCCCACCGGCTCGCCGGTTTCATTGATGAGCACGGCGGCGTTGGAGTCAAAGCGGATGTAGGTGCCGTCTTTGCGCCGCGTTTCCTTACGCATCCGCACGATCACGCAGCGCACCACTTTCCCCTTCTTGACCTGCGAATCGGGAGTGGCCTCTTTCACGCTGGCGGTGACCACGTCGCCCAAACCGGCGCGCAGCCCCAGATCGCCGCCCCGCGGCAGAATGCAGGAAAGCTTGCGCGCGCCGGAGTTGTCGGCGACCTCGAGAATCGTTCGCATTCCAATCATAAAATCAGCTCCAGTAGCGGCCTTCTGCGCCGCCAGCCCGGCAAACCCGGCGGCAACGGCCGCCGGAGCCTCCCTAAATCTTCACGTCCAGTTCAGCCGGCTGCACGGCCACCTGCGCGGCGCGGCGTATCACTTCGGCCAGCGTCCAGCGCTTCAGCTTGCTCAACGGGCGGCTTTCGACGATGCGCACCACATCGCCCAGCCTGGCTGTGCCCTCTTCGTCGTGGGCGTAAAACTTCTTCCGTTTGCCGATGATGCGGCGGTACAGGGGATGCGGCACGCGGCGGCTCACTTCCACCACGATGGTCTTGGTCATCTTGGTCGAGACCACCTGGCCGATCTTCTCGTTCTTGACGCTTGCCTGCTGCTGTTCGGCCATCTATTTCTTCGCTCCCGGCGCCGGTTGCGCCTGCCCGGCTCCCGCCAGTTCCCGCTCGCGCAGCACGGTGAAAATGCGGGCGCGCGTCTTCCGCATGGCGCGGACCTTCTTCAAGCCGTCCATCTGCCCCATCGACATCTGAAAATGGAGACGAAACAGTTGTTCTTCCATTTCGGTGAGCTGGCGCTGCAATTCCAGATCGTCCAGATCGCGAACTTTTTGCGACTTCATATCCTTACTCCACGCTCTCCCGTGAAACGAACTTGGTTTTGATGGGCAGTTTGTGGGCCGCCAGACGCATCGCGTCGAGCGCCGTCGTGCGGTCCACGCCTTCCATCTCAAACAGGATTTTGCCGGGGCGGATCACCGCCACCCACTGCTCCGGCGCGCCCTTGCCTTTGCCCATGCGGGTTTCGGCGGGCTTCTTGGTGATCGGCTTGTCGGGGAACAAGCGGATCCAAACCTTGCCGCCGCGCTTGATGGAGCGCGTCATGGCGATGCGCGCGGCCTCAATCTGGCGGTCGGTGATCCAGGCGCATTCCATGGCCTTCAGGCCGTATTCGCCGAAGGATATGGTGGATCCGCGCCAGGCCTTGCCGGTCATGCGCCCGCGCTGCTGCTTCCTGAATTTGACCTTCTTTGGCATCATCATGGCGGTTTGCTCTCAGTCCCTATTTGTTCTCGCCTTCGCCGGAGGCGGGCGTCTCGGGCGCGGCGGCTTCCGGAGCGGCGGTCTCAGCCGGCTGCGGCTCGGCTTCCTGGCGCGCTTCGGTCTTCCAGGAAGGCTGCTGCGGCGACATCAGCGGCGGCAGAATCGGCGGCGTGGCCCGAATGGCCGGACGCGGCAAGTCGGCCGGAGCCGCCTGATGGGCCGGCCCCGCGGGCTCCGGCGCGGCGGCGGCCGCCGGCGGAACATAAGCGCGCTCGGGCGGGCGTCCACCGCGGTCACGATCGCGGTCGCGGTCGCGGTCGCGCCGGTCGCGGCCTCGCGGTTCGCGGCGCATGTCCGGCTCCGGCAGCCCGCTGGCGCGGCGTTTGCTGAGATCCAGGATGTCGCCCTTATAGATCCACGTCTTGATGCCGATCACGCCGTAGGTGGTGTGCGCTTCGGTGAAACCGTAGTCGATATCGGCGCGCAGCGTGTGCAGCGGAAGCTGGCCTTGCAGGTACCATTCGCTGCGCGCGATCTCGGCGCCGTTCAAGCGCCCCGAGACGCGCACCTTGATTCCTTTGCACACAAACGGCCCGGTCGCGAATCGCATCGCCGTATCCACCGCCTTGCGCATGGCGCGCCGGAAGGCGACGC
>CAZZHN010000209.1:0-8119 GCA_964654065.1 uncultured Solibacteraceae bacterium
GACGATGTCGTGTTCGTGGGCCGGCCGGTGTTCGGCCAGGAAAACAGCACGGTACAGTTGTTCAAGATCGAGCCGGACGGCAAGTATGCCAACAAGGTGAAGGTCGCCTTCGGGCGCAGTTCGGTCAACACCATCGAAGTTAAGAGTGGCCTGGCCGTCGGCGATCGCGTGATCCTCTCCGACATGTCGAATTACGACCAGTACGACCGAATAAAGTTGAACTAGTTCTCAGCCAATATCGTCTTCGAGGTAGAGCAAATATGGAAAACGGCTCGCAAGCGCTGATTCGCCTGGAACAGGTGAGTAAGGTTTTCATCACCGATGAAGTGGAAACGCATGCCCTCGCCGGCATCCACTTCGAGGTGAAGAAAGGAGAGTACCTGTCGATTGCGGGCCCGTCCGGCTGCGGCAAGTCCACGCTGCTGGCGATTCTGGGGCTGCTCGATACTCCGAGCGACGGCACCTATTACCTGAACGGTAAGCCTGTGACCGGCTTGAAGCTGAGCGAGCGGGCACGCATCCGCAACCGCGAAATCGGCTTCATCTTTCAGGCGTTCAACCTGATTGGCGATCTGACGGTCTACGAGAACGTGGAACTGCCGCTCACCTACCGCGGCATGCCGGGCTCGGAGCGCAAGCGTCGCGTGCAGGAGGCGCTGGAGCGGGTCGGCATGTCGCACCGGATGAAGCACTACCCCTCGCAGCTCTCGGGCGGCCAACAGCAGCGCGTAGCCGTGGCCCGCGCTCTGGGTGGCGACCCGCTGATCCTGCTCGCCGACGAGCCCACCGGCAACCTGGATTCGGCCAACGGCGAGGCGGTGATGAGCCTCCTCAAGGAACTGCACACGGCCGGCGCCACCGTCTGCATGGTGACGCACGATCCTCGTTACGCCGAATTCGCCGACCGCACGATTCGTCTGTTCGACGGCCGAATCGTGGAGGAACAGGTGGAATCGGCGGGTAAACACTAGGCGCGGCCCGCGCCGCCGGGTGCGGTTTGGTAACCTCACCTCATGCACCCGTTCGTCCAGGATTTGCGGCACGGGGTGCGCCTGTGGTGGAAGGCGCGCGGCCTTGCCGGTCTGGCGCTGGTGGCTCTCACGCTCGGCATCGGCGCAACCACCGCAATTTTCAGCGTGGTGAATGCCGTGCTGCTCCAGCCGCTGCCGTTTCGCGAAGCCGGCCAATTACTGGTGATGTGGGAGAAGAACGCTCCCCAGCAGAAGAACGAGTTGTACGTGGCAGGCATCAATTTCGACCAATGGCGCCGGCGCAGTCACACGGTGGCAGACCTGGCGGCCATACAGGACGTGCATGTCACCTTGAGCGGCGGGCCTAACGGTCACCTGGATGCCGAAGAGGTGAAAGCCGAGCGCGTTTCGGCGAATCTGTTCGGTCTGCTGGGTGTGCAGCCGGTGCTGGGACGCAGTTTTCTGGCTGCCGAGGACAGCCCGGCCCGCGCCGATACGGCCTTGCTCAGTTTCGAGCTATGGCAGCGCCGTTTCGGAGCAGATCCTTCAATTGCCGGCAAGGCGATCCGGCTGCGCGGACAAAGCTACTCCGTGGTGGGCGTGATGCCCGCAGGCTTTTCCGTTCTCGAGCCGGGGGTCGACGCCTGGATCCCGTTGGGATTGGATGTGAACCGGCCGCGTGAAGCCTCAGGGCGCTACCTCACGGTGATCGGCCGCCTCAAGCCGGGCGTTTCCCTGGACCAGGCCATGGCGGAGTTCGCTTCCCTGGGCGAGAGCCTGGAGATCGCGTACCCGTCGATAGACAGCGGCTACCGCGCCGATATCCGGCCTCTGGCCGAGCAGATGGTGGGCAAGACGCGCCAGTCGCTGCTGGTGCTGCTGGCTGCGGTAGGCCTGCTGCTGGCCATTGCGTGCGTGAATGTCGCCAATCTGCTGCTGGCCCGCGGCGCCGGCCGGCGTAAGGAAATCGCGGTGCGCGCCGCGCTCGGCGCCAGCCGGTTTCGCGTCACTCTGCAACTGCTGGCCGAAAGCGTGCTGCTGGCTCTCGCCGGTGGAGCACTGGGGGCGGCCCTGGCGGCCGGTGCCGTAACCCTGGTGGCCCGCTTAGGCCCTGCCAGCATTCCGCGCCTGTCTCAGATCCACGCTGACTGGCGCCTCCTGCTGTTCGCCGTTGTCCTGTCTTTCCTCACCGGCATCATTTTCGGCCTGGCGCCGGCCCTGCAGGTATCCAGCGGCAACTTGAACGCAGCGCTCGTCGAAACCGGACGCGGCGGTACTGTTGGCCGTTCCAGCCGCATGCTGCGGAGTGGCCTGGTGGTGCTGGAAATCGCGCTGGCGCTGGTGATGCTGATCGGCGCCAGCCTGCTGGCGCGGAGCTTCGGGCGGCTGCGCGCCATGAGCCCGGGCTTCGAACCGGCCAACCTGATCACCATGCGCTTGCCCATGTCCGGCAGTAGAAACACCCCGCAGCAGCGCGTGGCCTTTTTGCAGGCCATCCTGCCGCGGCTCGCTGCGCTTCCTGGCGTGCGCGGCGTGGGCGCCTGTAACGGTCTTCCCTTGACCGGCCTTGGCCTGGGGGTGATGTTCGCGGTCGAGGGCCGCCCTGCGCCGCCGCCCGATCAGCGTCCCTTGGCGCTGGCTCGCTCGGTCACCCCGGACTACTTCCGGGTGATGGGCATTCCACTCGTGGCCGGGCGAAGCTTCGCTGACGCCGATACCAGCCAGGCGCCCACGGCGGTGGTGATCAACCAGATGATGGCGCGCCAATTTTGGCCGCGCGGGAACCCACTGGGCGGACGGCTGGCGCTCGATACCGTTCCGCCGCGGGTAGCCGAAGTAGTGGGCGTTGTGGCGGGCGTGAAACCGGAGGCCGTACAGAGCGACGATTGGCCCACGATCTACAGCCCGTATACCCAGGCGCCCAGCGCAGCCACCACCATCGTGGTAAAAACCGGCGTCGCGCCGCTGACGCTGGCCGTGAGCGCCCAGAGCGAAGTGCGGCAGTTGGATCCGGACCAGCCGGTCGCCGACCTGCAAACCGGTGACGCGATTGTTGCCAAGTCCCTCGCCGGGCCGCGCTTCAGCACCTTGCTGCTGGGACTCTTCGGCGGCATCGCGTTCGTACTGGCGGCGGTGGGCATTTACGGTGTCGTGTCGTACGACGTGGGCGAGCGGGTACAGGAACTGGGAATCCGGATGGCGCTGGGAGCCCAGAAGACGCAGGTGCTGAGCTTGATTCTGGGGCACGCCGCGCGGCTGGCGGCGCTCGGCATCGCGCTCGGACTGGGCGGCGCACTGGCTCTGACACGCCTGATGGCATCGATGCTATTTGGCGTGCATCCACGCGATTTTGGCACGTACGCATTGGCGGCTCTAGGCCTGGCGGCGGTTACGCTAGCCGCCAGTTACCTCCCGGCGCGGCGCGCCATGGGCGTCGACCCGCTGACAGCGCTGCGCCACGAATAGGACATCATGATTACTCTTCGCAATGTAGAAAAGTTTTACGAAGGCGGATATGGACGCACGTATGTCCTGCGCCGCATCAATATGGAGATCCGCGAGGGTGAATTCGTCACCATCATGGGTCCTTCCGGTGCCGGCAAGTCGACACTGCTCAGCATCCTGGGCATGCTGGACGCGTCGTGGACGGGAGAGTTCGAGTTCCTCGCCCACCAGGTTCACCGCATGAAACCCAAGGACCGCGTGGAGCTCAACAAGAAGTACATTGGCTTCGTCTTTCAGAGCTACCACCTGATCGACAACCTCACGGTGTATGAGAACCTGGATATCCCGCTCTCGTACCGCAACGTGAAGAGCTCGGAGCGGGCAGCCATCGTGTGCGATTCGCTCGACCGGTTTCACATCGTCGGCAAGCGCGACTTGTACCCGAATCAGCTCTCGGGCGGCCAGCAGCAGCTGGTGGCGGTGGCCCGCGCCGTGATCGCGAATCCCAAACTGATTCTTGCCGACGAGCCCACGGGCAACCTCCACTCGAGCCAGGGCAAAGAGATCATGGAGCTTTTCAAGAAGTTGAACGAGGAAGGGACCACGATCGTGCAGGTGACTCACTCGGAGGCCAACGCCGCTTGCAGCCACCGGGTGGTGAACCTGGCCGACGGCTGGATTGTCTAGGTGCTGCGCACGCTCAAGTCGGTGGCAGGACAGACGATCGGTTTGTGTCGTCTGTCGCGGCGGCTTGCTGTAGCAGAGCATGGCAGACCATGTACAGCGATGGTCTGTCCTACCGTTGAGACATGACCGCTGCCCAGCGCCTCGCCGGCATCTCGCGACGTTTTCGCCAGAGGCGGATGGCCCGGTTCGCCGCCGAATTGGGGATCACCGCCGCCTCTCGCGTGCTGGATATCGGCGGCACTCCGGACAACTGGCAGTTGCTCAACGAGCCTCCCTGGCTGGTTCTGCTGAACACGCCGCGGGCCGCGGCGGACCTGGCGGGGGCGCCCGTTTGGGTGGCCGGCGATGGCCGGGCGCTGCCGTTCCGCGATGCCGCGTTCGACGTGGTGTTCAGCAACTCGGTGATCGAGCACGTCGGCGATGCTTTGAGCCAGCAGCGCTTCGCCCGGGAGGTGGCGCGCGTCGGACGGGCCTACTGGGTGGAAACGCCCGATCGCTGGTTTCCGATCGAGCAGCATCTGCTCACTCCCTTCATTCATTGGCTGCCGCGGCAGTGGCAGCGCGCGTTGGTCCCCCGTTTCAACTGGTGGCGCGTCCTGGTGCCGCTTTCGGCCGACCGGCGCGACTTCTATATCGATCACTATCTGCGTGATGTCTGGCTGCTAGGGCCACGCCAACTGCAGGCGCTCTTTCCCGATGCGCGCATTCTGCGCGAGCGCATGCTGGGAGTCGCCAAATCGCTGGTAGCGGTGCGCGGCCGCCGGTGACCGCGTGCAAGCGGAAAGCATGCCGCATCACAAGCGGCTTCCAGTTTGTCCCGTGCTATCGTGATAGCAGTGTCATCGCCGCTGGATTTCCACCTGGAGCAGTACGATGGGCCGCTCGATTTGCTGCTGGATTTGATTCGCAAGCAGCAGATCGACATCAAGTATATTCCGATCGCCACCATCACTTCGCAGTATCTGGAGTACATGGAAAAAGCGCGCGAGATGGATATCGACTTGGGAGCGGAATTCGTCTACATGGCCGCCACGCTGATCCACATCAAGTCGAAGATGCTGCTGCCGCGCGACCCTTCTCTAGGCCCGGACAGTGAACAGGGCGAGGATCCAAGGCAGGAACTGGTCGACCGGCTGCTGGAGCATGAGCGCTTCAAGAACGCCGCTGAGATGCTGCAGCAGAAACGGTTGATCGAGGAAAACGTCTGGTCGAATCCGCAGATCAAGGCTTTTGCCAGTGAGGATGACGACCCAGGCCTGGCGGTTTCCCTGTTTGACCTGGTGAAAGCGTTCGGCGAGGTACTGGACCGCACCAAGCTGCGCCCCGTCTACGAAGTGGAATCGGCTGACGTTACGGTGCCGGATATGATCCGCAACCTGCGCGACCGGTTTCTCGCGGTCGGGCCGGACGAGCCGATCTTCATCCTGCGCGTCTTCGCGGAACAACGCTCCCGGCGCGCTATGGTCGCGCTGTTCCTGGCGGTGCTCGAGATGGTCCGAATGCGGGCGGTGGAAGTGACGCAGAAGGATTTGTTCGGCGAAATTGCGCTGCGGCGGCACCGGAATTTCGATGCCGTCTTCGCCACGGAGCAGCCCATCGCCAGCACTGAGAAAGACTACGTTTGACAGGCATGGAAGAACTCGAAACACACACTGGGGCGGACGGGCCGGAAGCCGGGCAACCGCAAACCCAGGAAACGACGGCGGCGCAACAGCCGGTCTCGATGGATGAGTTGCTGGAGGAGCCGGCAGCGGCCCCGGTATCGCTGGCCGACTCACAGCTGCGCGCCGTCGTGGAGGCGATCGTTTACGTCGCCGAGGAGCCCTTGACAGCCGCGCAGATCGCCGCCGCGCTGGCGCAGCCCGCGGATCGCGTGCAGGAAGCGCTCTCCTGGCTGATCGCGGAATTCGACAAACCGGAGCACGGGGTGGCGATTCGCGAGGTGGCTGGCGGCTACAAGATGGCCACCAAGGCGGAGCACCACGATGCCGTGCGCGCGTTCGCCAAGAGCCTCAAACAGCCGCTCAAGCTCTCGCTGCCCGCGCTGGAAACGCTGGCGGTGATTGCTTACAAGCAACCGGCTACGGCGCCGGAGATCATGGAGATTCGCGGGGTGCAGGGGGCGGGCGTGTTGAAGACGCTGCTGGACCGCAAGCTGATCGCCGCCGCCGGACGCAAGAACGTCATCGGCAAGCCCATCCTCTACAAAACCACCAAGGAATTCCTGATTCAGTTCGGCCTGAAGGACGTGAGCGAGTTGCCGTCGCTCAAGGAGTTCGAAGAGATTCGCCGCATGGCGTTCGCCGACAGCGAACCGGCGGCCGAGCCAGAGGTGGCGCCGGGATCGGAACTTCCCCCCGCCAGCGACGAACAGCCCCCAGAGGACAACTGATGGCCGAGGAGCGGCTACAGAAGATTCTTTCACACGCGGGCGTGGCCTCGCGGCGCCATGCGGAACAACTGATGGCGGAGGGGCGCGTCTGGGTCAACGGCTCCGCGGTCACCGAGCTTGGCTCCAAAGCCGACCTGGAGCGCGACCACATCAAGGTGGATGGCAAGCTTTTACACGCGCCCAAACGGCTGGTCTACCTGGCGCTGTACAAGCCGGACAATACCGTCACCACGGTGACCGACCCGCAGCAGCGCGCCACCGTGATGGACCTGCTGCGCGGCGTGAAAGAGCGTGTCTACCCGGTAGGCCGGCTGGATTATCACAGCGAGGGGCTGCTGCTGCTCACCAACGATGGCGAGATGGCCAACGCCATCATGTCCGCCACGACGCATCTACCCAAGACTTACGTTGTGAAAACAAACGGCACGCTGACCGGCGACCAGGAAGAGCAGTTTCGCCGCGGCGTTCCACTTTCCGGCAAGCGCACGCTGCCGGCCGGATTGAAGCTCATCCACGCAGCGCAGAATCCCTGGTATGAAGTGCGCCTCTTCGAAGGCAGAAATCATCAGATCCGGTTAATGTTCCGGCACTTCGGTCTTCTGGTGGAGAAACTGAGGCGGGTACGCGTCGGCCCGATCGAGCTCGGGCCGCTCAAGCCAGGCTCTTTTCGCCATCTGACGGAGGAAGAAGTAGTCAAACTCCGGCGCGCGTTGCGCCCCAGACCGGCGCTGTCCAAACAAGAGGGTGCATGAACCGCGTGGCCGAAATCCTCGGTTCGGCGCACACGATTGCGGTGGTGGGCCTTTCGCCCAAGCGCTTTCGCCCCAGCTACGGCGTGGCGGAATACCTGCAGCGGGCCGGTTATCGCATCATCCCGATTAACCCCGGCGTTGCCGAGGTTCTGGGCGAAAAGGCATACCCGTCGCTGGATGCGGTTCCCGGGCCAGTCGACATCGTCGATATCTTCCGCCGCCCGGAGCACGTGCCGGAAATTGTGGAAGCCGCCATTCGCAAGGGAGCGAAGACGATCTGGATGCAGGAGGGCGTGGTCCACGAAGACGCCGCTCGCCGAGCCGAATCCGCGGGCCTGGCGGTGGTCATGGACCGCTGCATCCTGAAGGACCACCGCCGCCTGGGCCTGAAATAGCCTTCGTGGCGCGGGCCGCCATGCCTGCTGAGTCGAGAGTCATCTCGACTCTTCTCTCAGTGGAAATGCCGGAAGAAAAGCCGAGACGACTCTCGGCTCAGCAAGCTTGACAGCTTGCGCCACCGGGGAACGGTCTACGTCAATTGCGCGGACGCCCGCCTGATCGAACTCTGCCAAGGCGGGGAATCTGCCTCAAAACAAGGTGCTTAGACGTGTGAATCGAGCATCTTCTGGACTTCGGACTTGCCGACGGCGCCAACCCGCTGCTCCACCACCTGACCGCCCTTGAAGAGCAGGAGGGTGGGAATGCCGCGGATGTTATACCGCATGGCGGTTTTGTCGTTGCTGTCCACATCCAGCTTGCCGATCTTGGCTTTGCCCGCGTATTCGCTGGCAACTACGTCGATGGTGGGCCCCATCATCTTGCAAGGGCCGCACCACTCGGCCCAAAAGTCCACCAAAACCGGAACTTCCGCC
>CAZZHN010000210.1:0-8102 GCA_964654065.1 uncultured Solibacteraceae bacterium
AAGGACATGCGCCAGATCGTGATGATCACCGACGGCAAGCCGAGTTGCCTGACGCTCGAAGACGGCCGCATGTACAAGAACGCCTTTGGCCTGGATCCGCTCGTAATCAGCCGCACCCTGGAGGAGGTCAACCGCTGCAAGAAGCAGGGCATCCTGATCAACACTTTCATGCTGGCCAGCGACTACGGCCTGGTCAGCTTCGTGCAGAAGGTGACCGAGATCTGCCGCGGCAAGGCCTACTTCACCACCCCTTTGAACCTGGGCCAATATCTGTTGATGGATTACATGAACCGCAAAACGCGGACCATTCACTAGCGTTGCGCAGCCTGCCAGGGCTGCAGGGTCGAGAGTCGGCTTGACCCTAACTTTACACCGCGCAGGAAAGGCTGATCCCTCATGCTGCCCACGGAGCGATGTGAACCGTTAGAATAGAGTTTCCCTGGATCCTTCCACCGAAACCACCCATGATTCAGCTCACTGGGGCCGGGAAACGCTACGGGCCCAAAATCCTTTTTGAGAACACCGACTGGCTGGTGGCGCCCAAGGAGCGGACCGGCATCGTCGGCGCCAACGGCACCGGCAAATCGTCGCTGCTGAAAGTGCTGGCCGGTATCGAGGGCCTCGATTCCGGCTCCATCACCGTGCAACGCGGCGTCTCCATCGGCTATTTGCCCCAGGAAGGGCTTTCACTCTCCGGGCGCTCGGTGTTCGCCGAGTGCATGACGGTGTTCCACGAATTGCGCGCACTCGAAGAGGAACAGGAACAATTGGCCGCGCGCATGGGTGAGCTCGACCCGGCCGGCGCCGAATACGCCGCCGTCGCAGACCGCTTTCACCGGGCGCAGGACGAGTTTCTCGCACGCGATGGCTACACCATCGAAGCGCAAGTGGGAGCCGTGCTCGGCGGCCTTGGTTTTGCCGAACGCGAGTGGAATCGGCGCACTGAAGAATTCTCCGGCGGCTGGCAAATGCGCATTGCGCTCGCCAAGCTGCTGCTCGAAAAGCCGAACCTGCTGCTGCTCGACGAACCGACCAATCACCTGGACCTGGAAGCGCGCAACTGGCTGGAACAGTACCTGGCGGAGTATCCGCACGCGATCGTGCTGGTATCTCACGACCGCTATTTTCTGGATGTCACCGTGCGCCGCATCCTGGAACTGTGGAATAAGGGCCTCCATTTTTACACCGGCGGCTATACGCGTTACGAAGAACAGAAGACCGAGCGCCGCGCCCAGCTCACCGCTGCGTATGAGAACCAGCAGGACCGCATCCGGCAATTGGAAGCGTTCATCACCCGTTTTCGCTACCAGGCCACCAAGGCCAAGCAAGTCCAGAGCCGGATCAAGGAAATGGAGCGGATGGAGAAAATCGAGATTCCGCCGGAAGAGAAGACCATCCATTTTCGCTTCCCACAACCCAAGGCGAGCGGCCGAGTTGTGGCGCAGTTCCAGAATGTCGCCAAGAGCTATGGCGATCATCGTGTCTTCGCGGGCGTCGACTTTTATATCGAGCGGGGCGAACGGGTGGCGCTGGTAGGTGTCAACGGCGCCGGCAAATCGACGCTCATCAAGATTCTCGCCGGCGTGGAGCCCGTGACGGCCGGCGAGTATACGCTGGGGCATAACGCCGAGCCCGATTATTTCGCGCAGGATCAGTATAAGGAGCTCGACCAGAACGCGCGCATGATCGATGACCTTTCCACGGTGGCCCCGCGCGCTACGAACACCGAACTGCGCGGCATCCTGGGTTGCTTCCTGTTCTCCGAAGACGACGTCTTCAAGACCATCGGCGTCCTCTCCGGCGGCGAGCGCAACCGCTATGCGCTGGCGCGCATGCTCATGATGCCGTCGAATTTCCTGCTGCTGGACGAGCCGACCAACCACCTGGACATGCGCGCCAAGGATGTGCTGCTTACCGCGCTGCAGGAATTCTCCGGGACCCTGGTGTTCGTCTCCCATGATCGCTACTTCATCGACAAGTTGGCCACGCGCATCTTTGAAGTGGAAGACGGACGCATCACCGTTTTTCCGGGCAATTACGAGGATTATCTTTGGCGGAAATCCGGCGGCGCTGCAGCGAATGGCATGCCATCGCAAACCGCTATCGCGATTCCAAGTGCGATCGCCCCGCCATCCAGACCGGCGCAGCGGCTCAACCCCATCAAGCTGCAACAGATGAAGGATCGACGCCGCGAGATCGAAGTGGACGTGGCCCGGCTGGAGACGCAAATCGCCGAAGCCGAAACCGCCCTGGGCGCATTCGTCAGCGTGGAAGAGACGGCGCGCCTGACGGAGCTGTTGGCATCCCGTCAAGGCGGGCTCGCCGCACTACTGGAGGAATGGGAACACGTGGAGCAAACCATCGAGGTGAATTCATGAGTCTAAAACCGCTGTTTCTGACCGAGTCCGATGTCAAGCGCCTGTTACCCATGGGTGAGTGCATTGCGCTGGTGCGGGCGGCGTTCGAACGCCTGGGGCGGGGCGCGGCGATCAATCATCCGCGGCAGCGTCTGATTCTGCCCACTCGCTCCGTGCTGCATTACATGGCCGGCGCTGACGGTGCCTATTACGGCATCAAAGTGTATTCCTCGAATCCAGGGCACGAGCCGCACTTCCGCTTCCTCCTTTACCGCGCCTCGGACGCCGCTCTGCTAGCGATTCTGGAGGCCAATGCGCTCGGCCAGATTCGTACCGGCGCCGCCAGCGGATTGGCCACCGATCTTTCGGCGCGGCCCGACGCGCGCACACTGGCCGTAATCGGCAGCGGTTTCCAGGCGCGCACGCAGGTGGAAGCCATGCTTGCCGTACGGCCGTTCCAGCGGGTCCGCGTCTGGAGCCGGTCGGCAGAAAAACGAGAGTCGTTCGCCGCCGATTGCGCTCGTGATCTAGGCGCTACGGTCGAAGCAGCCGCCTCCGCCGAAGCAGCCGTGCGCGGCGCCGATGTGCTGGTCACCGCGACGAATTCCGGCGTGCCGGTGGTTGCCTCGGAATGGGTGGCCGACGGCGCCCACGTCAACGCCATGGGGTCGAACCAGGCGAAGAGACGCGAGATCCCCTCAGAGCTGGTGCATCGCGCCGGGCTGATCGTGGTCGATAGCCGCGAGCAATCCCGCATGGAGTCGGGCGACCTGCTGCTCGCCTTCGTTGAGCAGGATTGGAGCCGGGTAGTCGAACTACAAGAACTACTGGCCGGCCACGTCGGCCGCACGCGTCCCGACGAGCTGACCATCTTCAAGTCCAATGGCTTGGCGATTGAAGACGTCGTAGCAGCCGGCTACGTGTACGAACGGGCGATGGAGGAAGGCCCCGCCTGACGAGGCGACCGCGCTCGCGGGTGGCGTGTGCTGCGCGTACCAGTAGGACAGACCATCGCCTTGTGTGGTTTGTCAGGCTTCACGTAGGGTATTTGACAGACGACAGAAAACCGATCGTCCGTCCTACCTCGGGCGCGGTGTCACCCTGCCTCCGGCGCCTGCGGTAGCTCCAATTGCACCTCCAAACCGGGGTCCGCGTTGCGGGCTCGAATCGCGCCGTGGTGAAGGATGATCGCCCGCCGCGCGATGGATAGTCCCAGCCCGATGCCTCCCGAAGCACGGTTGCGATCCGCATCCACGCGGTAGAACGCGTCGAAAATTCGCTCCAGCGATTCCTCAGGCACCCCCGGACCCTCATCGCGCACTGTGATGGTCGCCCGGCCGCCTTCGCTGGAAAGTGCGATCTTGACCGCCGAATCGCGCGGGGCATAACGGATAGCGTTCCGAATCGCATTCTCCACGGCGCGCCGCAACAATTCGGGATCGCCAAGGACGGTAACGGGACGGGGCTCGCCGAACTCGATGCGGCATCCCCGCGAGGCGGCTTCCAGTCGCGCATCCTCGGCGAGCTGCGCCACCAGCTCATCCAGCCGCAGCGGATTCTGGCGCAGTGAAGCCGGATCCCCTTCTGCCCGCGTCACCTGCAACAGCTGACCCACCAGGCCGTTCAGCCGGTCGGATTCCTTTTGGATGCGGTTGAGGTGCGCGTCCAGATCCTCGCCGGTACGCGCCAGCTCGACCGCCACGCCGAGGCGGGCCAGCGGCGAGCGCAGTTCGTGCGAGATGTCGAGCAGGAGACGGCGTTCGGCTCCCACCAGGGTTTCGATTCGGTCTGCCATCTGGTCAAAGGTGCGAGCCAGTTGACCGAGTTCGTCGGCACGAGTGAAGTTGAGCCGCGCCGTGAGGTCGCCGCTGCCGAACCGCTCCACCGCGCGCTGCAACGCGCGCACGGGGCTGGTGAGGTGCAGCGCCAGCCAGTAGCAAAGAAGCACTGCTGCCGCCAGAAAGAAGAGGTGATCCGGTGTCAGAAACCACATTCCAACGTCCGCGCGCGGTACCAGGTAGAAGAACCAGTAGCGGCCGTCGTCCGCCACCCGCGCCATGGTGGACGGTCCGGCGCGAATGATCGAGTACCCAGGTTTGCCGCGGGCGCGGCGGAGCAAAGACGAACAGTCCTGGTTGGTCAGGAGGTCGCGGCCCTGCTCGTCGGTGAGGATGCCTTGTGCGTTATAAACGCGCGCCAGCGTATCCAAAAACGCCGCCAGTCCGGGCCGCCCGCCGGTCTCGTATGCGGCGCGCGCTTCTTCCAGTTGAAAGGTGACCAGGCGCGCTGCCGGCGACTCTCGCGAGGAATCGTTGCGGTCGTTATTCAGCGCTGAAATGAAGGCGGACCCCACCAGCGTGATCAGCAGCGTGCAACCGAACCAGAGCAGAATTTTGGAGAACAGTGAATTCATTCGGCGGTATCTTCGGGCGTACGGCTGAATTGGTAGCCTACGCCCCGGATGGTCTTGATGAGACCCTCTCCACGATTCAACTTCTTGCGCAGGTGGCTGACGTGCATGTCGATTGAGCGGTCGAAAGGCGTCGCCTTCCGGTTGTAGAAGTTCTCCATCAGCGCGTCGCGCGAGAGCACGCGGCCCGCCGAACGCATCAGCATCTCCAGGATGTCAAACTCGAAGGTGGTCACCTCGACCGGTTTGCCGCCGGAAAAGACTTCGCGCGAACCGGGGTCGAGCGCCACGCCGTTGACCTCGATGCGGCCGCCGGTGGCGGGCGGCCGAGCCTCGTAGCGGCGAAGGATGGCGCGAATGCGCGCCGCCAATTCGCGCGGATTGAACGGCTTCGGAAGGTAATCGTCGGCGCCCAGTTCGAGGCCGACGATGCGGTCCACGTCTTCGCCGCGTGCGGTCAGCATCATTACCGGCACTTTGCTGCGCTGGCGAAGGCGGCGCAGTATTTCGAAGCCGTCCAGGCCGGGCAGCATGACGTCCAGCACCACCAGGTCAATGCCAGTCTGCGCAGCGCGCTCCAGGCCCTTGTTGCCTTCGTGTTCGAGTTCAACGCTGAAGCCTTCCCGCTCCAGAAATTGCCGCATCAGCGAGCACAGTTCCGTGTCGTCATCGATGAGCAGGATTCGCACCCGATCAACGTACCACACCTGAATGAGGGTTGAAGGTAAAGGTTTGTCAAGCAAGGTGCAGGTTTGTGGGGCAGCTTGGTAAGCTGCGCGCCGATTGGCAATCGGCACCCGCGGCGATGATCAATCGCCGCGCAGGATACCATCCTGCCCCACATACTTCGCGCCGGCCGCCTCACCGCGAAAGTACGCTACCGTCCGGCGCAGCCCTTCTTCCAGCGTCACATGCGGCTCCCAGCCGAGCAGCGTCCGCGCTTTGCCGATATCGGGGCATCGCTGCTTCGGGTCGTCTTCAGGCAATGGCCGGAACTCGGTAGCCGAGCGAGAACCTGTCAGCCGCCGTATGAGCTCAGCGAATTCCAGGATCGTCATCTCGCGCGGGTTGCCCAGGTTCACCGGACTGTGCTCGCCGGAAAACATCAGGCGGTAGAGGCCATCTACCATGTCGCTCGCATAACAGAAACTGCGGGTCTGGGAACCGTCGCCAAAAACTGTGATTGGTTCGCCCACCAGCGCCTGCTGGAGAAAAGCCGGCACCACGCGGCCATCGTCGAGCTTCATGCGCGGGCCGTAGGTATTGAAGATGCGCGCGATGCGGGTCGCCACGCCATGCTTGCGGTGGTAAGCCATGGTCAAGGCCTCGGCGAACCGCTTGCTTTCGTCGTAGCAGGAGCGCGGCCCGACTGGGTTCACGTGGCCCCAGTACGATTCCACCTGCGGGTGGACCTCCGGATCGCCATAACATTCCGAAGTGGAAGTCAGCAGAAAGACCGCCCGCTTCTCACGCGCCAGCTCCAGCATGCGCTTCGTGCCCGCCGATCCCACGGCGAGGGTCTCGATCGGATAATCGAGATAGTCCTTCGGGCTGGCGGGCGAGGCCATATTCGCCACCGCGTCAACAGCGCCACCGATCGAAAATGGCTCGGTGATGTCCTGCTGGATCAAACTGAAGCGCGGTTCCTCTGCCAGGTGCGCCAGGTTGCGTGCGGCACCGGTTAGGAAATTGTCGAGCCCAACGACTGTGTGCCCCTCCGCCAGAAGGCGATCACAGAAATGGGACCCAATAAAGCCAGCGGCACCGGAAACGACAACGTGCAAGGAAAACCTCCCTCTTGATTCTAGCCGGGCCGCAGACGCGACCTTTATCCCGCGCGCCTCCCAACCCCAACTGATATGATCAGGCCAGAGCCGTCATCACGGCAGGCTGAGGGGTGATATATGACCCAAACGCTCATCAAGAACTGGTGGCTGCTGGCATTGTGCGGTGTTCTCGACGCGATGTACGCGCTCATCAACCTCTTCATGTTGGACCCGGACGGTTCCCTCACATTGCGAAAATGGCTGGGGCCTGGCACGGTTGTCGATTTGGGTGAACTCGCACTGGCGGCGGGAGTGTGCACGATCGCATTCGGTGTCTGGAGCGGCGGAAAGGGTAAGTCCTGGCTTTTGGCGCTGAACGGCGCCGCTCTCAGCGTATATGGACTGGTCTCCCTTTCCTCGCTGCCCCGGCATAGAATCAGCTTTCTTCCCTTCGCCCTCCTCTTCGTCGTGATGGCGCTAAGCATTGGCGTTTTCGCATTCGCGACCGCGCAAAACCTGCGGCGCCATAATCTGGACAAGTGGCTCCTTAGCCTGGCCGGATCCGCCTCGATTGTTTTTGCCTTAGGGTTTTTGGTTCTGGGGTTTGGCTTGATCCGATTGGGCCAACCGCCGGCGTTCCTGATTTGGATGAGCTCATATTTCGCCTTCAGCGCCCTTTGCATGATAGGGATGGGGCTGCGGTTGAACAGTATGCGAGTGGCCGTCCATCGAATCGCAACCCACGCAGCGTAGCCCTATAAGTCGGATACCGGCGCATCGCGGTGCCCAGACCAGGCCGCCCGCGAACCGTCATCCCGGACGGTACGCTAGCTCGACGCCGGGTGCATGCTACCCTCATCTTTGGCGAATCCCAATGGACGCATCCTGGCTGGAACGCTTCATTCTGATTGTGCTCGCGGCCACGTCGGCGGGCCTGTTCTGGTGGCGCTTTCGCTCCGTAGTGCACGTGCTGCGCACCGCGCGTGCCACACCGGACTTTAGCCTCGCGCCTGTCGGTCCGCGCATTCGTCAGTTCCTTTGGGAAGTTCTGGCGCAGGGCAAAGTGATCGGCGGGCGGCCGGTCGCTGGGCTGGCGCACGCCTTCGTATTCTGGGGATTCTGCGCCTTCGCGCTCGTCACGCTGAATCATCTTGCCGAGGCGTTCGGGTTGCGGCTGCTCCCGCCGGCCAGCGTTTGGGCCCGCGCCTATCTGGATTTTGTCGCCGTCTGGGCTGTCGTGGTTGCAGTTTCCATCACCGGCCTCTTCGTACGTCGCTTTGTCGCACGGCCAGTATGGCTCGGCGCGGTTTCGAAAGAATCGGGGGTGATCGCGGCGTTGATTCTCGCCCTCATGCTAACCTTCCTGGCACAGTTTTGGCTGCAGGATGGCGGACTGGCCCATCTCAACTGGTGGCTGCACACGCTCGCGCTGCTCGTCTTCCTGCCGCTGATTCCGCACACCAAGCACCTCCACCTGGCGCTCAGCCCGGTGACCGTGTTCCTGCGCCGGCAGGGCTTCAGCCGCATACCGCCGCTCGTCGGCGACGAGGATTTCGGACTCGACACCGG
>CAZZHN010000211.1:0-7972 GCA_964654065.1 uncultured Solibacteraceae bacterium
GCTACGGCTTCGGCTGGGGCATAGGGCGTCTGCGCGGTATGCGTGCCGTCTTCCACACTGGCGGCGGAGAGGGGTATTGCGGGGCTCTTTACTATTTCCCCGAGGCTGGATTCACGGTCATTATCCTGGCCAATGCAGGTGCTCCCTTGCCCACCTATGATGTCGGGCTGACTGCACGAACCATTGCCGAGCTCTACCTGCACGATGAGCTGGAACCGAACGATTCGCCGGCGGTTGATACGCAGGTCGATCCCGGGACCTACGATGCCTTTACCGGTTTGTACGACATGGGATCTTACGGAGTGATGCAGGTCACTCGTTCGGGAAGTCACCTGTACGAGCAGACCACCAATCACGGCCGCGTTGAGTTGTTCCCGCTTGACCGCAGCCGGTTCTTCGAAGACTGGAAGGTCGTGGACGCCGATGTCGAGTTTGTCCGGAATGCGGCAGCCAAAGTGAGTCATCTCGTTTTCTCACTCGATGCCGACGCCTTTCGGGCACCGCGGCTACCCGATCCGCCTCTCGCGCTACTCACCTCATATGCCGGGAAGTATCGGCTGTCGAACGGTCAGATGATCGAGATCGTACCAGAGAGAAACCTGCTGTTCGTGCGGGTGAATGGACAGCCTCGGATGCAGCTCTATCCGCGCTCCGCCAAACTGTTCTACTTGCTGGAAGCCAAGGTGACCGCCGAATTCCTGCAAGAGCCGAATGGCAGCGTGAACCGGCTCATTCTGAATCAGGACGGTCGCGGCGTTGAGGGACGGCGACTGGAAGCCCCTGCGACTTCCGACTCAGCGCCGGCCGTGCCCGGTGGGCCGGGTGCTCCTTCGCCGTTCCAACCCGAAATCAAAACGGCCGCGCCTCTCCAGGTGGTCGTTCTTCCGATGCGCGGCGCCTACGCCCAAACCGGAATCGCGCTGGAGCTGCTGACTGCTTTCCTGGCCGCGCGCGGTGTCGCACCCGCCGGAGCGCCCTTCGGCCGCTATTACGATGCTGCCGGTACCGTGCCTGACGCCGAGCTGCGCTGGGAAGTGGGTTTTCCGGTCGCTGGACCCCTGGTGGCAGGCAGTCCATTCGAGCTGCACACACTCGAAGACTCCAACATCGCTGTTGTGAAGGTGCTAGGCGAGCATTCCGCCACGAAGCCATGGCCGAAGCTCCTAGAGTGGATTGCCGAGCAGGGCTATCGTCCCACCGGCCCAAACATGGAATTCTGGCTGGACGGTCCGCGAACCGAACTGCGTATCGCGGTGGAGCGGGCGAAGTAGATGCCTTCGTGGAGTAAGTTCAGTGATCACTTGCCCCTCTTCGAAACCGCTTTCGGCGGCGATTTCGGCGCTCAAGCAGGGCCCCTGAGCGTGTCTCCGACGAATCCCTCCGACGCCTGAGTCGGTTGGTGGCCGCAGAACTCATGCACCGGAGGTACAGCTTGTGTCGATCGCTGGAAAGATGCGGCGGATTCACTTCGAGTAAGCTGCAGTTCTAGATCTGGCGGAATCCGCGCTCGATCTGCTCGAGCGTCTTCCCTTTGGTCTCCGGCACGCGCCGCAATACGAAGAGGAAGCCAATCACGCAGACCGCCGAATACAGCCAGAAGGTCCCTGCGGGACCGAGGGCGGCGTTCAGGGACGGGAAGGTAAACGTCAGCGCGAAGCAGGCGATCCAGAGGGCCGACACCGATACCGATACCGCGGCCCCGCGAATACGATTCGGGAAAATCTCCGAGATGAGCACCCACGTCACCGGCCCCAGCGTCATCGCAAAGCAGGCAATGGCGGCGAGCGTGCAAATCAGAACTGGCAGACCCTTCAGCCCGAAATGGTAAGACAGCCCGAGAAGGAAATGGAAAAGCGCCACGCCGCCGCAACCAGCCAGCATCAGCGATCGCCGGCCCAGCCGGTCCACAAAGGTCAATGATGCGAGAGTGAAAACCAGGTTGATGGATCCGGTGACGACGATATTGAAAAGGATATCGTTCACGCTGTATCCGGCGTTGCGGTAAATCTCTTCGGCATAGTTGAAGATCACGTTGATCCCGCTCCACTGTTGCAGGACGGCGAGAAAGACGCCGATCGCGAGCAACTTTAGCATGCCCGAGCCCAACAGTTCCGCCCATCTGCCCTCTTGCGCGTGCGGTTCCACCGTGGAGAGCACATCGGCGAGCGCGCTGTCCGCATATTCCTCGCCGCCGATTCGCGCCAGAGTGCGGCGGGCGCGATCCTTCCGGCCGTGGACTGCGAGCCAGCGAGGGCTTTCGGGAACAAACAGCGCGCCCACGAAGAAGATGAGCGACGGAGCCGTTACCGCGGTGAACATCCAACGCCAACCAAACTGCCCGTTCCACGATTGACGGATCATTTCCGCGGTGGCGCCAGCGGGGACCGTCTCGGCGATCATCCAGTTGACGACTTGCGCCGCCAGGATTCCACCCACAATGGTCAGCTGATTCATGGACACCAGGCGTCCGCGCCACGGCGCGGGACTGACCTCCGCGATGTACACCGGCGACACGTTGGACGCGATTCCGATGGCGACTCCGCCGGCCATTCGCCAGACGACGAACATGGCGAAGGTGGGAGCCCATCCGGTGAGTACGGAAGAAATCGCGAAGATCGCTGCCGAGGCAATCAGCAGGATCTTGCGGCCGAAGCGGTCGGCGGCGGCTCCGGCGACCAGCGAGCCCAGCAGACATCCGAGGAGCGCGCAACTATTGGCCCAGCCAATCTCGCGGGCGGAAGTGAGTTGAAAGAATTTCTCGTAGAACGGCTTGGCGCCGCCGATGACTACGAAGTCGTAGCCGAATAACAGGCCGCCGAGCGCGGCCACTATTGCTAGGAGCCAAACGTAGCGCGCGTTGTACTGTGATTGCGATTTCATCTATGGCTTCCAGATCGCGGCGTGAGCCGAAGAGCCCGTTGGACGGAGCGTGTGAAACACCCCTTCGAATTCCACGCGGACCGAGCGATCGCGCCACGCCTCCGTCGCGTCAAAGCTGCGGCGATACCTAGCCAGCCCACGATACGCGAAGTGCTCCGGCTCCATCTGCCAGGTGTGAGGGACGCGGACTTGCCTCCACCCCGCGGCCGGAGTATCGGTATCTAGCCGGAACTGCCACAGGCCATTCACCGAAGCGTCGTCGCCGGAACACCCCTCCTCAGGCACCGGTGCTTCCTCAGCGGAAGAGCCGGTCAGAAGCGGAACGGCGGTCGCCGCGAAGAATCGCCGGCGCGTCGTGAGATCAGACATGTATCGGCGCTCCATTAAACTCCCTTACCGCGTCGAACATCGCGATGATGTTGGCGACCGGCGTTCGCGCCTGCAGGTTGTGGATGGAGTTGAACACGAATCCTCCGCCCCCGGCGAAAACCTCACAGCGCTCCAACACCTGCTGGCGCACCTCTTCCGGCGATCCGAACGGCAGCGTGCGCTGCGTATCCACACCGCCGCCCCAGAAGGTGAGGCGATCGCCGAAGCGCGCTTTCAATTCCGCTGCATCCATGCCCACTGCCGAGCATTGCACCGGGTTAAAAATGTCGAACCCCGCCTCGATGAACGAGGGAAGGAAGCGCACCACCGAGCCGCAGGAGTGCTTGAAGCATTGCCACCGCGTGTTCTTGTGGATCCAGTCGAGGAGGCGAAGGTAGTATGGAAAATAAAGCTCGCGGAAGCTCTTGGCGGAGCAGAAGGCCGAAGTTTGCGAGCCGAAATCGGTGCCGCAAACGAAGACCGCGTCCACCGTGTCGCCCACTGCAGCGTGAATGCGCGCCAGGTTGCCGATGGCGATGTCGCATTGCCGGTCGAAGATCTGGTGGATGTAGTCCCGCCGGCTGCTGGTGGCCATGTACCACTCGGACACATCGCGAATTCCCTTGGGATGTTTCAGGAATGGGCCGGGAACCAGGGCGATATCGCCGAACGCGGTACCTCCGAAATTGGCCATCACGGCGCGCCCGGTGGCGGAGGCACGCTCCACTTCCTGGCGAAAGTATTCCACCTCGTCGTCCGCGATGGGCGTGAATTCTTCGAGGTTGTCGTCGGGATTCAGCCGGTCCTCGTCGATGGGCGGCTGGCGGATGATGGAGTCGAAGAAATAGCCGTCGCGCGGCATGCGGCCGCTGGGCGCGACGCTGGTGTCGCCCCCGGGATAGATAAGAGTGTTGCCGCCGGCATCTCCGGTGACGCGGAAGTCCTCCGAGACCAGGACCTCGAGGCCATCCGGCATGCGCCAGGTCTTCCAGTCGTGGTTCACAAAGCCGAACATCGTTTTGCGGGGGAACACACCCTCGACGTCGAGCCCCAGCGCGCTTTGCAGATCGTCCTCGATCAAGCCGAGCATCTGGTAAGGTTCGTGGACCTTGACCAGTCGATTCTCTAGCCCGAAGAATTGGCGGAGCCCAGCCACGCACGTGGCATGCACTCCGGTGACGCCGGTGCTGCCGAAATCGATCGGCACGCGGTCCGGCTGCCGATGGTTCAGTGCGGCTAAGACTCGTTCCTTGCTGGTCATGAAGAACTCCCGCCTTCGTTGGAGACAATCATGGCGTCATAGGTGACGGCAATGTGCTGACCCGGCTTGGCGACCACAAACTCAGCCTCGGCCCACTCCCCATTCACCAAACCCTGCAACCATGCCAGATCGCCCGGCAGCCGCTCGAAACTCCACCCGTTTTCCTTGGCCTCAGCGGCGGCCTCGGCGGCGAAATTCCCGCTCGCCTCCAGCCCGGTTTCGATGAACGTGAGCTTTTCGTATCGCGAGCGGTAGCGCATCATCTCTTCGTGCAGGTAGCGTCCGTTGTCGTCGCCGTATTTGCGGATGAGGGCTTCCAGCGACTCCTCCAAACCTATTATTTGGTGCGTCAACTGCTGCAAGCCCTTGCCGCGCTCCAGCCAGCCGGTCGACCGGTAGAACGTACCCGGGTTGGCGTCGAAATACTGCTGGTAGCGTTCGCGGCTGCCCATCAACAGCGCGATGCAATCGTGCGCCCGCGGCAGAACCAAGGGCGTGTGGCGCGCCGTGAGCCCGTCGAGCCCGTTCCCGCAGAGTCCGTACCCCAGCAGAATCGCATCGTATACGCCCTCCGAGGTGCGGTCCACAACTTCTTGAATCTCGGCCGCCATTGTCTTGCCGCCCAGATCGTGGAGTCCTTTGGGGAGAAATTCCAGGTCCACCTGATGCGGCGAATGCGCGCAGGCGTCGCACATTTCGCGGAACAGCACTTCGCAACTGATTAGCTTGAAGCGCATCGGGCGTTCACCAGTGTGCGGATGAAGTCCGGCGTGGAGCCACAGCAAGCCCCTACGAACGAAGCGCCGGCATCGCGAAGCGCCGCGAAGTGAGAGGCGAAGAACTCGGCGGTGGTATGGTAGCGGACGGCCACGCCCTCCATCTTTGGCAGGCCGGCATTGGACTTGATCCAGATCGGGACATCGCAGGCCGCGCGCAAACGGCGGCAAATGGCAGCGGCATACTCCACACCGACGCCGCAGTTCGCGCCCACCGCGTCAGCTCCCTCTTCCACCATCGCCGCGGCGACGGCCTCGGGTGAGGCGCCCATCATAGTGCGATCCTTATTCCTGCCCGAATCGAAGGCGAAGGAGACGATCACCGGCAGCCCCGTGCTTTTGGCCGCGGCCACCGCCAGGCGCGCCTCTCCGATATCGCTCATCGTCTCCACCAGCAGAGCGTCCGCGCCCGCCGCTGCCAGAGCCGCGGCCTGCGCGTCAAAAGCCGCACGCGCCTGCTGAGCGGTGATGTCGCCCGTCAACAGCATCTTGCCCGTCGGTCCAATAGAGGCGAACACCAGCGCCCGCCCTGCCGCTGCGCGCTTCGAGATCTCGACACCGGCTCGATTGATCAATTCAAGCTGGCCTTTCATGCCGATTGCGTTGGCGCGGAAGGTATTGGTGAGAATCACTTGGCTGCCCGCCTCCACATAGGCGCGCGCCACATCTTCCACAGGGTCCGGATGGGCCAGGTTCCAGGTGTCGGGCGCCGCACCAGGTGCGAGACCGCGCGCCTGCAATTCGGTGCCCCATGCGCCGTCGGTAATCAGCGGGCCGGCGGCGAGCCACTTGCGCAGGGGGTTCACGCGGTTACCAGTTTGCGCGCTAATGCCACCGCGCTCCCAGCGCTATCGCTAAAACCGTCGGCGCCGATGGCGTCAGCATACTGCTGCGTGACCGGTGCGCCACCGACCATGATCTTCACCTCCTGGCGGAGTCCCGCGGTCTGGAAAGCGTCGATGGTGGTCTTCATCCACCCCATAGTCACGGTGAGCAACGCCGAAAGCGCCACCAGGTTGGCGCCACGCTCGGTGACTGCCTCGATGAAAAGCTCCGGGGCCACGTCGGCTCCCAGATCGATCACTTCGAACCCGCCGCCCTCCAGCATCGCCGCCACTAGATTTTTGCCGATATCGTGCACGTCTCCTTTGACCGTTCCAATCACCACGCGCCCCACGGGCTGGGCGCCGCTCGACGCCAGGAGCGGGCGGAGAATCTCCATCGACGCCTTCATGGCGCGCGCGGAGAGCAGCATCTCGGGCACGAAGTACTCTTCGCACTCGAAGCGCCGGCCAACTTCGTCCATGGCGGGCATCAGGTGTCCGGTGACGATAGTGAGCGGCGCCACACCGTCGGCGAGTGCGGCCTGCGTGGCCGCGGCCGCGTTCTTCCAGTCTCCTACGATCAGCGCTTCCTTGAGTTGCTCCAGGTCATGCATGCCACACTCCATTGAATTCATTTACGGCATCAAGCATGGCGACGATGTTCTCAACCGGAGTTCCGGCCTGCAGGTTGTGAATCGCACTGAACACGAAGCCACCGCCGGACGCGAAGATTTCGCAGCGGCGCAACACTTCCTCCCGCACTTCTCGCTGCGAGCCGAAAGGTAAGGTCTTTTGGGTATCGACGCCACCGCCCCAAAACACCAGGCGGGAGCCGTATTTCCGTTTCAGTTCGGCCGGATCCATCCCGGCCGCCGAACACTGCACGGGGTTGACGATGTCGAACCCGGCTTCGATGAAGCTTTCCAGGAACCGCTCCACGCTGCCGCAGGAATGCTTGAAGCATTTCCAGTCGGTGTTAGTGTGGACCCAGCTATTGACGCGCTGGTAGTAGGGGAACCACAACTCGCGGAAAGTGGCGACGGAGCAGAAGGCCGAAGTCTGCGTGCCGAAATCGGTGCCGCAGACATACATGCAGTCCACGGAGTCGCCGATGAGAGAGTGGACGCGCGCCAGGTTCGCGAGGGCGATCTCGCACTGGCGCTCAAACACGCGGTGGATATACCTGCGCCGCGTCCGTGTCGACATGTACCACTCGGCGACGTCGCGGATACCTTTCGGGCTCTTCAAGGCTGCCGCGGGTATCAGCCCAACGTCGCCGAACGACGTGCCGCCGAACGATCCCACCACACCGTAGCCGCTCGCCCCCGCAGCGCGCGCGGAGCGTTCGATATGATCCAGGTCTTCGTCGGAAAGCGGTCCGAATTCTTCCAGGTTGTCAGCCGGGTCGAGTTTTTCTTCGTCGATTTCCGGCTGGCGGACGATGATGTCGAAGAAGGCGCTGCCTACCGGCATGCGCCCGCTGGGCGCGGCGGTGAGATCGCCTTGGGGATAGACCAGGATGTCGCCGTTCGCCGATGTCGTTGTGCGGAAATCGCCCGGCACCAGAACTTGAAGGCCGCGGAAATCCCACTCTTTCCAATCCGCCGCCGGAGCGCCGAATTTTGTTTTGAGCGGAAACACGCCAATGGCGTCGAGCCCCATCGCCGCGCGCAGGTCGTCGTCGATGGAGCCCAACATCTGGAACGGCTCGTACACCTTCACGGGCCCCTTGGGCAGGCCGTAATAGTCGCGCAGGGCGGCTACGCGGCTGACGTGGATGCCTGTGACATTGGTGCTTCCGAAGTCTAGCGGAATGCGATCCGGCTCGCGATGTTCCAGGGCGGTGCGCAACCTGTCCCGCG
>CAZZHN010000212.1:0-7949 GCA_964654065.1 uncultured Solibacteraceae bacterium
GTTTGTGACCGACGGCGCCTCCTGGAGGGACCACCAGAACGACATTCCGACGATGGAGTTCTACGAGACGGACGAGCTCAACGGCAATTTCGACAACTGGAATGGCCCGACGGTGGGCTGCGTGCTGGCGATGTGCCGGGCGGCGGGTTTCGCGCGCGTCGAGTTGATTGCGGTGGACAGCGACAACGCCGTGGTGGCCTGTTTTCGTAAGTGGCCGGCGGAACCGGAAGAGCCGGCGCAGGAGGCACCGGAGCTGGGGACAGTAGTCAATGCGGCGAATCTCGGCATCAACTTCCATTCGCGGCGTGACCACGATATCGACTGCTGGTTCCGCGCAGGGGGCGCGATTCCGCGGAAGGAAGAACTGCTGTTGGAGGTAGGGGAGTTCGGCGGCGGCGCGATTCTGGTGGCCCCGAATAGCGGCGCCTGCTGGGCCAAGTTCTCTCTGCCGCCGGGTCTGAAACCGGGCTGGAACGACGTGCGGCTGCGCCTGGCCGACAGCCGGTTCAGCGCCGCGCAGCGCATCGCCGTCGACATACCGACAGCGGTAGAGCGAATCGTGATCGCAGGAGTGCGCGATTCGGTTCACTGGGAGGCGGACACCGTCAACGTTTCCGAAAGCGGCTACCTTTCGTGCTGGGTGGAGGGGCTCCCGGAAAATGCGGACCGGGGCAACGTCCGCTTCCGGCTTGGCGATTCGGCTATGGAAGTTACTTTCGTCGGCCAGGCCCTGGGCGGACGTCACCAGATCAACGCCAAGGCGCCACAGAATTGCGCGAAGGGTGAACTGCCGCTGCGCGTGGAATGCGCCGGCGTGAGCTCGAAGCCAGTGACGGTGAAGGTGATCTGAGGCCGGCATCGCGGCTGGCGGGACGCGGGCCTTTGACGCCGCGTAACTTACCGGGCGAGGCGAGCGTCCAATGAACGCAATGCGCCATCTCGATTGCGCCCGTTACCGCGAAGGACG
This sequence comes from uncultured Solibacteraceae bacterium, assembly GCA_964654065.1. Taxonomy (GTDB): domain Bacteria; phylum Acidobacteriota; class Terriglobia; order Bryobacterales; family Bryobacteraceae; genus Bog-375. The sequence continues at coordinate 968 of CAZZHN010000212.1, forward strand.
ACTGCGGTGATACACGGCGGCCTTATGGCGTATATCGGCCCGGGCGCAGGGTTCGCTTTTCTAGGATCGTTCCTTTCCCTTGTACTGGCGCTGCTGGCAGGGATCGCATCGGCGGTTGTCTGGCCATTCCGGATGGTTTGGGCGGTGCTCACAAGATCGAGGCAGCGAACACCGATCCAGCGGGCAATCTTCCTGGGTTTCGACGGTCTGGATCCGGCCATTACAGAACGGATGATGGCAGAAGGCAAGCTGCCAAACCTGGCGCGGCTGCGGGAACAGGGATCTTACAGGCGTCTGCGGACCACCTTCCCTGCCCTCTCCCCGGTTGCGTGGTCCACTTTTGCCACCGGCGTCAATCCGGCGAAACACAACATCTTCGACTTTCTGAGGCGCGATCTGCGAAATTACGCGCTGGAGCTATCTTCGGCGAAAGTGCGGCCCGCCGGGCGGTTTCTGCGAATCGGCAAGTGGCGCTTCCCGTTATCGCGCGCGACGGTGGAAATGCGGCGCAAGAGCGAACCGTTCTGGAAGACGCTCGGGCGCCACCAGGTGAAAAGCACCATTCTGCGGGTGCCGTTAACCTTTCCTCCGGAGGCTTTTCACGGGCTTCAGTTATCGGCGATGTGCACACCGGACTTACTTGGCACGCAGGGAACTTACTCGCGATTTACAGCTTCGGAGGGAGCACTGCAAGGGCCGGACAGGATCACGGTAGGGTTCCGCGTTCAGGGCGGCTGCCTGGAGATTCAGGGCAAGTCGTATCCGCTGCTCCGCGGCGAATACACGCCGTGGATCCGCCTCAAATTCGGGCGCGTGCGCGGCATCGTGCGCTTCCTGCTCTCGCGGGAGGAGCCGGAACTCGACCTTTACGCGACGCCCGTCGAGATCGATCCGGAGAATCCGGCGCTGCCCATCAGCCATCCGCCGTTCTATGCGACCTACCTGGCGAAGCTGCTCGGGACTTATGCGACGCTGGGCCTTGCGGAAGACACAACGGCGCTGAACGAGGGCGCGATTGGCGAGGATGCCTTTCTGCGCCAGGCGGAACTCATCCGGCAGGAGCGGGAAGACATGTTCTTCAGCGCGCTGCAGCGGACGCGCCGCGGGGTGGTGGCATGCGTTTTCGACACAACCGATCGGGTGCAACATATGTTCCACGGGCGCCCGGACGTGATTGAGCCGCTCTATCGCGATGCGGATCGAGTGGTGGAAAAGGCGCTTTCGTATGCGGGCAGCGATACAGCTCTCTTCGTGCTGTCGGATCACGGCTTTTGCGCGTTCCGGCGGGGCGTCAATCTGAACTCCTGGCTGCTGCGCGAAGGATACCTGGTGTTGAACGATGGTCTTAGTGAATCGGGCCATTACCTGGAGGGCATTGACTGGGCGAAAACCCGCGTATACACCTTCGGGCTTGGCGGTGTGTATCTGAATCTTTGCGGGCGTGAATCGCGAGGAATCGTGGCTCAGGAAGACACGGCGGCGCTGCAGGACGAGTTAGTCCGCAAACTTACAGGGCTGCGCGACGAAGAGAGAAATGAAGCGGCGATCCAGGCAGTGTACAGGGCTGCGGACATCTACCGGGGCCCGTACCTGGACGCAGCGCCGGACCTGATTATTGGCTACGCCGCGGGCTACCGCGCCTCCTGGGATGCGGCCACCGGAAAAGCCACCTCCGCGGTTTTCGAAGACAACAAAAAGGCCTGGTGCGGGGACCACTGCGTGGACCCGCCGCTGGTGCCGGGGGTTCTTTTCTCGAATCGGAAGATCACCGCGAACGACCCGGGCATCGAGGACCTTGCCCCCACTGCACTCAGCCTGTTCGGGGTCAAAGCGCCGGCATGGATGGAAGGTAAAACGATCATTGCCACGGTGTGAATACGCCTCGCTACTCGGGCTGATCCTGCTGGCGGCGTGCAGTCCGGACCATTACGAGAAGGTGATCGTGATTGGTGTCGACGGCATGGACCCGGCGTTTGTGGAGCGTCACTGGGCTGACCTGCCGAACGTCGCGCGGCTGCGAGAACGAGGCGGTTACTCGCACCTGGCAACGACTTTCCCACCGCAGAGCCCGGTAGCGTGGTCGACGTTCATCACGGGGCTGGATCCGGGCCAACACGGCATCTTCGATTTCGTGCATCGCGACCCGACGACGCGGGAGCCATATCTTTCGACGGACAAAACGATCGGACCGCGTTTCGCGCTGCGGCTCGGCGCGTATGAGTTGCCGCTTTCCCGCTCGCGGGTAGTGCCGTTGCGCAAAGGGCGCGCCTTCTGGGAGTATCTGTCGGAGCGGGGCATCCCGGTGACGATCGTGCGCATTCCGGCAAACTATCCGCCTTCCGCGGCAGGCCGGGAGCTTGCCGGAATGGGAACGCCGGATCTGCGCGGCACGGAGGGAACGTTCAGCTATTACACAGACGATCCGGCCGGAACGTCGCGCGACGTGCCCGGCGGCCTGATTCGAAGGATCGCTCTCAGCGGCGGCCACGCGGACCTGCGTGTGGAAGGCCCTCCCAATCCGCTGCGGCGGGACCACGCTTATGCCGCAGTGCAGCTGAGCGTGGATGTTGACCCGGACCGGCCTTACGCGCGCCTGCAAACGGGCGCCGCGGCCGCTATTGTGCGAGAGGGCGGCTGGTCCGGGTGGCTACCTGCCGATTTCCCGCTACTGCCCCACGTCGTCTCAGCCAGAGGCATGTTTCGCGTGTTCGCCAAGCAACTGCACCCGAGATTCGAACTGTACGTATCCGCCGTCAACGTCGACCCGGAGAGCCCGGCGCTTCCCATTTCGACTCCCGGAGCTTACGCGCGCGACGTGGCTGCGAGCGCGGGAAGGTGGGCAACACTAGGCATTGCCGAAGACACCGCAGCGCTGCGCCAGGGTGTGTTCGATCTGCCCGAGTTTTTGTCGCAGAGCCACCTGGTCCTTCGCGATGAGCAACGTCTTCTGGAGGATTCGCTGCGGCGATTTGCGGGAGGGTTGCTGTTCTTTTACTTTTCGGCGGTGGACCAGAATTCCCACGTGCTGTGGGGCAGGCACGAGGCGGAGTTACTGGACGTCTATCGTGCGGTAGACGGGTCGGTCGGCGAAGTGATGCGGCGGGAACCGGACGCCGAGCTGGTGGTGATGTCGGATCACGGATTCGCGGCATTCGACCGGGCCGTGAACCTGAATACCTGGCTGATCTCGCGCGGCCTGCGGACGGAAGCCTACGCACTGGGGCTGAACGGCCTCTACCTGGAGGACAAGGGGGTGATGGAGGAGGTGCGGCGGGAACTTCTGGAATTTCGCGACCCTGCCAACGGGCGCAGCGTGATCGCCAACGTCGCCGAGACCAATCCATCGCCGGAGAACCGGCGCATCGCACCGGACCTGATCATCGGATACAGAGCCGGCTACCGCGCGTCATGGCAGACGGCGCTGGGAGACGCGCCCAGCGGGCTAGTGGAAGACAATGACGACGCGTGGATCGCCGATCACTGCATCGATCCGGCGGCGGTGCCGGCCGTGCTGTTCACGACGCGGGGAATTCGCGCGGCAAATCCGGAGTTGAAGGATCTGCCGGTCTCTCTGCTGGCATTGTACGGCGTGGCGCGGCCGGCGCAGATGACGGGGCGATCGGTTTTCTGAAAGGATAAAAGCGGGAGCTACGGCACGGGGAAGCTAAAACATGCCCCACCGCGGGATCGGACGGCGAGCGGGACACGGTTGGACTTATGCCACCCAGGACTACGATCAAGCTGAACAAGAGCATTTGGGAGCGGGCGCACCGCGCGGCTGACGCGGCCGGCTACAGCTCTATCGAAGAGTTTGTCGAACATGCGGTGGAGAAGGAACTGGCGCGTCACGAGGAGTCGCCCTCCAACGACGACCTGGTCCGCCAGCTGAAGGGACTGGGCTATCTTGAATGACGGCGCTGGCCACGCTGGCTCCCTTGAGCGCGTTGTGCGGGATGTTCACGGCTTTCGTGTTCCGGCGATTCGGGTCCAGCGGGACACGGCAGACGGTAAACCGGATCCTGGCGCACGTGATGGAGCTGCGCCTGTTCTTCGATGAGCCGCGGCTGGTGTGGAAGGCACAACGCGATCTGCTGCGCGAGAACCTGCGGCTGTTGGGACAGATTGCGGCGCCGAGTTTGATTACCGCGCCGCTGCTTGGCCTGGTGCTGTGGCAGGCCGATGCAGTTTACGAGCGCGCGCCGCTGGCCGCGGGCGAGGCGGTGGTGGTCACGGCGCGGGTCAAATTGGGAGATTTGGCCGGGGTGCAGATGGAAGCGCCGGCGGACGTTGCGGTCGAAACACCGGGGGTACGGATTCCGCGGTCGAACGAGGTGAGCTGGCGGATCCGGCCGCTGCGACCCTTCAGCGGGCAGTTGCGTGTGAACGCGGAGGTGGATCGGATGGAGGTTCCCTGGCCGCGCGCCAAGGTGCTCGGCGTTTCCTGGATGATCTGGTTTTTCGGGATTTCGACGATTTCTGTCTGGCTCACGCCGCGGTTTCTGAAACGGTATGCGGCGATCGTGGCAGTGCTGCTATTCACGCCCGCCGCAAATGCCGCCGAGAAAACGCCGGTGGTGCTGATCTCGATCGATACGCTGCGGGCAGACCACTTGAGCGCTTACGGCTATACAAAGATCCGCACGCCCAACATCGATTCGCTCGGCGAAAAGGGAACGATTTACCTGCGGATCGATTCGCAGATCCCGCTGACTATGCCGTCGCACGCCTCGCTGATGACCTCGACTTATCCATTCGAGAACCAGGTGGAGGAAAACTCGGAGAGCCTGCCCGCCGGAGCGGTGACGCTGGCCTCCGTGCTGCATGCGAACGGCTACCGAACCGCGGCGTTCGCAGGAAGCATCATCCTCGACCGGCAATACGGGCTGGACAAGGGATTTGACGTCTATGACTGCCCGTTTGCAGACGCCGCCGGGGAGAGAAGGAATCCCTACTCGGCGCGGGTGCGACGAGATGCCGCGCTTGTGATCAGAGCGGCGCGGCAGTGGATTGACGAGAACCGCGGCCAGCCGGTGTTCGTGTTCGTTCATCTGTACGACCTGCACACACCTTACTCACTGCCGCCAGTGGCGGGGCTGACGCCGAGCACAGCAGGTTATGACACGGAACTGGAATATGTGGACCGGGCCATCGGGCGGCTCCGGGAGGCGCTGGAGCACGATGGCTTGTGGGACAAGGCGCTGGTTGCCCTCCTGGCAGACCATGGCGAGAGTCTGGGCGACCATGGCGAGACCAGCCACGGCTATTTCATTTACGAGAGCACGATGCACGTGCCGCTGATCGTCCACTGGCCGGCGGGCGCTGCAGTGTATCCCGCCCGGGTGAGTGAGGCAGGAGGACTGATCGATGTCGCCCCGACGATTCTCGACTGGCTGCACATCACGCCGCCCGCTTCGTTTGAAGGCGCAAGCCTGCTGCCGGCACGCGGCGAGCGGGTAACATACGGTGAGAGCGTGTACCCACGCGACAACTTCGGATGGGCGGCGCTGCGGTCGCTGCAATCGGGGCCATATAAGTACATCGACGCGCCCAAGCCGGAGCTCTACGACCTGGCAAAGGATCCGGGCGAGCGGGTCAACGTCCTGGCGGCGCATGCGGAAGAGGCACGCGCGATGAAGGCGCGGCTGGATGCCCTGATGGCCCTGCATGCGCCGAAAGCGCAGCAAGCACCGTCCGCAGCTTCGGCGCGGATGCGAGACGTGCTCGGTTCGTTGGGATACACGGCTGGAGGGCGGCAAACGGGGCAGAAGCAGCCCGCCGATCCGAAAGACAAACTGGCAGAGCAGGAAGCTTATGAGAACGGCTTGAGCTTGCTTTATACGGGGCGGTACGACAAAGCGATCCTCGCGCTGCAGCGGATCGTAACGCAGGACGGAGGAAATGTGCCGGCGCTGTGGGCGATCGGCGAAGCGTATGTGCGCTCGGGCAACGCGGCCAAGGCTCTCGAGTTGTGGCGGCAGGCATTGGAGGGCAATCCGAACTACGGGCCGGCGGCGGAGTCCATTGGCGGATACTGGCTGGCGCAAAGGGATTTCGACAAGGCTTGCCGGTTTGTGCCGGCGGCGGCGCAGTGCCTGGGCCGGCAGTAGGGGAGAAGGCGTCCGTCCGCAGCGGAACGTTGCCGGGAAACCATGGCGGCCAGGGTTGCGACGCAGCGCACGGCGTTCGAGAATGGACCGATATGTGGAAACGCTGGCTGACTGTCACGCTCACGCTCCTGGCCGCACCGGCATTGCCGGCACAGGACATTGCCGCGAAGGCGGATGCGTTTGTCCAACCGTTCGTCGACCAGAAGCATTTCCAAGGGTCGGTACTGCTGGCGCAGGACGGCAAGGCGCTGTTCCGCAAGAGCTATGGCCTGGCCAATGTCGAATGGGATATCCCCAACACTCCCGACACCAAGTTCCGGCTGGGTTCGATTACCAAGCAGTTCACCTCGGCCCTGATCCTGCAACTGGTTGAGCAGGGCAAGATCAAGCTCGACGACTCGATCCGCCAGTATTACACCGATGCACCAGAGGCGTGGCAGCCAGTTACGATTCACCACTTGTTGTCGCACGAATCGGGAATCCCCAGCTATACGGAGGTCCCCGGCTTCTTCGAGAAACAGGCGGCCACCGCGCGAACGCCGACCGAAATCATCCAGCTTACGCAGAAAATGCCGCTCGAGTTCGCTTCCGGCTCGAAATACAAATACGACAACACCGGGTACATTCTGCTGGGCTACGTGATCGAAAAAGTGACGGGAAGGAGTTACGAGGAGCAGCTGCAAAAGGCGATTCTGGAGCCCCTCGGCATGAAGGACACCGGATTCGATCACTACACAGCGATTCTGAAACACCGCGCCGAAGGGTACGAGTATGCGGGAGACAAATTGCGGCGCGCAGCGTTTCTTGAAGTGTCGCTTCCATACGCGGCCGGATCGCTCTACTCGACGGTTGACGATCTTCTGAAATGGGACCAG
>CAZZHN010000213.1:0-7829 GCA_964654065.1 uncultured Solibacteraceae bacterium
GTCTTCTCCACGTCATTGCTGAGGAGCACGTGAAGATGGTCGCGCAGGACCGTCTCCTGAAACTGGAACGAATGATCGGCAATCTGGAATTCATCGCCATGAAACACAGAATTAAGCGGACTCTTCGGGTCCTCCACCCTTACTGTCATGGTCTCCCCGTCCCAAGGATGCCCGCCATTCTCGGTGGCCCCCAGCATGAGTCCGAAAGGCGGCCACTGGTCGTACTTGGGATACTGCACGAAGGTTGCGATGGCATCGTGAATCCCCACGAAGCCCTTGCCTCCCGCGATGAAGGCCAGGAGCGATTTCTTCAACTCCGGGTCTTCAAACAACACACCGACCGTATTCAGAAAGCACAGGGCGTCAAACTGTTTGATCCGATCCGGACGGAACATCTCGACATCGTCGCTGAATACGACTTCATAGGCGCCTGTACGTTTGCCCATTTCTTCGATCGCGTAGTTAGCGGCAGGAATCGTGGTGTAGGAACTGCCGCGCCATGGATGGCCGTCGCGCATTTCCAGGTTCGTCACCAGCAGACGCCGCGGCCGCTTTGGTCTGGCCGGAGCCCTGGCGGGATTGGCGTCGTCGACTTTCTGCTTCTGCTCGGCGGGCAGAGCCTGGCCGCCCGCGAATGCAAACCCTGGCGTCCAAACCAGCAGCAGGCTGAGTCTCACTCGGTTGCGTATCACTATGAGTTCCTATGTTAAATCACGGTGGCGTGTCGTGCGTGCGGAGCCGGCCGGGTGCGTGAGGGTGCCCGGCGGCACGGGGGGCCCAAACCAGGCTCGGCCTTTGCCTCCTTTGGGCAGTAGACAACCTACATCAATTGCTGTAGAATACCTACATCCTTATCTATGGCCACGAAAGACCGCTACTTGAATCGAATCGAGCTTCTGCAAGGCACGCTCGACATGCTGATCCTCAAGACATTGCAATGGGGCCCGCAACACGGCTACGGCATCATCCAGGCGATCCGAGTAACCTCCAGCGACGTGCTGCAGGTGGAAACCGGCTCGCTTTACCCGGCTCTGCACCGTTTGGAGAGGCAAGGCTGGCTCTCCTCCGAGTGGAAGCAGTCCGACAGTAACCAGCGCGCCAAGTATTACCGGCTGACTTCGGCCGGAAAAAAGCAGCTTGCCTCTGAGCAGGCGCGCTGGACGCAACTCTCCAGCGCCATTGCCAGCATCATGAGTCCGGAAGGAGAGGCATCATGACACGCAACCGGCGGGATCGTGATCTGCAGGAAGAAATGGACGCCCATCTGCGCATGGCCATCCGGGATCGCATGGAGCGGGGGCAGTCGCAAGCGGCAGCCACCTCCGCGGCTTTGGCGGAGTTCGGGAACCGGCTCCTGGTGAGGGAGGTCACGCGCGATATGTGGGGATGGGCAACGCTCGAGCGTCTGCTGCAGGATTGCCGTTACGGTGCGCGCATGCTGCGCAAGAACCTCGGCTTTACCACCGTGGTGGTGCTGACGCTGGCGCTCGGCATTGGAGCCAACACGGCCATCTACAGCGTCATGCAGGCGGCGCTGGCGCCGCTCGCCATTCCCGAAGCTGGCCGGGTGGTGATGGTCTGGACCGAGAACGCCAAACGCGACTGGCACCAGTTCCCTGCTTCTGTGCCCGACTATGTCGACTGGAAAGCGAGTGGCGTCTTTTCCAGCCTGGGCGCGTTGTCTGACGGCGGCTTCAACCTGCGGATGGCCGACCGCACCGACCGGATCAGCGGACTCAACGTCACCCCCGAGTTTTTCGCAGCGATCGCGGTTCAGCCGCACCTCGGCAGAGTCTTCCGGGCCGAAGACGGGCAGCCCGGGCGCAGCCAGGTGGCGATTCTTACCGACGGGCTCTGGCATTCCCGCTTCCATGCCGATCCATCCGTGGTGGGGTCGAGCATCGTGCTGGATGGCGTCCCGCACACAGTCGTCGGCGTGCTGCCGAAGACGTTCCCCGTCTTCGCGCAAGAGGAGATTTACGCTCCGCTGCTGTTCCCCGCGGACATGGCGGAAAATCGTGGTAGCCGCTTCTTCCAGGTGGTGGGACGGCTTCGCCCTGGCATCCCGCTCGCCTCCGCGCAGCAGCGTATGGCGGCCCTGGAACGTCGGCTCAGTATGCAATACACCGACGATGCCGGGCACAGCGTCGCCCTGCAGCCCGTGGAGGAAGCTTCGGTAGAGGATGAGCGAGCGCTGCTGGGGATTCTCTTCGGCGCGGTTGGTTTTGTGCTGCTGATCGCCTGCGCGAACATCGCCAACCTGTTACTGGCGCGCGGGACCGCGCGGAGGAAAGAGATGGCGCTCCGCGTGGCCCTCGGCGTGGGCCGCTGGAGGCTGTGCCGCCAGCTGCTCACGGAGAGCGTGCTGCTGGCACTGCTGGGGGGCCTGGTGGCCATTGCGCCGTCACTTGCCGCGATCCGCTTCATCACCTCATTTCATCTGGATGAACTTCGGAACAGCGACCTCATCGCACTGAGCCCCGGTGTGTTGGTTTTCAATCTGGCCCTTTCCTTCGCCACCGGGATACTGTTCGGACTGGTGCCGGCCTGGCAGGCATGGAAGATCGACGTGAGCGGCGCCATGAAGGAGGCGTCTCGGTCGAACACTGGCGGAAGACATCAGCGTCTGCGGGGCCTGTTCGTGATCAGCGAGGTGGCGCTGACATTGATCCTTCTGGTGGGCGCCGGTTTGATGTTGCGCAGTTTCGCGCGGCTGCGCTCCGCAAACCCCGGCTACGACCCTCACAACGTCCTTACGGTGCGCGTAGCTCTCTCCGACCAGCAGTACGCGGCGCCGGAAACGCAGACTGCCTTCTTCGAGCGGGTGGTGCGAGAGGCACGCTCTCTGCCGGGAGTGCTGAACGTTTCGGCCGTCGATGATCTGCCGGGAAGCGACAACTTGCACGGATCGGCACTCCGGTTCCCCGACCGGCCGGAACCGCACACCGAAGACTTGCGGATGGTGCTGCGCAACTCGGTGACGGGCGATTACTTCGCCACCATGCGCATTCCTCTGCTTCGCGGCCGATACCTGAACGAAAGGGATGTGCAGAGTGCTGTGCCAGTGGCGGTGATCGATGAGTGGACAGCGAAACAGAACTGGCCAGGACAGGACGTTGTGGGCAAGAGCCTGAAGCTGGGAGTGAAGCTGCCGCCGCGCCAGATCGTCGGCGTAGTGGGCAGCGTCGATCAGGGTATTCTCGTGAAGCTGCTCAAAGGGCAGGTCGGACAGGTCTATCTGCCGGCGCCGCAGGCGCCTATGCCGGCCATGACCTTGCTCCTGCGAACCATCATGGATCCGGCGGCGCTAATTCCCGCCATGCGCAAGCTGGTGCGCAATGTCGACATCGATCAACCGGTCTTCCAGGTGCAGACCCTGGAGTCGATCCGCGCAGCCGGCCGGGCCTACCAGCGGCTCGCCACGTCGCTGCTGGGTAGCTTCGCAGCGGTCGCCCTGCTGTTGGCGACGATCGGAATCTACGGGGTAATCGCCTACAACGTCGGGCAGCGCACGCGCGAGTTCGGCATTCGCATGTCGCTCGGCGCGCAGCGGCTGGACGTGATGCGCCTGGTAGTCCGCCAGGGGCTGGTGCTTGCGGGAGCCGGCATCGCGATCGGGCTGGCAGGCGCCCTCGCCCTGACGCGCCTGCTCTCCCGGCTGCTCGACAGAGTGAACGCAACCGATCCGCTGACGTTCGCCGGGGTGACTGGTTTGCTGGCCGTCGTCGCCCTGGCAGCCACCTTCCTGCCGGCTTGGCGAGCCACTCGAGTGGAGCCGGTGACTGCCCTTCGCTGCGAGTAGACAGACCATTCGGCATCCCGCACGGTTCTCTCCTGAGGGATGTCGAGGCGGAATACTGTTTCAGCGGCCGCAAGACACGCTCCGTGTGGGACCGCTATAATATTGGCGATGAAGGTGACCTACGTGGCCGGATCGCCACGAGAAGTGTCACCATCGTCGCGACGCGATTAGCAGCTTCACGCAGTAGATTCAACACTTGCTGGAGTGGCGGAACTGGCAGACGCACGGGACTCAAGAACCAAGCCGCCCGGTACGCAGCGGTAAACCGCGACAGGGTATAGGCGATTCCCGCCCTCGGCAACCAGGGGCAACCCTCTTTCCCGCCCGATCCATGATGAGGTGATATCACTTCATAAAGGCGTTGGTCTTTTCGTTGGCAGATCGGACTAGTCGATTCAAACGCTCAGCTTCGCGATCTCTCGCATGAGCCCATATGTCCCCGGTGGTCCAGTCCCTAGTTCCTGAACGGTGCGGGCCATCGTGTCCTGCCTGCGCTCACATTGAGCGTCACGCGCAGACCTTCCCCGTAGTGTCCGGAAAACTACCATTCCACGCAGCTCGGGGGCCAACCGTTGACACTTCAGGATGCAGTTCATGGAGGTCGTCGAGACGCTCCAGCTCTTTGCCGCCTCCTCACGATTCGTTCGGTGCCTTCACCACCCTGATCCCGGTCGCGGATTGTGCCGCGGCATCAGTTGTTTGAGCACTCGGCCGATCCAGTCGCTCCAGGCTGAGGATCGCGTGTTCGATGTCCTCCCGCTCCGAGCGGAGGTCCGCAAGGACTCCTGTCAAATGCATCGGCGCCTGAACCGGAGCGGCCAGAATCGCGCGAACTCGCGCCAGGAGAGTCTTTCCGTCGAATGGCTTTGGCAGAAACGGCAGATGGATATTTCGGCCGACGATTTCGAACGTGTCTGCGCCCGACATCACCAAGACCTTGATTCCCGGTCTCACTTTGAGCAGGTGGGCACACAGCTCGGCGCCCTTCACCTGGGGCATTTGCGCGTCCGTAATTACCAACTCGATTGGCCCTGGGTACTCGCGGGCTATTTCCAGCCCTTCGCGACCATTGGCCGCGGAAAGAACCATATGCCCGTCCTGTTGTAAGAGCAAAGTGACCAGATTGCGGATGAGCACCTCGTCGTCAGCGACCAGGATGACGGATTGGTGCGGCCCGCAACATCGGAGGTCCGGAGTACCGACGGGCGTATTCGTGGCGTCGCCGTCCTGGCTGCCGGAATTTCTGGTTTCATCTTCCATCACTCGTTCTCACGCGCTCCGGGACAGAATAAACTTTCCCCGATCACCGGGAACGAACGGAGACGGTCCGCCTCTTCTTGCCGTCCCCTGAATCGACCGGGATTCTCCGGACTCAGCCTGGTGCGTTGTGCCGACATCCCGTCACATGGGCGTGACTTCCGGTCCCTCTTCGGAGTAGAGGGAACGCCACGCCTATGCCGGACGGTGCACACGGTGCCACAGACACCACGGCTGACGAACCGACCGTAATAGAAGCTAACGACTGCAGGATGAGTACACATGACGGCGCACGTCAAGCCTGGGGTCTTGTAGCAGGCAGAATTGGCCTGAGACGGACGCGGTTCAAGCGCTCTGTAATGTGGTCTCTCGGATGTGCCAGTACGTCTCCGGTGTTCCATTCCCTTGTGCCGGATCGGTGGGGGCCATCGTGCCCGGCTTGGCGCTGGCATAGCGCTGAATGCGCTGACTTGCCCCGCAGGGTGCGAAATACGATCATCCCCCGCAGTTCCGGGCACAGTCGCTCGCACTTCATGCTTCTATCGCACCATTCTGAGTGGACCACCAAGTCGGTGGCGCTGGGGGCGTAGAGGTGGCAACCGGTCGTTTACGCGCCGGCTGCTAAATGGCGCGACCCGTTCATCGAGCCGTTCGAGCCATTCCCTTCTTGCTGCGCTGCGAGCTTACCCACTCTACTCCAAGCTGGTGGCCGACCTCTTCGGGGCGTTCGATTCAGCGATAAGTTTTCGAGACCCTGGAGGGCCTCGTCAATGCGCGCACGCTCCTCGCGAAGTTCCGCAATTATCTTCAGAATATCCATTGGACCACTCCCCTCATACTCCTCGGATATAACTTTAAGATAAATCCGGTATGAATGGGTTGTCTGTTCAATATTGCTCAAAATGGGCCTATTTGGTTGAGCAGCTCGATACCCAGGCGATTTACCGATGGTCCTTCACCTAGAAGCCGCACATTCATAGGAGCGCTTGTCGCATCCGACGGAAGTTAGCGCCCAGGGAGATTTGCGGGCCTCTTCCGCTTCGTCAACGAGCTGTCTCTATGCATTTCCGGTGTAGGAGCGAGTAGCATCGGTTCCTGAGTGTCAGCTATATCTCTTCCGGCTAGGAGTGTTCGACTTCGTGACTCAACGGGTCCCGGGTGCTTCCTCAACCAGTCTTCCAGAAGACCGTTCTGCGCCAGCGTATATGGAGTCAGCCCCCGATCCCTCTTTCGGCTTTGTTCTGCCGAAGGTGTGCGTCCTCTTAGGTCAAAGGGTTGCCGGTGTCTCGCCAACCGGTTGTCCGGACGAACTTCCGGAGGTGGCACAGGTGCAATTGACTCCCGAGCCCTACCTGGGTTCTCTACGGCTGGCGCCTGGGGGCTTGGTGGACCAACGGATTCCTTGGGTTTCGGCACTCGTTCCTCTGCCGGAGATTCCCAGTTCGGCGTACTTAGCATCGGCTCCGGCATTCCACCTAGTTCGGCGCCGCCTTGGTCGCTCACGCTAATCGTGGGCTTGATCGATCGGTGATAGAACTGACACCCGCACTTGCTTACCACCAAGGTGCGGCTCGAAGTGGCCTCGACAAAACTCCGGCCCAACAGTTCCTTAACTGCACTCGACTCGGTAGGATTACTGTGCGGCCTCCTCGTTCCAACCGGTGCCTTGGCACAGCGCGTGAGTAGCAACCAAGGCGCCTGCTGCGATTGCCCCACAAGGTACATGTCCAACTCAACCATGTCCTGGAGAGCGTTCTGGCCAGCGGCACTTAGCGGTCCTTGTTCGGATTCGCCCGAAACCCCTGAAGGAACCATCTCATCCGTCCTTACTTGGCGCAAAGCCATCTGCGGACGGAGCGTTGAGAATGGGCCGAATAACTAGGCCGCTCGGTTCGTCTGGTTTAATAGGCCAATTTAAGCGTACCACATCCTTACACGCGCCATTGCCAGATGCCTCTCGGCTTAGGCGGATCCTTATCCGGCTCGACAGCCGGCATCTGCCAGGAATGCTAAGCGAAGTGGGTATAGTACTCCCCACATCATTGTCAGATAGACGAGCCCTCATTTATGCACTATGAGAAGGTAGGGAGATATCATGCTCGTTAGTGATGGCCCTTGTGGGCCTAAATACTCACCAAACATAGCGACGCCAACGCTCGAGCAGCTCACCAAAGATAATGCGGAGTTGGTCGAAGAAGTGAAGCAACTCCGAACAACCGTCCACATGTATCGCGAGCTTGCAAAGTGGAACCACCGCTCAGAAGCATCTCGGAACGCATGACGCCGGACCAATTGCCACTACACCAATTGACGCGGACTAGACAGTCCCTTCTGAGCGCGGGCGCAGAAGTGTGCTCACGGCTCACACAGCTGATCGAGATGCCCGATATTAGCGACAAGACGCGCAAACAGTTGAAGCAGGAACTGGTGAGACAGGAACGCTGTATGCAGGACCTGGAGCGCGTCTTGGCGCTGGTTCAGCCGTCCACTTCTCCGAGGGACGTCCGCTCACGAGCGGAGATCACGGGTCACCGCACTAGGAGCGTTCTTGACCGGTATAACATCGTCGACGAGGCAGACGTTCGCGGTGCCGGCGAACGGCTCGAAGAATACGCGGAGCAATGCAAGCGCCAGCGGGCCGCGCGGCTGCGGAGGGTCAAATGATCGCCGCGAACCATTACAAGAACCATTACAGTGCGCCTCGCGTAAATCTGGGGTAAACTCAAATGAGTCATACACTTGCTGGAGTGGCGGAACTGGCAGACGCACG
>CAZZHN010000214.1:0-7764 GCA_964654065.1 uncultured Solibacteraceae bacterium
ACGTATTCGGGTACTACATCGAAATCACGCGCGCCAACCAGCACCTGGCGCCGGCCGATTACGAGCGCAAACAGACGCTCGCCAACGCGGAGCGATTCACCACCCCGGAGCTGAAAGAATACGAACACAAGGTGCTGGACGCGGAGGAGAAGATCCTGAGCCTGGAGAAGGATCTCTTCATTGACGTGAGGCGGCGCGCAGGTCTGGAAGCGCAGCGGATCCGCGCCACGGCCGCGGCGGTAGCGGAGCTGGATGTGACCGCGGCGCTGGCGCAGGTGGCGGCGGAGAACCGATATCACCGCCCGAGGTTTTCGGACACGGGCGAGATGCGCATCCTGGCGGGCCGGCACCCGGTGATTGAACGGCTGGCTGCGGAGGAGGCGGGCCGCTTCATTCCCAACGATCTCTATCTGAACAACGGGTCCAACCTGGTCGCCATCATCACCGGCCCCAACATGGGCGGCAAGTCGACCTACCTGCGGCAGGCGGCGCTGATTGCGATCCTGGCGCAGATGGGCAGCTACGTGCCGGCCGAGGAGGCGGAGCTGCCCTTGATGGACCGCATCTTTACGCGCATCGGGGCGTCAGACAACCTGGCGCGGGGCCGCTCCACGTTCATGGTGGAGATGACAGAGACGGCGGCGATTCTGAATACTGCCACGCCGCGCAGCTTCATCGTGCTGGACGAAATCGGCCGCGGCACGGCGACGTATGACGGGTTGGCGCTGGCCTGGGCAGTGGTGGAGCACATCCACGCGCGGACGCGGGCCAAGACGCTGTTCGCGACGCACTACCACGAGCTGACGGAGCTTGCCGACCAACTGGAGGGTGTGAGCAACCTGCGCGTCACGGTGAAGGAAGCGGGTGATCGCATCATCTTCCTGCGCAAAGTGGAGCCGGGCAAGGCGGACCGCAGCTACGGGATCGAGGTGGCGCGGCTGGCGGGGCTGCCGCTGGCGGTGATCGAACGCGCGCGCGAGGTGCTGCAGCTCCACGAGCGCACCGAGCACGCGGTGAGCGAGGAGCTGGTAAAAGCGGAAGACGAGGGACCGGTGCAGATCCGGTTGTTCGAGCCGGTTGGCTACGGCATCGCAGAGCGCGTCCGCGGGCTGGACCTGGACCGGCTGCGCCCCATCGAGGCGCTGGAATTGCTGGCGGAATTACAAAATGAATTGAAGTAGGGGCCGGGCATGCCCGGCCCGCGGGGCGCGGGGTAGGACAGACGATCGGTTTCTGTCGTCTGTTGGGTTTTGGCGAAGATCGCATTTTGGCGAACGATGACAGACCACAAGAAGCGATGGTCTGTCCCACCTGTTGCGAGGAATATGCGAATTGCCGGGATCATGAGCGGGACGTCGCTGGACGGGGTCGACGTGGCGATTGTCGATGCGGGCGCGCGCGGCCGTGTGCGGGTGATTGGATTCCAATCCACGGTGTATCCGGCGGCCATGCGGAGGCGGCTGCTGGCGGTGTCGAACGCGGAGACGCACACCGGGGAGATTTCGCGGCTTCACTTCGAGTTGGGCGAATTGTATGCGCGCGCGGCGAACCGCGCGATGCGCCGGTTCGGGCGGGTGGAGCTGATCGGCTGTCACGGGCAGACGATTTTTCACGAAGGCCGGCGCAACACGCTGCAAATCGGCGAACCGGCGGTGATTGCGGAGCGAACCGGCGTGCCGGTAGTGGCGAATTTCCGGGCGCGCGATATCGCGGCGGGAGGCGAAGGCGCGCCGCTGGTTCCATTGGCCGACTACCTTCTGTTTCGCCATCCGCGGCGCACGCGGGTGGCGCTTAACATCGGCGGCATCGCCAATATCACGGTGATTCCAGCAGGGGCACGGCCGCACGACGTGGTGGCCTTCGATACCGGGCCCGGCAACATGGTGATCGATGCGCTGGTTCGGGAGCACACGCGGGGGAAGCAGAACTTCGATCGCGGCGGCAGGCTGGCTGCCTTGGGCCGCATCCGGCAGGCGCTGCTCGGCGAGCTGTTGAGCGACGCCTATTACCGGCGCAATCCTCCCAAGAGCGCGGGCAGGGAACAATACGGCGCGGAGTTTGTGGTGCGGATGAAGAGATCGAGGCTGCCGATGCGCGATCTCATCGCCACTGCGACGGCCCTGACTGCGGCCACCATCGCCATCGGCGTGCGAAGCAGCGGCGCCGCAGATGCGGAGTTAATCGTCTCTGGCGGCGGTGCGCGCAATCCGCGCATCATGGCATTGCTGGCCGGATTCCTGCCCGGCGCGGCGGTGGCCACGTCGGCGGACTATGGGATTGCGATCGACGCGAAAGAGGCAGTGGCCTTTGCCCTTCTTGCCCACCAAACGTGGCTCCGCAGGCCGGGCAACCTGGCTTCGGCGACAGGCGCCCGGCGGGCGGTTGTATTGGGAAGCGTTACACCTGGCGGTTCTGACCGGTAGCGCACCGGAAACTCTGCCCGGGCTGCCTGGCCACTATGGCGTGGCGAAAAGGGACACGTCAGCGATACATCGGCTGCGCTTCTTGAACGGCGGGCGGCACGGCAACGACAGGTCTGCCTGCCACGGGCGCGACGACCTGCTGCCCCACGCGCATGGTTGTCCAATCGTACGCGAACTCCTTACCGCAATCGAGGCAAACCACGTAAGTACCGAGATTCGCCGCGCCTTGCGAAGCGACTGCATTGCTCCGCCGGCCAGGGGTCATGGGGAAAGTCGTGCGCGAGTGAGCGCACCCAAACAATGTGTTAACCAATAACTGAAGCATGTCGGGCCCTCCTTTTCCGTTTCGTCACTTTATTAGACACATCAGCATGGCGGAACGTTGCAGTTTGGCCGCCAAAGGCGAGTTAGCCGGCTCCAGTACTGCTGGAAGTAGCGCACTGGGCGAGACTTGCGTCAGATGTTACAAACGGGAAGCGATGGATTCAGCGATCTGGCGGCCGTGAAACCGTCCATTTTCAATGAAGATTTCGTTAGTGTGCATGCCTGCCACAATTACACCTGCGAGGTAAATACCGGGCCGCTCGCTTTCTAACGTGACGGGATCGGTGCGCGGCTTCTGTGTAGCGGGCTCCAGCGAAATTCCCGCGGCGGCGAGGAAATCCAGGTCAGGACGATACCCGATCATGGCAAATACAAAATCGTTTCTTAATGTTTTTTCACCATTTGGGGTTGCGACACGAATCGAATCGGGCAGAATTTGCACGACTCGCGAATGAAACAGGGCTGGAATCTCACCGCTCTTGATGCGGTTTTCCAGATTGGGTTTGATCCAATACTTCACGCGGCTCGAGATGCCAGCCTCGCGGTGGATGAGGGTGACACGCGCACCCGTCCAATGCAACTCCAGCGCTGCGATGGCCGCCGAGTTCTGCCCGCCGATCACGGCGACGTCGAGGCCATAGTACGGATGCGGCTCTTTGTAATAGTGCAGGACCTTATCCAGCTCTTCACCAGGCACGCCTAACATGTTCGGTACGTCATAGTACCCCATGGCCAGCACAATCTTGCGCGCGAGGTAAAGTCTGCACCTGCCGATGTGGTCAACCGAGTGAATTTCGAAAGCATCGTCGGCGCCGGTGATTCGTTCCACACGCTCATACTGGCGAATATCGAGCCGGTAATGGTCCGCCACGCGCCGGTAGTACTTGAGGGCCTCGTGGCGGTTGGGCTTTTCGTTGAGACTGGTCATCGGAATGTCGCCGATTTCGAGCAATTCCGGTGTGGTGAAGAACACCATGTTGGTGGGGTAGTTGTAAAGGGAGTTGACCACGCATCCCTTTTCGATGAGCACGGTCTTGACACCGCGCCGCTGGAGTTCGATGCCGCACGCGAGTCCGGTTGGCCCCGCGCCGACGATGACTGCGTCATAGGATTCGGTGGCTGGCGCGGATGGCATGAAACAAGTTTACAGCGGCCGTAGCGGGGCGTTCTTCACCGCGGGTGTTTTCTGGGAGTGGAGCACGAGACACCGGCGGCAGGACCGCCGGCGCTACCAACAAGAGTGCGCCGGGGCTCAGCCTAGCTTGCTTTCAATATCCCGGTAGACGTTTTCGAGCGCGGCGTCGATTGCCGCGGCATCTTTGCCGCCGCCCTCGGCCATGTCGGGCCGGCCGCCGCCTTTGCCGCCTGCTGCCTGCGCGATGCTGCCTACCAGCTTGCCCGCTTGCACTTTGGAGGTGAGGTCCTTGGTGACGGCGGCGACGATGGAGACGTTGCCCTCCTCGCCGGAGGCCAGCACCACCACGGCGGACTTCCACTTGTTGCGCAGCGAGTCGGCCAGCGAGCGCATCTGTTGGCGGTCCATGTCCGGGAGGCGCGCGGCCAGCACCTTGGAACCATTGAGCGTGCGGGCCTGGGACTCTAACTCGCCGGCGGCGGATTGCGCCAGCCGGTCCTTCAACTGCTTGACCTGATGTTCGAGCGCGCGCTCATTGGCAAGCAGCTTGGAGACGTGATCGGCCAGCTCGGGCTCGGAAGCGTGCACGATGTCGGCAACCCGGCGCAAGGCGCCGGTGGATTCCTGGAACTGGCGCAGCGCGCCTTCGCCGGTGATGGCTTCTATGCGCCGGACGCCGGAGGAGATGCTGCCTTCGTAAACGATTTTGCAAAGGCCGATGTCGCCGGTGCGGCCGACGTGAGTGCCGCCACAAAGCTCCTGGCTGAAGCCCGGCACGCTGACGACGCGGACCTGTTCGCCGTACTTTTCGCCGAACAACGCCATGGCGCCGGTGGCAATGGCCTGGTCGAGCGGCATGATTTTTGTGCCGACCTCGGTGTTGCGCAGGATCTGCTGGTTGGTGAGCCGTTCGACCTCTTCGATCTCGGCGCTGTCCATGGCGGCGTAATGAGTGAAGTCGAAGCGCAAGCGGCCCGGGTCCACCACGCTGCCCGCCTGTTTGACGTGGGCGCCCAGCACCTGGCGCAGCGAAGCATGCAGCAGGTGAGTCGCGGTGTGATTGCGCCGGGTGGCATCGCGCAGCGGCGCGGCAACGCGCGCAAGAACCGTATCGCCGACCGAGATCGGCGCGTGGGTCGTGATGCGATGCACGATCAGGCCGGGAACCGGATAGAAGGCGGACTCCACATCGGCCAGTTTGTTGGCGAGATCCGCGTACAGTTCGCCGTGATCGCCGACCTGGCCTCCCGACTCGGCGTAAATCGGTGTCCGGTCGAGCACCAGCTCCGCCCGCGTGCCCGCCGGCACACGGTCGACCGCCTGGCCATCCACCACCAAACCAACCACGCGCCCCTCGGCTTCCAGTTCTGTGTATCCGAGAAACCGCGTGCGCCCCTGCTCGATCAGTTTCTGGTAGGCAGGCGCGATGGCGCTCTTGTCGGCGCCCTTCCAGCTGGCGCGGGCGCGTTCGCGCTGCTGCTCCATTTCCGTCTCGAAGCCGGCGCGGTCGATCGAGAGCGAGTGTTCGCGCGCCATGTCTTCCTGCTCATCGAGGGCTAGGCCGTAGGTGTCGTAGAGCTTGAACGAGACGGCACCGGGAATGACGCCGGAAACCGATTTGATGGCGTCGTTGAAGACCTTCTCGGCCACCAGGAAGGTGGTGGCGTAGCGGTGCTCTTCGTCTTTGACCACGCGAGCGACGCGTCCCACGCTTTCCATCAACTCGGGAAACGCGGGCCGCATCAACTCGGCCACGAAGCCGGTGAGCTGGTAGAGGAACGGCTCCTGCTGGCCGATCATGCGCGCATGGCGCATGGCACGGCGCATGATCTTGCGCAGCACGTAGCCGCGGCCTTCATTCGAGGGCAGCACGCCGTCGTGAATCAGGAAAGCCGCAGCGCGCGCATGGTCGGCGGCGATGCGCAGAGCAGTGTCCACGCGCGGGTCGGAGCCATGCGACAGGTTGAAGAGGTCGGCGGCGCGCAGCACGATGGGGTGAATCAGGTCGGTATCGTAGTTGGAGATTTTGCCCTGCAAAACGGCGGCGATGCGCTCCAGGCCCATGCCAGTGTCGATCGAAGGCCGCGGCAGGGGCGTCAGCGTGCCGGCCGCGTCGCGGTCGAACTGCATGAAAACCAGGTTCCAGATTTCGACATACCGGCCGCCGGCATCGTTGGGAAACTCTTCTCCCTCGCGGCCGGGCTCGGCGGCTTCCACGCCGAGGTCGTAATGGATCTCCGAGCAAGGCCCGCAAGGGCCGGTTTCACCCATCTGCCAGAAATTGTCCTTCTCGTCGAGGCGGAAAATGCGGCTTTTGGGCACGCCCGCGACCTTCTGCCAGAGCTGCTCGGCGTCGTCATCTTCGCGAAACACGGTGACGTAAAGCTTGTCCTTCGGGAGGCCGTAATCCTTGGTGATCAGGTCCCAGGCGAACTCGATGGCCTCGGCCTTGAAATAATCGCCGAAGGAGAAATTGCCGAGCATCTCGAAAAAGGTGTGATGGCGGCGGGTATAGCCGACGTTTTCGAGGTCGTTGTGCTTGCCGCCGGCGCGCACGCATTTCTGCGTGCTGGTGGCGCGCGAATAGGGCCGCTTCTCGAGACCGAGGAACGTGTCCTTGAACTGGTTCATGCCGGCGTTAGCGAACAGCAGCGTAGGGTCGTTGGCGGGCACCAGCGAAGAGCTGCGCACCACGCGGTGGCCGCGCGCGGCAAAGAAGTCGAGAAAACGCTGTCTGGTTTCGTGACCTGTCACGGAGATTCCTAACGGGAGAGAGAGTAAATCCAATTGTAGCGAAGGTGGGTTTGGAAGCGCAGCGGGCTGGGTACCGCGGGCCGGGCATGCCCGGCCCTACGGGCGCATGAAAGATAGGACGGACGATCGGTTTGCGTCGTCTGTCAAGGTTGGTTCGCGGCATGTTGATCGACGACCAAACCCGATCGTCCGTCCTACCTCACGCCACCGTGGCCAGCGCTTGCTCGAAATCGGCCAGCAGGTCGCGCCAGTCTTCGATGCCGGCCGAGATGCGAACTAGGCCGTCGGTGACGCCGGATTCAGCGAGCTCCTGCTGGCTCATGCCGGAATGGGTGGTGGATTTCGGATGGCAGGTGAGCGTCTCAACGCCTCCCAAAGACACGGCGCTGCGAGCGATGTGCAGATGCCGGAGGAATTCGAAGGCGGCGGGCTTGCCGCCGGCGAAGTCGATGGAAAAGATGCCGCCAGGATAGTCGCACTGCTTGGCGTAAATGCGTTTCTGTTCGGGGTCGGTGAACAGCGTGGGATACATCACGCGAGTGAGCTTGGCGTGGCCGTTGAGAGCTTCAGCCAGGCGCTGCGCGTTCTTGCTCTGGCGATTCATGCGGAGTGCAACCGTGGGCAGGCGGCCATCCAACATCCAGCACTCATCGGGCTGGAGGATGTTGCCGAACATGCTGCGCCGGCTGCGGAGCTTCTGAATCGTTTCCACGCTCTTGACGAGCGCTACGCCCGCCACCATGTCGCTAAAGCCGGAGAGATACTTGGTGGCGGAATAAAGCACGATATCGGCGCCCCACAGCATGGGGTGCTGGAAGCTGGGTCCAAGGAATGTGTTATCCACCATGACGATGGGATGGTCGGGATGAGCGGCCGCGGCGGCGCACGCCCGCTCCAGATCGGTCATGGTCATGGTGGGGTTGGCCGGTGTTTCCAGGTACACGATGCAGCAGTTGCGCGCGCTGCGGATGGCGGCGTCAATGCCCTCGGTGTCACCGCCCGGGACGGGAATGCCGCGCACGCCGAACGGTTCGAGGAAGGTGTGGATGAGGCCGGTCGTGCCGCCATAGAGGGGCGTGGTGTAGACGATGGTCGCGTCGGGGCGGGCGTACGCGAAGAACGCGGTCA
>CAZZHN010000215.1:0-7741 GCA_964654065.1 uncultured Solibacteraceae bacterium
GTTGGTCTTCCCCGTTTGTACGAATGTCTGTTCAAACATGAGGCACTTCCTTTCCCTGCTCAACGCCGTCCGTCCGACGGACGGCAAGAATATCCAGCAGCGGCCCTGGTCGCAGCCGCCTTACTTCACCGCCTTGGCCGCATTCTTTCGCGGAGTGTCCTGCCGGGGCGCCGCAGCAACGGCGGGGGCTGTCCGGGCGCCACGCCTGTCGGCCCACCCATGCCAGAACAACACAATCGGACTGGCGACAAATACCGAAGAATACGTACCAACCAGAATGCCGCAAACCAGGGCAAACGAAAATCCGTTCAGCACCGGGCCGCCAAACAGGAATAGCGCGATCACAGTCAGGAATGTCAGCCCCGACGTCATGACGGTCCTGCTCAAAGTCTGGTTCACCGCGCGGTTCATTACCGATTCCAGAGACTCGCGTCTGGAAATCTTCAGGTTCTCGCGGATCCGGTCGAAAATCACGATGGTGTCGTTCATCGAATAGCCCACCAGCGTCAACAGGGCCGCGATCACCGTCATGGTGATTTCCTTATTAAACAACGAAAACAGGCCGATCGTAATGATGGTGTCGTGGAAACAGGCGATCACCGCGCCCAGCCCGTAGATCCACTCGAAACGGAAGGCGATGTAGGCAAGCATTCCGGCCAGCGCGTACAGGGTGGCCAGTACAGCCTTCGTGCGCAATTCCGCGCCTACCTTCGGACCCACCATCTCCACTCCCGCGATGTGGAACGGAGCCAAATAACACTCCCCGCGAAGAGTGTTCATAATACCAGCATTTACGCCCGGCGTGGAAGACAATTGATCAAAATTTGTCATTAGCCCGGAGTGGTCCGAGTCGCGCGTGGAAAGCAGCGCCGTTACCAGATTCTGAAGATCTTGTTCGCTCGCCGCCACGTTGTTGCGGGCCAGCGCATCGCGCAGCCGTTCGGCCAGCGCGTCATGCCCGGCGTTGTTGAAGTCCAGCTTGCCACTCGAGCCCTGGCCGAAGGTTGCCACCAGAACGTCCGCCATGTCCTGGCGGTTGACGTTCATCTGGCCTTCGCTCTTCGCCTCTGTTCCAATCTCCACGGTATCCCGCGCGCTGGTTTCGTTCTGCACCGAGACTTCGCCCTTGATCTTGGGCGAGGAGGACATGGCGGCGCGAATCTTGTCGAGGGGAGGGGTGTAGGCAAACTTCACCGTCATCATCACGCCCTCTTTGAAGTCAATGCCGTACTTCAAGCCGCCCTTGGCTCCGATGCTGATGAATCCGGCCGCCGTCAGCACCAGGCTGGCGATAATAAACGGCCACTTCTTGCCCAGAAAGTCGTAGTTCGTGTTTTTAAATAATTCCATCGATACTGGCCATGCTGGCGCCTTATGTTAGGTTGGACACCAGCCTCTTCCGTTTTGTTCCCGTTTCCCGGTGGAGACCTGGCTGCCGGCCGGCCTCCGCGCGCCGCGCCTGATTCACGGGCCTCCGGCTTTTTTTCCGCTCGGACATTGTACTAAATACTGAGCGTCTCCATGCGGCGTTGCCCGGACAGTTCGTAGTTGAAGATGGTCCGGGAAACGAACACCGCCGTGAAAACATTGGCGGCCAGACCGATCGTCAGAGTGACCGCGAATCCCTTGACAGGGCCTTCCCCAAACAGGAACAAGAAGGCGCATGAAACGATGGTGGTGACGTGGGTGTCCACGATCGTCCACCAGGCCTTGCTGAAGCCGTTATCCACCGCGGCCACCACCGCCTTGCCGGCGCGCAGTTCTTCACGGATTCTCTCGAAAATCAGCACGTTCGAGTCCACCGCCATACCAATCGTCAGAATCACGCCGGCGATTCCCGGCAGCGTGAGCGCGGCATGGAAATAGGAAATCGCAGCCAGCAATACCACCGTGTTCAACAGCAGAGCCAGCACGGCGTTGACGCCGCTGCGCTTGTAATACACCAGCATAACCACCACTACTGCCGCCAGGCCCGCAATCGCAGCCATGATGCCCTCGTGGATCGAGTCCGCGCCCAGCGACGGCCCGACGGATCGCTCCTCCACCGCCGTCACGCTGGCCGGGAGCGAACCGGAACGCAGGTAGCGGGACAGGTCTTCCGCCTCCTCCTCGGTGGCCAGGTTGGTGATGCGGCCGGAGTCTTCGATTCTGGCTTGAATCGTGGCCACGCTCACGATCTGGTTGTCGAGCACCACTGCCAGCTTATTGCCGATGTTCTTCTCGGTGAAGGTGCCGAAACGCCGCCCGCCGTCGGGAGAAAGGGTAAAATCCGTTTCCCACTTGCGGTATTCGTCCTGGCCGGCGTGAGCGTTGCGCATCTCGCTGCCCATCACCACCGCGGGACGCCCCAGCAGGAACCACTCCTCGCCCGGCGCCGCGCCGCGCGGTTTGGCTTTGGCCAGCTTGCTGTTGAGCGGCAGCACCCCGCCCTTCTGCGCCAGCGCCGCCTCGCGGCTGGCGAACGGCCCATCCTTGACTTCGTCGATTTCGAGCACCGCCGCGGTGCCGATCAATTCCCGGACACGCGCCGGGTCATCCACTCCCGGCAGCTGCACCAGCACCTCGTAGTCCGCCCCGGCGCGCCCATACTGCTGCACGGCCGATTCCGCCACGCCCAATTGATTGATGCGGTTGCCGATGGTGTCGATGGTGCGCTGCACCGTGTCGCGCTTGAGGGCGATCAGATCAGAAGGCTTTAGCCGCATCGAGTAATCGGTGGCGTTCACGACCGTCAGCACGTACGTGGAATAGCGGTCGCTCACCAGGCTGCGAAATGCGCTCGCCGCGGTCGCCGGCACGCCCTTCACCGTGATCACGATGTTGTCGGCGTCCGCCACCGAAGTCGGCTGCGGCGGGTCGTTCCGGTCCATGCTGGTGAAAGCGATGTTTTGCTTGGCCATGTCGGCCTTGATGCGCTCCATCGCCTGGTCGGCGTCCGCTTTCACCGCGTCCTCGACGTGCACCTCTTCCACCAGCTGGCTGCCGCCTTTGAGATCCAGCCCCAGGCGGATGTTGTCCTTCAGATTCTGGGTGAGTTCGGTTTTCGATTTGGGCAGGCCGATGATGCCGAAAACGCACAGCAAAATCGTCACCACAATCACCACGGTTCGCCACATCAAATTCTGTTTCATGGATTGGAAAAACCTGTTAATCAGAGATTGCTACGATTGCGCCTTCTTGATTTCACCCGACACCAGGTTGGAGACCGAGGCGCGGGTGACTTGAATCTTGATATTGTCCGGCTTCACGCGCAGGACCAGCTTATCGTCGTCAATCGCCACTATGGTGCCGACGATCCCGCCGGAAGTCACGACTTCCACCCCATTCTGCAGTCCAGCCAGCATCGCCTTCTGCTGTTTGCGCTGCTTCTGCATCGGCATGAACAGGAGGAAATAGAAGATTCCAAAGATGAGGAGGATGGGGAGGAGTCCCGCCAGCGATCCCAACGGCCCGGAGGGCGTCGCTGTTTGCAGATAAAAGTTCAGAATCACGTATTGGCCAAACTGAGCCCTACCCGGCATCTTCCGCCGGCCGGGCACACTCCAGATATTCCGGAAACGAATTGGATATTATAGCAAGCCTGATCTCCCGCATGATGTCAAGGTAGCGTTGCAGGTTGTGGCGGGTGGCCAGCATGGCGAACAGGATCTCCCCGGCCAGGAACAGGTGGCGCAGGTAGGCCCTCGAATACCGCCGGCAGGTGTAGCACCCGCAGCGCGGATCCAGCGGCCCCGCATCATCTTTATACCGCGCGTGTTTGATGACCACTCGACCTTGGCTGGTGAAAAGGTATCCGTTGCGCGCGTTCCGGCTGGGCAGCACGCAATCCATCATATCCACCCCGCGCGCTACGTACTCGGGCAGTTCCGCCGGCATCCCAACCCCCATGGCGTAACGCGGGCGTGATCGCGGCAGCACGGCGTCGCTGGCTTCCACCATCTCCAGGCTCAACGGCCGCGGCTCACCCACCGAAAGCCCACCAATCGCGTAGCCGTCAGCGTCCAGATCCGCCAGGGCCGCGGCGCACTCGCGCCGCAAGTCCGCATACGTGCTGCCCTGCACGATCGGAAACAGCGCGTGGCGCGTTGCGAGCTCACCCACGCGCCCGGCGTGGTGCGCGGCCGCTTGCCGTGCCCAGCGCACCGTGCGCAGCATGCTCTGCCGCGCGAACTCATGGCTGACCGGGTACTCCGGGCACTCATCCAGCGCCATCAGAATGTCGCTACCGAATGCGAGCTGGGCATCCACCGTGGATTCAGGCGTGAAGCGGTGGGAGTCGCCATTCAGATGAGACTGAAACGTCACCCCGTCGTCGTCGATCTTGCGCAGCCCGCTCAGGCTGAACACCTGAAAGCCGCCTGAATCGGTGAGGATGGCATGAGGCCAGTCCATGAAGCGGTGGAGCCCCCCCAGACCGCGGATGGCGTCGGCCCCGGGCCGCAGATAAAGATGATACGTATTGGCGAGCAGGATCCGCACCCCCAGGTCTTCCGCCAGGTCCCGTGAGCTCAGCCCCTTCACCGTGGCCTGCGTCCCCACCGGCATGAAAACGGGGGTCTCGATGACGCCGTGTGCCGTGTGCAGAAGCCCTGCCCGCGCGTGGGTCCGTGAGCATTCCGCCACCACTTCGAATTCGATCTGCCGCAACATCTGATGGTACCAGCGGCGCGCGACTTGAAATGGCAGACGCATAAGGCATTGGTGGGGCACGCTTTAGCTTGCCAGGACGTTGCGCAAGACTCAGCCTATGCCGCCGCGGCAGCGCACGTCACTGCCGCGTCCGATATAATTCACCCCATGACCCGAATCGGCGGAATCGCTCGATGTGTGCTGGCGATGGCGGCTGCGGCTGCTTTGCATGCGCAGGCTTTTGACCCGAGAATGCCGGCCAGCGTGCCGCAGGTCACGGGAACCGTGGTCGACGGCAGCACCCTTCGCTACATCGACGTCAAGGCAGGCGAGGGTGAACCGGCCCGCCCGGGCCAGCGCTTCACCGTCCACTACACCGGCTGGCTGCGCGACGGCACCCAGTTCGATTCCTCTATCGGCAAGGACCCGATTCAGTTCGTGCAGGGCCGCCGCGAGGTAATCTCCGGCTGGGACATGGGGTTCGCCGGTATGCGCGTGGGCGGCAAGCGGCGCCTGTTCGTCCCTTACCAGCTGGCATACGGCGAGAAGGGGCGTGGCTCCATCCCGCCCAAAGCGGAATTGATCTTCGATGTCGAGCTGCTGGCGGCCGTCGATGTTCCGGACAAGCCCGCTGCCTCCGACCTGCTCCTGCCCCTGTCCGACCTCACCGACAAGGTGACTAAACTCGCAGCCGCCGTGCCCGAAGAGAAGTACGCGTGGCGTCCCGGCGAGGGCGTCCGCTCTTTCCGGCAGGTCTTCCTTCACATCGCGTACGGCAATCATCTGCTGCTCGACATCGCCAACGGGCTCGCCGGCGATGCCCTGCAGAAGCGGATCGCGGACCAGGCCGAGTCTGAGAATCAGCCAGCGACCAAAGCCAAGGTCCTGGAGTCGTTGGCGGAGAGCTTCACCGCGGTGCGCGAGGCCCTCGAAGCCGAGCGCAACGCTTCGCTCAACCGCGACGCGGACTTCTTCGGCACCGCCACCACGCGCCGCGGCCTCCTCGCCACCATCGACACCCACATCGCAGAGCACCTCGGTCAGGCGATTGCCTACGCCCGCATGAACGGCATTGTCCCGCCCTGGTCGAAGTGAAGACAGATTGCTGAACGCTTGGAACCTACAGGCCAGCCCTCAAATTATCCAATCTCTATTGACAAATAGGTGATATAATCTGTAGAGAATTTGGGGAATGCCATGGGCAGCCTGCTAGAAGATCAACTGACAGATCGCCAATTATTTGAAAATGAACATGATCGCTTGGTCCGCGAGGAGATCGAAACCTTCCGCCACAGGGCCCAGGCGTTCCTGGATGGCCAGATCACCGAAGACGAGTTCCGCCCTTTCCGCCTGAAGCACGGCATTTACGGGCAAAGGCAGCCAGGGGTCCAGATGGTGCGGTCGAAGATTCCCAGCGGCATGTTGACGGCGGCGCAGGCCGCGCAGCTGGCGCGCGTGGCCGAGGAATTCGGGGGCGGGCGGGGGCACCTGTCGACGCGCCAGAACATCCAGTTTCATTTCGTCCCGCTGGCGCGCGTGGCCGACCTGATGCATGTGTTGGCCGACGCCGGACTCACGAATCGCGAGGCGTGCTACAACACGGTCCGCAACATCACCACTTGCGCATGGTCGGGAATTGCGCACGATGAGGTTTTCGACGTGCGGCCGTACGCGCAGCGGCTGGCATATGCACTATTGCGAAAAGAGCTGACCAGCAATCTGCCGCGCAAATTCAAAATCGCTTTCGATGGCTGCGCCGGCCGCGACTGCATTTCGGGCGCGATCAACGACGTCGGCCTGCGCGCCGTGATCCGCGACGGCCAGCGCGGCTTCCGCATGCTGGTGGCCGGCGGCCTGGGGCCGCTGCCCACGGAAGCGCAGCTACTCGAGGAGTTTGTTCCAGAGGAGCGCCTGCTGAACCGCTGCGAAGCCGTGATCCGCATCTTCAACCGCCACGGCAACCGCAGCAACAAAAACAAGGCGCGGTTGAAGTTCGTTTTACGCGAACGCGGCATCGAGTGGCTGCGCGAGCAGGTGGAGAAGGAATACCAGTTGATACGGGCCGAAGGCGGCATCGAGTGGCCGGAAATGGTGCCAGAGGGCTTCGGCGGTTACCAGTCGAAGCCGCAGCCCCTCGGGCAGGGAGCGCTGCTGCCGCTGGCCGGACGCCGCGCGACCGGAGACGCCGGGTACGACGAGTGGCTGGCGACGAACGTCGCCGGGCAGAAACAGACCGGCTATGCGGCCGTCCGCGTGCGAGTGGAGCAAGGCAATCTTGAGGCAAGTCAGTTGCGCGGGCTGGCGCGCATCGCCAGTTCCGCGGGAGACGGGACTCTGCGCGTCTCCATCGACCAGAACTTGCTGCTGCCGTTTATTCCCCTCGCCCGGCTGCCGGAAGTGCGCGAAGCGCTGGCCGAGATCGGCATGGCGGCGCCACGTGCACGGTATATAGATGATGTGGTGACGTGCCCCGGCGCTTACTCCTGCAACCTGGCGCTCACCAAGTCGATGAACCTGGGCGCCGCGCTGGGCGAGACGCTGCGGCGTTATGACGACCCCCGCGTGCGCGAGCTTTCCATCAAGGTGAGCGGCTGCCCCAATTCCTGCGGCCACCACTGGGTGGGAGACTTCGGCTTCTTCGGCAACGCGCGCAAGGTGGAAGGCCGCGAGATTCCGTACTACCAGATGCTGCTTGGGGGCGGATATGACGAAGAAGGCGTGATGCGTTTTGGCCTCGCGGTGCAATCCATTCCGGCACGGCTCGCCCCGGCCGCCGTGGTGCGCGTGCTGGATCATTTCCTAGCCAACGGTCTGGAAAGCGAAACCTTCCGCCGGTATGTTCTGCGCCACAAAATCGAAACCTTCCGCGAGTTGACGCGCGAGTTCGCCAAGCCCGTGGAGCTGTTCCCCGAGATCTACCAGGACTGGGGCGACGATCAGGCGTTCTCCTTGAAACTGGGCCGCGGCGAGTGCGCCGCGTAGCGATCGTGGCGCGCGCCTCAGGCGTGCAGGGTCGAGAGTCATCTCGACCTTTCTTCTGTGGAGCTATGAAGAACCGCGTAAGAAAAGGCCGGGCATCTTCCTCGCCACGCTGCCTTAATCCCGAATTCAT
>CAZZHN010000216.1:0-7721 GCA_964654065.1 uncultured Solibacteraceae bacterium
GAGACGGGCCGCATGGGGCTCGAGGAACGCTACAACTTCGAAGACGCGCTGGCCCTGGGGATGTTTCTCAACTCGTTCATACGGCGCGCCGACGTGGTGAAGATTGCCAACCTGGCGCAACTGGTGAACGTGATTGCGCCGATGATGACCAGCAAGAGCGGCCTTTTCCTGCAGACCACGTACTGGCCGATGGTGGAATATGGCAAGCAGCGCGGCAACCAGTCGCTGAACGCGCTGGTGACGGGCCCAACCTACGACTACGAGGGCCGGCGCATCGGCTACCTGGATGTTTCGGTGACCTGGGACGCGAAGGGGCGGCGGGCGTTCCTGAATGTTCTGAACCGCAGTTCCGGAATGGATATCACAGCGCGCATCGACAGCGCTGCGGGAGGAATGCCGCGCGAGGCCGCAGTGTGGGAGATGAACAACCCCGACCTGAAAGCGGTCAATTCGTTTGAGGACGACAAGAAGGTGCGGCCGGCCGCGCGGACGGTAGCCGTCAACGCCGCCGGAAACGGCTTCGTCTACAAGTTTCCGGCGCATTCGCTGACGATTCTGACGCTGAAGATGGAGTAGGGGCGGAAGGGGTATACGGTTTTGGGGCCGCGAGGCGGCGAAGATGAGGCCCCGGCGGCAAGACCGCCGGCGCTACAAACGCTGCGTTCCTCTTGTAGCGCCGGCGGTCTTGCCGCCGGTGGTTTTGGAACCAACGCCAACCGCGGCTACGCCGTGTGCGCCTCAGGCTCTGACGGTCATATCGCTTGAGGTGCCGCCAGCGGCGGGGACATAACAGCGCGTGGTGTAGTCCATTACCATGCGGTCTCCATTGAAACGCCAGCCCAGGGTGCGGATGGTGCGCTTCATGCGTTTGATCCACCCGCGCGGCAGGCCGTCGTGATCGCGCTGGTAATAGAGCGGGATCACTTCTTCCCGCAGGACGCGGTACAGGTCGTCTCCGTCGCGGCTGTCGTGCACGTCCATGTTGGAATGCGTCCTGCCGCCGCCGATGGCGAAGCCGTTCAGCCCGTCATAAGCCTCGGCCCACCAGCCATCCAGCACGGAAAGATTCAGGCCGCCGTTGAGAACCACTTTCTGGCCGCTGGTGCCGGATGCCTCCAGCGGGCGGCGCGGATTATTCAGCCACACGTCCACGCCCTGCACAAAGTGACGACCGACGTAGATATCGTAGTCCTCGATGAAGACGAACTTGTCGGCAAACTGGGCGTCGTGCATGAGCTCGGCGATCTGCTGCAGCACGCGTTTGCCTGGCTCGTCGCGCGGGTGCGCCTTGCCGGCGAAGACGAACTGTACGGGCCGCTTGGGATCGTTAACCATGGAAGCGAGTTTCTCGATATCGCGCAGCACCAGGTTGGCGCGCTTGTAGGTGGCGAAGCGGCGCGCGAATCCGATGGTGAGGGCGTCCTGGCTCAGCAGGCGGCCGAGCCTTCTGAGCGTTTCCGGGGCCTCATCCCGGTGCCTGGCCTGCGCCACGGAGCGGCGGCGCACAAATTCGAGGAGACGCGCCTTCAGGCTGAGATGGGTTTCCCACAGCTCGCCATCATCCACGTTTTCGATTCCTTCCCAGAGGCGCGCATCGCCGCTGCTCTCGTGCCAGCCGGCCCCCAGGTGGCGGTCGTAGAGCCGAAACATCTGCGGCGCCAGCCAGGTGGGAACGTGGACGCCGTTGGTGATGTGTCCGATGGGGACGGCGTCTTCGGACCGGCCGGGATAGAGGCCCGTCCACATGGCGCGCGAAACCTCGCCGTGCAGCGCGGAAACGGCGTTGGAGCGGCGCGCGAGACGCAGGCCCAGTACGGTCATGCAGAATTCTTCATGCGCGTTGCCAGGGTTCTCGCGGCCTAGTGACATCAACCCGTCGTGGGAAAGCCCGAGTTGCTCGCGGAGCGGTCCCAAGTGCTCGTCCATGAGGCCGGAGTAAAACCGGTCGTGGCCGGCCGGCACGGGCGTATGGGTAGTGAAGACGACTTCGCGGGAGACGCGGGTGAGCGCCTGGTCAAAGCCGATACCCTCCTCCTGCATGCGGGCGCGGATGGCTTCGAGCAGCGCAAAACCGCTGTGACCTTCGTTCAAGTGCAGCACGCCGGGCGTAATCCCGAGCGCCTTCAGAGCGCGGAAGCCGCCGACTCCGAGCAGCAGCTCCTGGCGGATGCGCACGCGCCCGTCTCCACCGTAAAGGCGGGAAGTGAGCTCGCGGTCCTCCGGGAGGTTGCCCTCCACGTTGGAATCGAGCAGCAGGAGATCGCAGCGGCCGACCTTGATGCGCCAGACCTTGGCGCGGATGGCGCCGCTGCGCGTGTCCACGGTCACGGTGACCGGCTCGCCCTGGCTCGCGATGGCCGGCTCCATGGGCAACTGGTTGACGTCCGTCTGGAGGTATTCCTCCTGCTGCCAGCCGTGGGAATCGAGCCGCTGGCGGAAGTATCCCTGCCCGTAGAACAGCCCGACGCCTATCAAAGGAATGTCCAGGTCGGAGGCGCTCTTGATATGATCACCGGCCAGGACGCCGAGCCCGCCGGAATAGATGGGGATGGATTCGTGCAGCCCGAACTCCGCGGAGAAATAAGCCACCGGGCGGGGGCGCAGCACGCCGGCGTTGGCGGCGCCCCAGGTCCGGTCCAGCTTGAGGTATTCCTGCCAGCGGCGATACGCATAATTGATGCGGCCGTGGAGCACCAGCTCGGAGGCGCGGCGCTCCAGCTTGGCCAGCGGGATTTCGCTGAGCAGCGAGATGGGATTGTGATTGAGCTCGCGCCAGCGGACCGGATCCAGATCGCGGAAGAGGCCGGTGGCGTCGTTGTCCCAACTCCACCAGAGGTTGCGCGCCAGGGACCAGAGTTTTTCCTGAGCGGGCGCGATGAAGCGATCCAGGGCGCGGGCCTCGCTGACCACGGGCGCCACCTGGGCGGCGGCCTCTGCCAGGGTGCGGACTTCATCTTCGCGGAAGGCGCGGGCTTCCATGGTTTGCACCACCAGCACGCCTTGCAGAACGCCGCTATCGATGAGCGGGACGCCGAGGAAGGACTGGTAGGAGTCTTCCCCGGCCTCGCTGAAATACTTGAAGCGGGGATGATTCTTGACCTGCTCGACGGCGACCGGGCGCACCTGCTCCGCCACCAGGCCGGCCAGGCCTTCGTGCAAGGCGAGGCGGAGCGTGCCGATGCACTGCGGGCGCAGCCCGACGGTGGCTGCCAGCACGAGGTTGGCGCGATCCGGCTCCAGCAGGTAAGCCGAGCATACGTCGGAGTGAAACCGGTTGGCGATCAACGCCACGACATTCATGAGGGTCTCGGCCGGCTTGCCGCCCTCCGCCGCGAGCTTGCCGATTTCCTCGAGCGTGAGGAAATGATTGGCGTCGTCTTGATGTGCAGGCTGGGTCATCGTTTCTTCTTCACAGTTGGACACGTTCAGACAGCGGGGTTGCGATGCGGACGGGGCCGAGCGGCTCGCACTCGCCCGGCCGATCTCTGAAGAGCGGCCGGACGAACCTGGCGAGTAGTCTCTCAGTCTATGCGCATCGAAGGCGCGGCGCAAATCGCGGCGCTGGCGGAGGGAGCGACGACGGCGAAGATTGGGAGCGATGTTGCATCCTGGCGAAGCGCCTCATCAGAAGAAGGGTCCGGGCAGGCAGTATCGGAAACTGAGGAAGTGATTTAGAATCAAAAGAGCAACAAAATGTCGGGGCGTAGCGCAGCCTGGTAGCGCACCTGCCTTGGGCGCAGGGGGTCGGGCGTTCAAATCGCCCCGCCCCGACCAATTAAAATCGAATCAAGCACCCTTGAGCGGTGCAATTGGTTACCGTCCCTGGTTACCCCAATCGAAGTTCTGTAGTGGAATATGACGACTACGACTACCGTTACCGACCTATCGACAGGTGCAATTGGATTTTGCCCAACAATAAATTGGGGAGCGTTCGCATCAGTGGTTGGCTTGGCGGGCGTGGGCACGGCAACCTTGATGTGATGGCATCGCAATAAGGTGTCTAATATGCTAGCGTGTTTTGGCCGTGTTGCCCATTCATCCACGTTGGTGCTGGTCATTATTCTCGTTGGTCGTGGCTGGTGCCAAGCACCCAAACAATCCGGGGAGGAGCTGATACAATTCCTGACTTACCAGTCCGGTCGGTTGGGGAGGCCCGATCCCACCGTTGCGAGCGATTCGAGTGGCAGGTGTGCACTTACGCAGGCGGACCAGGATAATCGCGCGGCATACGACGCTCTTATCCGTCTAGGGCCAGTTGCAGTAGGGCCGTTGGAGAGTGCCCTCGATTCCCTCGCTGAGTTCGCAGAGCGATCGCCTTTCTGGCTGGGCCGCTCGTGGCTCATGAGCGCTTACGCGCACATAGCACGCAGAGCTGCTTTCCCGCGTCTACGGAGAATGCTCTCAACTCCGACAATGGTGAATCCAACGATCGAGCTTGATCTCGATTCCGCCGTAGCAGTGTCGTTAAGACTGACCTCTTACATCTCCGACTTCGGGGAAATATTCAATCGCAAACAATCTTGTCATATCTTTTACGAACCCCGCGATGCGCTGGATAAGTTGATCTTTGCGTGGGAGCGCAATGATGCGCGGTTATTCAGAGAGAGCCTGGGGCCAAGGTCTATGGAGGCTTTGAATTCCATGCTGGCCCATAAGACTTGGGAAGGCGTGCGAGCCGAGTTGTGGCCGGGCGCACAGCGTGGCGACGTCGCGCTTGGCTACCGGTTCGAAATCGCGAGCAGTTGGTCACAACCATGGGATCGCCCTGCATGGAAAGAGGTCGACGTGGACAGCATTATCCACGTCCCGGTCAGCCCTGAAATCAACACTGTGTTCAAGAACAGCGAAGGAAACGACTGCGGGAAGTATCAAGTTAAGTTCCTTACTACTCAAGACCAATTCGAACTATACCGGGTCGACAACACCGATCTCACCGACTTGCTGCGCATCATAGCGTCGTGCGCGACCACGATGGATCAGGGGAAATGAAGATATGAAGATACGCGGCCAGTCTACGCTTTTCGCCCTTTTCTGAGGCGCACAGGAGGCGCCGATCAGCACATTTCGCGACCGGCCCGGCCAGCGGCGTTGGGACGGGCGCCCCAGAAGGTTCCGGGCGCCCAGCCAGAATCGTCGCCGGCTACCGACCTCCCTACCAGGAAATACCGGTCCGGCTTAGTGAGCCACTCGTCTCGCAGAGCGACGCTGTAGCTCCTTTCATCCGTGGCGTCGGCAAGATCCTCCGTGATCACGTCGCCCGTTTGCAGGTTGATCGCTTCTAGGCCCCGGCAGAACGAGGCATCGATGAGGGACAGCAGCGTCTTCGTCCGGGATTGCGCTGCGGCGTCCCCGGTCAGGAATTGCACTCGAATCCGGTAACGCCGGTGGTGGGTCACGTCGTACTGAAGGTCCAGCTCCTTGGCACCGTGGGTGTGAATGTACCTGGCGCCGGTGGGATCATCGGTGGGCGAGTCGTCGCGAACGAAGTCGATGCAATAGGCAAAGGTACTCTCAAATTCCTCGGTCGTAATCCGTTGCCCGGTCAACATCGTGCGCAGCCGGGCATCGTGAGGCCCGATGCCCAGGGCGGCGACGCGATGCGATGCCATGAGGAATTTGATTTGCCGGCATCGCGCCCTGCCGCCCGAGCCCCACTCGGGCTGGACCAGGATGGAGCCGGGGAACGCATCGCAGAGCTTCTGGACAAACTCTCGCGCGTCGCCGTCGGGCTGCATCAGGTGCGTGCTCTCCCAATAGGTCGTGCGGCCCGACCAGTCAAATCCGCGCGCCCCGGTCCTGACTCCCGCCGAGTCAATCCTGTTGCCGTTGACGGTAACGCCCAGGATGTCGCAGATCTGCTCCGGTTCGATGTCCATCGTCCCGAAAGGGGCAATCCTGAGGCACAGCACTTCCTCCATATCGGGGCTGTCGAGCGAAGCGCCCTTCGGACCGCGCTCCACCGAGAGCCAGCCTCCGCCGAATCGAATGCTGACGGGCCGCTGGCCGGCGGTGAAGGCCTCAAAGTACCGGGAACCGTTCGGCGTGGGCCAATCCGTGAGATCCCAGCCGAGCGGGTCAATCTTGGGGCGTGAATAAAACATAAGTAACGGTAACGTTGGACAGTCACCAATTTTACAATTCTGTGGCAACTCCCGTCCGGCGGGCCACTATTTGCTCCATATGGCAGGAACAGCCAGCGCCGTGGCCGCCGGCAGGCCTTGCCAACCGCAGAAGCCGGCCGGCTGGCTCTGAGTCAGTGTGAGAGTTTGCTGATACAATAACGGTGTTCATTCAGTATTCAGATGGAACGCGGTTCCGGAAGTTGGGAGTGAGGGAACGCGGGAGTAATTCAGTGGTAGAATGCCAGCTTCCCAAGCTGGACGTCGCGGGTTCGAACCCCGTCTCCCGCTCCATCTTTTCTTGGGTTTACGCACCGGTGAGTTTTCAACCGTTACTCCGTTTACTCCATTAAGCCGCTGGAGTCCTTCGCGCAGACAGCTTCCGTTGAGGTTTTCGATCCACCGAGGAATCGACCTTATTGACCGCCCCGCGCTTTAGCTGGCGGTCCGAAATCGTGTACACCTCCATACTCACGCCAAGCCCGTGGCCGCGCTGATCGGCCGAGACTTTGGCATCGACGCCGGCCTTTTGTGCGAGGCCGGCATTGGTTCTTCTCAGGACCTGGAATGTGGCCCATTGCAGGCCCACCCGCTCAAGCCGCGGTGCGAACCCGCGGCTCCACACGTTCGCCCGATCGAGCGGCGAAGCTGAATTCTCGGAAGGAAAAACGAAGGCGTCGGTGGCCGTTGAGCGCGCGAGTTTACGCCACCTCCGGAGGTCGGCAAGAGTTCGATCGGACAAAGCTGCTTCGCGGGTCTTTCCATTTTTTGGCGTATCAAGTTTGCCCCGATAGACACGCTGCCGAATCAAGAATACATCGCTCTCCATGGCGCCCCATCGCAGCGCCAAGATCTCTCCTGGGCGAAGGCCCTCGAAGATTGCCAGGCGCGCAATCAAGTGCTCACGTAAATCGAGCACATCGAGATAACGGTTGACTTCTTCCACAGTCAACGTCCGTATGGCCCGCCCCGGCTTGCAGGTTTTCGGGATGCGCAACTCCTGAGCCGGATTGTGGTCGACGAGCCCGTCCGCCTCTGCCAGCTTAAAGATGCCGTTCAGAGCCCAGCGAAGGTGGCTGACCACGCTTTTCGACTGGTCCGGCGCCTTGGATTCGAGGAGATCCTGCATTTCACTCCTGCCGATAGTTCCCAACGACCGCTCTCCGAACGCCTCCAGAAGATGGCCCTTGATCATTGGAACCGTGGTGGTCCCTGTTGACTCCTTCCAGGTTCGGCGACAGTGCGGGAAATAGACTCCCTCGACGAACTCTCGAAACGTCAGGACCGGCCTTGCTACTGGGGCCGTGCCTTCGTTGATTGGCCTCAGGATGGCCGCGAGAAGAGTTTCCGCTCGGCTCCTGCTCATTTGAGCGCACCGCCCCAAAACCTTTGAGCGGCGAGCCCCGTTTTCCCACCATTGGGCAACCCAGACACGTACGCCGCCGTGCTTGCGTTCGCCTAGGCTGCCACACTGAAATCGCTTTCGACGCATTGAAATTTCGCTTTCCTGCGCCGTAGGCATCGAATTCTGGCATGTGGACGATGCTAACACTGCGCCTCCACTGTTTCCATCCACCGAAACAGCGTTTTACGACGTACTAC
>CAZZHN010000217.1:0-7626 GCA_964654065.1 uncultured Solibacteraceae bacterium
TACTTCAGCGGACACTACGACGTTGTCCCGGCACAGAATCGCGAGCAATTTGATCCGATCCTCAAGGGGCCGAACCTGTTCGGACGCGGGTCGTCCGATATGAAGAGCGGTCTGGCCGCGATGATCTACGCCGCAAAGGCGCTGCGCGATTGCGGCGCTGTGCTCGATGGACGCATCGGACTCGTCTTCGTCCCGGACGAGGAGACCGCTGGTCACCGGGGCTCGCGCTATCTCGCTGAACAGGGGTTGCTCGGCCGCAATGCGATCGGCATGCTCACGCCCGAGCCGACCGGAGACACGGTGTGGAGCGCCAATCGTGGCGCGATCACTTTGAAGGTAACGGTGAGGGGAAAATCCGCCCACGTCGGCCGCCAGACTGAAGGGATCAACGCTTTCGAGCGGATGCTGGAAGTCACGCGGTCTCTTCTCGAATTGAAGCGCGAAGTGGAAACCAGAGTCACCGCGTTCGACATCGCTCCGGATGCGATGCGACGCTCCATTCTGATGCTCGGCGGGCAAGTAGAGTCGGGCTCGAGCTTCAATGTCGTGCCGGAGTCGTGCTCGTTCACGGTGGATCGAAGAATCAATCCAGAAGAAAGCCTCGGAGAAGAGAAGCATCGTTTGCTCGCGTTGCTCGATCAGCCCGATCTGGCGGTGGAAGTATTACAGGAGGGCGAATCGGCGGGGACCTCGGAGAACGCCCCGCTTGCGGACGCATTGGCTAGGAGCATCGAACAGGTAACTGGCCGGCCGACGCAGTTCGAGCTATGCCCGGGGCTGCTCGAAACGCGGTTTTACGCTCAACGCGGAATCCCGGCATTTGCGTACGGACCGGGTTTGCTCACCGTAGCCCATGGTCCGAATGAGTTCGTCCCGGCCACGAGAATCGCGCAGTGCACCGCGATCTACGCCCTTACCGCGGCCGAGATGCTTGCCACTTCGTCAGGTGCTTGATCCCGAAACGATCTCTCGGACAGGCATCGATCGAGCGCGACCGGATGGTGTGTTCCCCGTGCCGCAAATAGCAGTTTGCTGGGAACTGCTATTATGTTGTTAATTGCAACTGCTATGATCGGATAGGGAGGTCAATTGGTGCGCAAACTGACCCGGTAGGAAGCCAGAGGGATGGCCGCCCAGCGCAAACGGTTCGGTGGTGGTCGGCCGCTCCAGCCTCGTCCCTGCCCGCGATGTGACACTCCCTGCCCTAGCGCGACTCAGGCTGCGGCGCACTGCGTCGGGCGCAATGCTCAGACAATGGCGCGGCCTCCTGCGGCGCCTCCGCAGGGGTCCCAGCCCGTGGAGCCGCAACGCGACTATCCACGGTGGAAATATCACCCGACCAAGAATGCCGTCGTTGTATACGATGCCCAAGCCGAAGCTGCACTCGGTGAAGGATGGGTCGACAAACCGATATAAGAGGTGGACAGCTGCCTACGGCGCCGCCACGGTACTTCGGCTAATCCTTCATCAAAATCACTTCTGTGGATTTGATGATCGCCGTCACCGTGTCTCCCTTCTTGAGGGCCAGTTGTTCGGCGCTGCGGCGGTGTATACTGAACGGAACCTCCACCGGGGACTAGTCAGGAAATCGCCGATGGGAGGCGGCACCGGACCAGCGAAACACAATGCGGAGGCTTTTTCTTCCGTTACTAGGCGGAGTTTTCTTTCTGTTCCCACTATTCGCGCAACCGTGCCTGGTGCGCGGCGGTCCAGAACGGGTCGGGACCCTCGAATCGTTTTACGGCCCGGTACAGCCGAAAACAGCGACCGTCGAACCGGCTCCTGGGGTCGTCATCGCGGTTTTTCCGAGCTTGATTGCCGCCGATCGGCGCGCGAGCATGGTCTCGGAACTCGCCGCGCTGTACAGGATCGCGGGAAAGGCAACGCCTCTCACTCTTCTGACATTCAACGGGGATGGCTTTTCGTCGGCGGGGCCGTTTGAGAGTGTCCTGGCTTGGCGCAACGCGGTGCACCAGTCGCTGGTCACGGTAGACGATATAGTCCCGGCGCCAGCTCACCTCTACTCCAAGATCGTGGCGTCTGTCACCGCCCTTGGCGGCAACTGGTCTTCAGTGATTCTGGCCGGCCCGATTCCTGAGCCTGAAGCAGACACACGCGACTATGCGCGGGCGTGGGTTTCATCGAGCTTTTGCGAGCAGAAACTGCGTGTGAGTTACTGGAATCCCGGGGCAGAGCAATCGTTATTTTGGGCTTCGGTTGCGGAGAACACCGGCGGAGCCGCCGCGGGGGACGCGCTGAGCGATTCGGCGGGGCCACCCGGAGATGGGCCGTGGACCGAAGTGACTTGGCCGGCGGCTCCGCTCAGCCGTGGTTTCGTGTTATACGGCGCCAAAATGCCCGGCCGCACGCCTGGCGCCAACGTCGTTGATCTGCCCGTGCTCGCCGCAGCGCCGGGAACGGTCTTACCCAACCTGGAGGAATACACTGAGCTGCTGGCGCTTGAGCGGCAAGTGGCCGACCTAGGACGTGTGGAGAAGCCGGACGGCGGGCAGTCGCAACAGATGCGGGCTGCGCTGGAGCGATCACTGACTATCAACGCGCGTGATAGTGTTGCTCTTCGCACGGGGGCGGACTACTATCGTCGCGGACAAGATTACCAAGCTGCCGCCAAATTGCTGGGGGAACTGGCCGAAGTTCAGCCGCGCGACGCCGGTCTCCAGGCTGAGTTAGGGCACTACCGTTTTGTGGCGGGTGATCTGGACGGAGCCGAGCCGGCTTTGCGTCGGGCCCGCGATGGCAAGGTCGGCGGTTCGGTGGTGAGCGAGGAGCTGGCTCGGATTTACTTGGCTCGGCACGACGACCGCGGGGCGCTTCCGTTTCTGGAGGAAACCCTGGCGCTCGACGCCCGCAATACGGCGTTGTGGTTCACGCGAGCCGACGTTGCAGCGCGCTTGGGGGATCGGGCTAGGGTGGCGGATTCGCTTGAAAAGGGGCTGGCGTTGGAACCGAGGGATCTCGGACGCCGCACGACGCTGGTTGAGCTCTATCTGAACAGCGGCGAGGCCGAACAGGCTTTGGGCCACATCCGGATCGTGACCGCGGCCCTGCCCGCCGATGCCGCAACGCGACGCCGGTACGCGGAGTTTCTCGATCGGTTGAATCGCCCCGACGAGTCGCTGGCCGTTTGGAAGAAGGTGATAGAAGCAGATCCGGGCTTGGAGCCGGCGCACTTTCGGGTGGCGCGGCTGTTGCTCGACAGCGGCGCAGTGGCCGAGAGCCTGGCGGCGGCCGCCGCGGGGCTGACCGCGGCGCCACAATCGGCGCGGCTCTATCTGTTGAAGTCGGAGGGGCTGGAAAAGCAGCAGCGCTTCTTCGACGCGCGAGAGACACTGCGGAGCGCATCGCGATCGGTTCAGGATGTCGCCCTGCTGGCACGTTTGGCGGAAATGGAGGACATTTCCGGACTGGCGGCGCCGGCCTACAAGGCGCTAGTGCTGGCCCGCGAGAAGGCGGCTGCCGGTTCGC
The DNA here is from genome assembly GCA_964654065.1 of uncultured Solibacteraceae bacterium. Taxonomy (GTDB): domain Bacteria; phylum Acidobacteriota; class Terriglobia; order Bryobacterales; family Bryobacteraceae; genus Bog-375. Next base: position 3,487 of record CAZZHN010000217.1, read on the forward strand.
CCGAAGTCGAGCAGGCGGCGGAGCGGGGGCTCGAGGTCGCGGTAAGGGATCGCGATGCGCAGGCAGCAGCCTTTTTCCGTCCCCACCTGAACGGCTCCGGAAAGTCGGCCGTTTCCAACTGGCTGGCTGAAAGCGTGACGAAGTCCAATGCTGGGGCGACGGTTTCGGGAGGGCTTGAGGCGCTGGCATTCATCGCCCATTGTCATGTCCAGTCGCCGCAGACGTTCTTCGCCGGATACAGTCGAACCTTGGTGGACATGACCGCGAACCTGGACCAAAAGTCGCGGAGCCTTTATCTGGAGGACATTCGCCGCTACTTCCAAGAGGTCGCGGACCTCAGGGCCGCGGGTACCCGCAAGGGGGACGCTACTGAAGTTGTTATTTCAGCGGCGGACAAGAGGAGTCTGCAGCGCAGCGAAAAAGCCTTGGAGATTCTCGGCTGGAAGCTCAAGATCAACAAGGGTGCCGTGCAGTTGGAGGCCGGCGAGAAAAGTTCGCAGGCGCAACGGCAGGAAACTGCTTCGGCTCTGGCACTGGATTCGGTGGGCCTGGAGGACGCTCTGAAGGCAGGCAAGAGCTTTGCCTTCGAGATCACCGATGAAAGCGCACCCGTGCTGCTCGACGAATCCGCTTGGATGGGCACGTTCTTTCCCAAGAGCAAGTTCAATGGTGGATTTGCGGAGGCGCTAACCAGCGACCTGCGGGTTGCCAAAACGTACGCCGCGCTGAGCGTCATTAGCGAACGGGCGGTAGCGGCCTTGACGGCCGGCTCCGATCTGAAGACGCTGGCAGAGAAGCATGCCGACCTGCTGTATCGCCACGGTTCGGCGTTTGCAATGCGCGGGGATCGTGCGGCAGTCCCCGGCGGTGAGGCCGCGGAACCAATCTGGACGAAACTGGTGGGCGTTGCGCCTGCCGCGCCCAACCATTTCTTTCATGCGCTGCTGGAAAAGGACGACGGCAAACTGCTGGCATTCTTCGCTACGCTCGGGCAGGTGGACGTGGATCATCAGCGTTTCTTCACGCATTCTTTGTCGCGGACGACGCGCTTCTATGAGCTTTTCAGGGATTCTGGCGAAATGGCGGCGGGAGCGGAGAAAGGGTCGCGAAACTTTTCGTTCACATCCTTCCTGCGGGAAGTACCGATCGACTCGGATCTGCGCGTACTTTTCCCGGGAAGTCCGGAGGTTTGGACACTCGCTAAAGGGAACTCCTCTTCCGCTTCCAAGACAGCGAAGATGGTGAAGAAGCTCTCCCGCGTGACGGCGCCGGATCAGGAGGACGAGATCCTCCTCCGGCTGGCCAAGACGCGCTACAAGCTGGGGCAGGAGAACCAGTCGGAAATGGATCACTTCGTGGCGGTGGTCCGTATCGACCAACACCGTTCCGATCCGCTCGACGAAGCATCCGCGCTGCTGCTGGCGCAGAACTACGGGCTTGATAAACCGTTCTACCCGTATTTTGCGGTTTTGACCGGGCTGGGGCAGGTGCAGTTTGAGCATTTCTTCGGGCTGGCGGAACAACTCCGAAGCACACCGAGAGTTGAGCTGAACCTTATTCTGGGGGAGCTTGAGTCGCTGACTGAGCTGATTTCGCTGGCGCAGCAGGCAGGCGCGCTGGACGCGCCAACGGCCGCCGGGTTATTCGACCAGGTTTGCGTACGTTTCGGCAAAGCGAATTCGCCGGCGGGCTACACGGTTGCTTCGCTGGAGAGTGTTCGCGAGCTAATCCAACGCGCCGCGCCCAAGCCGGTGGACGCCGATGCGGACCGGGCCCTCGAGCGCGCCCTCTTGGGCGCGGGCCGCACGGTTTCTTTTGAGCTCGATGGCTCGCATCATGAAGTCGATGCATATGCCGCGCGCAGCGCCCAGTTTCGAAAGGTGCTACGCCTGCAGAAGGTCACCTCACTCAAGACGCTGTTGGACTTCGATGCCCGGCTGCAGGATCTGGCGCATGGGCGGGGCTTGGCTATAGACCACGCCAATGCGCTGGACGCGATGCGCGCGGAGCTTTTCACCGTGGTGCCGCCGAAGGGAACGAAGCTGACCGAGATCGACCGCAAAGTCGCGATGGAATATGACGAAGCGAAGACAACGGAGTTGATGGTTCACCTGAAGCAACGCCTGGCGAAGAAGAAGGTCAATCAGAAGGATGTTGATGAACTTGTGGGGGAACTGGAAGCGGTGATTGGCCCGCAAGTTAAGCTGGCGCTCGCCGGAGCCATTTACGCCTATTTCTTGAGCCCGGACGACCTGCTGGTGTCGCAGGACCCGCTGCTCCTGCGCAAACATCAGTTCGTGAAACTCGGTCCCGGAGAACAAGCCGTGTTCACGGATTCAGATCTAATATCCACCAGCGAAGGATTGGGCAGCTACCTTGAGGGTGGCTTTGCGAACTTCCCAATTACCGCTGGCAAAGTGGCCTTTGCCGGATCCGAGCCGCCGGCAAACACAGGCGCCGTGGCAGCCGCACAGATCGGGTCCTTGCGCGCTACGGACTGGAACCGGCTCAGCGAGCAGGACCTGATGCTTTTTGGATTGCGGCTCCGGTTGGCTCGGGAATGGATTCTGCACGCCGGCGCCGACGCCAAGCTACTCGCCGGATTGGAGGAGGATACCGCCGGCCTGCTTTCGCCGACACGCAGGGCTGAGCTACTGGATGCGATTGCGGCGCGGAACTGGAACAGCGCCTTCAAGGACGTGACGCTCGGAGACCTGTATTTCCTCTCGCAGCGATACCTGGAGCGCTACCCGGCGGATGCCTGGGCCTCGCCGGTGACGGCGGCGCTGCGCCATACGGCCGATCCGGCCGATGATACACGGCTGCAATGGCTGGGCGCCAGCGCCCCGGACTTGCAGGGATGCAGCCATCCTCACCTGGCAGCGGCGGGCCCCTACGACGAGTACGAACGGCTACTGATGCCGTACAAGCTGGCGCAGCGGTCGGCTGAATTCAAGTTGTATTTAGCAGATTTCGCGGATAGTGCCGGCATCCCACCAGCAGCACTGAACGTGCTTGGCCAGCCAATCGCATTTCAAGCGCTGAAGCGAATGACGATGATGGACTTACACGATTGGCGGGGCGTGCTGCAGGCGTTCGCGGGACTCAATGAAACCGCGGTTGCGGCCGCAATACCTGGCGAGAAATGAAACCTTTAATAGTGTTTGCGTCTCTCTTGGCGCTGGGGATGCCGCTTCAGCCGCAGGACGCTCCCACGATCTTTCGAACCGAGGCCCGAATGGTGGAAGTATATGCCACCGTAGTCGACCACAAAGGCCGCTATCTCGACGGGATCCCGCGCGAACATTTTCGCGTGAGTGACAACGGCCAGCCACAATCGATTGCGGCGTTCGAAGGAAATACCGGCGGCCTGACCTGCGCCATACTGCTGGACACGACCGGGAGCATGCGCGACTCGCTGCCCATGGTAAAGAACGCCATCAGCCGCCTCATCGACGAGTTTCGTGAAGAAGACTCGGTAGCGATTTACGGGTTTAGTACGTCGCTGGATCTGCTGCAGGACTTTACCCAAGACCGCGCTGCGGCTAAGCGGGCCGTGATGCGCACGCGCGCCGCTGGCAGGACTGCCCTATTTGACGCGATCACGCACGTGACCATCGACATCAGCAGCCATTCCGGTAAGAAAGCGGTGGTTATCTTCACTGATGGCGATGACAACGCAAGCGTCCTCAATGCCCAGCGGGCGGAGGACAGGGCGAAGAAGTCAGGAATCCCTCTGTACACCGTGGCGCAGGGCGAGGCCCGCGACAGCCACGAGCTTATGAACCGCCTGAAGGAGATCGCCCGCCTGACTGGAGGGAAAACTTACGGGGCAAAAGATGCGCACGAGGCCGCTCAGATCTTTCAGGACATTTCCTCCGAGTTGCAGCATGCCTACCTGCTGGCCTACCGGCCGCCCGAGACCAAGGATGAGGGATGGCGCGAAATTCAGGTCTCCCTGAGCGGAGCGAAAGACTACAAGGATTGCACCGTGCGAAGCAGGGAAGGATACTATCCCAACTGAGTGCCTAACGCGTGTTCTCCGGTCTCCCGGTGACCAGGCCCGCTGGCCGAGGTTGACCGTTGTCATCACCCCGTTCGTCATGATCCTCATGCCGCCCTCGGCCGGCGCCCCGGACG
>CAZZHN010000218.1:0-7567 GCA_964654065.1 uncultured Solibacteraceae bacterium
CTACTCGATGCGCGTTCCCACGCCGGACGTTTCGGTGGTGGACCTGGTCGCGCTGTTGGCGAAAAATGCCACCGCCGAAGAAGTGAACGCCGCCTTCCAGCACGCCGCCTCGCACGAGCTGAAGGGCATCCTCGCCTACACCGACGATCCTGTGGTCTCCACCGATATGCTGCACAACCCGAATAGCTCCATCGTGGATGGGCAGATGACCAAGGTTCTCGACGGCAACCTGTTGAAGGTGCTGAGCTGGTACGACAACGAGTGGGGTTATTCCTGCCGCGTGGTCGACCTGATCGCGTTCCTGGCCAAGAAAGGCCTGTAGTCAGGCCACGTCCGGATCAACTCGCGGCCCGCTGTAACAGGCGGGCTGCGGCGGCGATTCCATCCATCGCGCCTCTGCTATCCTCAAACCAAAGAGGGGCGCGATGCGTGCTGGCCATCTGCTCAAGTGGTTCGCGTGCGGCCTCGCCTGCCTGTCTGCGCTATCCGCCTTCCAGCGCCCGTTCCGGCAGTTCAATGGCGTGGAATACGGCATTGGCGACGTGCCTTTGCCGCCCGACTATCGCGAAGCTACCGAGTGGGCTTTCGCCCGCCTGATGTACCCTCCAGGCCCGCTCAACGGCTATCGCTACCGCGACCTGGACTGGCACGTCGGCGTTTCTCTCTGGACCCAGGATTTTCCGCGCGCCGACCGGCATTTTTCTCTCGCCGTGCGCCGCCTCACACGAATTCATGTCCGATCCGCCGAGCAGCCGGTCAATCTGGACGAAGGCGACGCCTACGACTGGCCCTGGCTCTACGCCGTGCAGGTGGGCGAGTGGGGCCTCACCGACCGGCAAGGGAAGGAACTGCGCGAGTACCTGCTGCGCGGCGGCTTTTTCATGGCGGACGATTTCCACGGCGACGCCGAGTGGGCGGAATTCGAGTCGCGCATCCGCAAAGCGCTGCCCGAATTTCCGATTCGCGAGATCCCCGATGACGATCCCGTTTTTCACACCGTCTACGACCTCACCGATCGCGTCCAGGTACCCGGCGAAGCCCACCTCCGCGCCGGATATAAATCCAATAACGGGCCGTCCAGCCGCGGCGCTCACTGGCGCGCCATCTACGACAGCCAGGGCCGCATCATTGTCGCCATTTCCTATAACTCCGATATCGGCGACGCCTGGGAGTATGCCGACGACCCGTATTACCCCGCCAAGTTCGCCGATCTCGCCATCCGTCTCGGCGTCAACAACATCGTGTATGCCATGACGCACTGAGGGCGGCCGGCCGCAAGCTCCTGCTTCGCGAAAGGGAGGACAGACCATCGCTGTTCGTGGTCTGCCACCGCCGGCCTGGGCACGGCGAGGTTGACAGACGACAGAAACCGATCGTCTGTCCTACCGCTGGCGCGACGAGAATGCATAAGCGTTTAGGGCGCTCTCCGGCAAAACAACTTCCCAGTGTCATGTTTTGGCTGATTTCCGGATGATTTCGGCCCAAAAGTGAGCGCAGCCGGCTGATTCGCCGTTCTTTCACCGAAAACGTCGCCTTTTCTTCGGTGCAGAGCGTCTATGTGATAGATTTTAGAGAGGAGACGAATTGAGTTTCGAAGCTCCCGTTGCCTTCTTACTTCAGACAGATCTCGTGCAGATGGTTCAGGCATCCGGGCCCGCGGGCTGGGTGGTCCTGGTCACCCTCATCATCTTTTCCATCTTCTCCTGGACGGTGATTTTCGCCAAGCTGAGCGCTCTCGCCGGCGCGCGCAAGACCAATTCACGCTTTCTGCGGGCGTTCCGCAAGGCGGCGGCACTGGACGCGGTGATGGTAGCCAGCGAGCAAAACCGCCCATCGCCGCTGGTTTCCGTTTTCGACTTCGGCTACGAAGAAACGGAGCGCCAGGTGAAGGCGCGCGGACGGCTCAGCAACCGCACGGCGCTGGAGCGCGCGCTCCAGTTGGGCGTAAGCGAAGAAGTGGCCAAACTGGAGCGCAACATGCACTGGCTGGCGATCACCGCTTCGGTTTCGCCGTTCATCGGCCTGCTGGGCACCGTGTTGGGGATCATTCGCACATTTAACGCGCTGGGCCAGCAGGGCGCCACCAGCCTGGCGGCGGTAGGTCCCGGCATTTCCGAGGCGCTGGTCGCCACAGCACTGGGTTTATTTGCCGCTATTCCCGCGGCACTGTTTTACAACCTGTTCGGCAACCGCATCCGCGAGATGGGCGCCCGGCTGGACGATTTCGCGCTCGAGTTCCTGAATCTGGCGGAGCGCAGCTTCGGCGAGTAACCATGGCGTTTTCTTCCAGCGGCGGCAACGGTCATAATTCGCGGCGCCGTGGGGGCACCTCCCTGGCGGAGATCAACATCACACCGTTTGTCGACATCCTTTTGGTGCTGCTGATCATCTTCATGCTGACCGCGCACGTCATGCAGTTCGGTTTGGAAGTGGACGTGCCACACACCCGGTACGTGAAGGACACGGCGCAGGAAATGCCTGTGGTCAGCATCACCAAAGACGGCACCTCGTACCTGAATGGCAAGGCGACCAACATCTTCGATCTGTCCGCAGCCATACACCAGCGCTTTGGCAAAGCCAAGGGCGTCTACGTGAGCGCGGATAAAGAGGCCATCTGGGACGTGATCGCGCAGGTGACGGCGGAACTGGGCGCCGGCGGATTCCAGGTCAACATGGTGACGCAACCGGAGGAGAGCTCGCGCGAAGGCAGAAGGTGATGGCTGCGCACGTCGACATCCTCGATCAACAGGATCGCCTGGCCCGCTGGTTTGTGGGCTCGCTGGGATTTCACGCCGCGCTGGTGCTGGTGCTGCTGTTCTACGGGGTTGTTTTTCGCCACCACGCGGAGCAGTGGGGCAGCCCGACGGGAGGCGGCATGGGCGCGGTGGCGGTGAACCCGGTGGCGCGCATTCCGCTGCCGGCGCGCCAGGCGCCGGAGAATCCGGTGGCCAACCAGACCGAATCGCAGGTACCGACGCCGCCGCCCCAGCCGAAAGCGCAGCCCAAGACGCACGTGCGGGCGCCGGAACCGGATGCGATCCCGCTGAGAGGCCGCGATGTGCAGAAACACACCATGGAATCCTCCACGCCGAACAAGTTTCGCGCACAGCAGCAGGACCGTCCCAACCAGCTTTATAGCGAAGCCGGGCAGCGGGTGAGCTCGCAAATGTACGGCCTGCAGGGCGGAGGCGGGGTCGGGGTGGGAGACAGTTCGCCTTTTGGGGACCAGTTCGGCTGGTATGCCAAGCTGATTGTGGACAAGGTAGGCCGAGCCTGGCGCACCAGCGACCTGCGGAACGCCACCCAGGTGGCAGCGGTGACCTTCACCCTCAAGCGGGACGGCTCAGTGAGCCACGTCCACATCACCCAGCCGAGCGGCAACGCGCCGCTGGATTTTTCAGCGCAGCGCGCGATTTGGGACGCCTCGCCCTTCCCTGCGCTGCCACCCCAGTACCCGCGCAACGACGCGGAAGTGGAGCTGCGGTTCAGCCTAAAGTGAGGAAACCATGAATAAGCTCGCGTGGATACTGGCGGCGTCAGCCGCCGCGCTGATGATAGTGGAAGCGCAGCAGGGGCCGGACATTAAAGCGGTGGTCAGCAAGGCCGGCCAGATTCCGCGCATTGCGGTTCCGGATCTACGCGGCACCGGCGCGGCGCAAGGCGTGATGGGCGCTTTCAACCAGACTTTGTGGGACGACCTGACGGGCTCCGGCATGCTCACGACGGTGCCGAAGACCCTGTATCCCAGGACCGTTCCGCAGCAGCCGGCGGATTTTCGCCAGCCTCCGTCCACCACCGAAGCACCCCGCTCGCGGCACGGCGAACTGGTGGCGGCGCCCAATGGCGGCGGGTTCTGGATGAGCGACTGGTCGAGCCCGCCGGCGGCCGCGAACTACCTTGCTTTCGGCTATGCGGCGCAGCAGAACGGCGTGCTGATGCTGTTCGGCAACCTGTTCGACTTGAGCCGCGATACGCCGGCCAACGCACAGATGATCGGCAAGCGGTACCTGGCCTCGACCGCTGACGAGAAGGGCGCCCGGCAAATGGCGCATGAATTCGCCGCCGACATTCTGAAGCTATTCGGCGGAAAAAGCCTGGCAGGCACCCACATCTATTTCGTCCACGAGGCCAGCTTCAAGAGCCCCAAGGAAATCTGGGCCATGGATTTCGACGGCCAGAACCAGCACATCATTACGCGCTTCAATACGATCTCGATTGAGCCTTCGGTTTCGGCCGACGGCTCGAGAATTGCATTCACTAGCTACGCCAAGGGTACACCTGCTATATTTGTGTTTTCGGTAGATCCGGTCCGGGATTTGCGGTTTTACAATCAGGTTGCTTCGATGAATGGGCAACCTTCGTTCACGCCGGACGGCAAGCAGATTGCTTACTCTTCCTCGGCGGGACGCTGCTGCCGGATCTTCCTGGCGGGTGTGGACGGCAGAGGCTTTCGGCCGATAACGTCGGGCGGCTTTATCGACACCGAACCTAAGGTGAACCCAAAAACAGGCGGTACGATCGTGTTTTCCTCCGGCCGGTCGGGGCCGGAGCAGATCTACATGATGAATATGGACGGCGCGGACCTCGAGCGGCTGACAGACGGCACAGGCGAGGCGTCAAACCCCAACTGGCATCCGAACGGGCAATTGATCGCTTATGCCTGGACGCGCGGTTATGCGCAGGGCAACTTCAACATCTTCACCATGGACGTGGCTTCGCGGCAGTACCTGCAGTTGACACACGATCAGGGCCGGAACGAAAACCCCAGTTGGGCGCCGGATGGCGCGCACCTGGCCTTTATGTCGAACCGCACCGGACGCTCACAGATTTGGAGCATGCTGGCGGATGGTACCGCGCAGCAGCAACTCACGCGCGACGGGCTGAATTACAGCCCTGCGTGGGGACTGTAAATGAAATCAGGAGGCGAGTTCATGTTCAGAAAACGACAGATCACTCTCATCACCCTGGCACTCTCGCTGGCGATGTTCGCCAGCGGTTGCAAGAAGAAGGCTCCGGCGCCGCCACTGCCGCCGCCGCCCGCGCCCGTGGTACAGCCGCCACCTCCGCCGCCCGCGCCGTCAGTGACGCAGTTTGGGGCGGATCCCAGTTCCATCCTGAGCGGCCAGTCGTCCGTGCTCAGCTGGACGGTTTCCGGCAACGTGACCGGCGTTTCCATCGACCAGGGGATCGGCGCCGTGCAGAACTCGGGCAGCCGCCGCGTATCGCCGACTGACTCGACGACCTACACATTAACCGCGACCGGGCCGGGCGGCAGCAGCACCGCCAGCACGACCGTCAATGTGTCGGCGCCGCCGCCGCCACCGCCTCCACCGCCGCCGCCGGCGCCGACGAAGACGCTGCCGGATTGGGTCGCGGAACTGCAGGATGGGTATTTCGATTACGACAAGACCGACATTCGGGCGGACGCGCAAACTGCGCTGACGCAGGATGCCGCCACGCTGAAGACCATCATCGCGGACTTTCCGAGCGCGATCGTGACCATCGAAGGTCATTGCGATGAACGCGGCTCGGCGGAGTACAACCAGGGTCTGGGCGACCGGCGCGCCAGCTCGGCCAAGGACTTCCTGGTGCAGTTGGGTGTTCCGGCCGACAAGCTGAGAACCGTCAGCTACGGCAAGGAGCGTCCGCAGTGCACCGAGCAGAATGAGGCGTGCTGGCAGAAGAACCGGCGCGTCCATTTCTCGACCGGCCAGTAGACGCCCGCTGGGGCGCGGCAACACCGGAAGGGGGCGCGCGTCCGCCCCCTTCCGCTCTCAAAGAGGAGTTCTATGCTTCGACGTCTGTGTGTTTTGATCCTCGCCGGCGCGCCCATCGTGGCGTTCGGCGCCGCCAGCAAGGAAATGCAGGAACTGCAACGCGATGTGGCGCTGCTGCAGGAGCAGGTCCGGCAGCTCCAGCAGTCGCAGGACAAGCAGCTCGCCGCCATCACCGTGCTGGTGCAGCAGGCTGTGGACGCCGCTAACCGCGCCAACACGGCGGTTGCCGTCATCCAGAGCAGCTTCGCGCAGAACATCTCCCAACAGGAAAGCAAGGTGGTGGCGCCGGTGGTCGGCCTTTCCACGCGCATGGACAACATGGCGAGCGATTTCCGCACCCTGCAGCAGTCAGTGACGGACCTCACGAGCCTGGTGGAAAAGGTGCAGGCGCAGCTGACCGACCTGAATAACGCGGTGAAGGTGATGCAGGCTCCGGCTCCTGCGCCGCCGGCTACGGCGGGCAGCCCGGGAGGCGGGCCCAGCGCTGCGGCCATGGATCCCTGCCCCAGCTCCTCCACGGATTTGTACAACAACGCGCGGCGCGACCGGGAGGGCGGAAAGCTCGATGTCTCGCTGCAGGAGTTCGGCGATTACCTGCGCTGTTTCGGTTCGACCGATCTCGCTCCCAACGCGCAATATTTCATCGGCACCATTCATTTCGCGCAACAGGACTATCCCACCGCGCTGCAGGATTTCGACGCGGTGCTGGAGAAGTATTCGGACAACAACAAGACAGCCGGCTCGTTGTTTTACAAGGGCGACACCCTGGTGAAAATGGGTCGGCGCACCGACGCGCAGAAGGAGTACCGGGATCTGATCCAGCGTTTCCCCAAGGACAACCTGGCAGCCCAGGCCTGCTCCAGGCTGACCGACCTGGGCTACCGCTGCCCCGTGCCGGCGGCGCACCCAGCTGCCAAGAAGCGCAGTACCGCCGCGAAGCAGTAGGGAGATTGTGCGGCTCGCAGGTGGCCGCAAAGCTTTCCTTTCTGTTACGGGCAAGCTAAAGCGTGCCCTACCGGCGCACGCAAGGTCTTGGTAGGGCACGCTTTAGCTTGCCCTTGTTTCCGTGTGCACCGCGGGTCTATCTCGCCCTGAGCATCTCGCGGGCGCAGTTGTAGCCGGGAGCGCCCATGACGCCGCCGCCCGGATGCGCCCCGGAGCCGCATAAATACAGGCTGCGAACCGGAGTTCGGTACCGCGCCCAACCTGCCACGGGGCGCATTACGAACATCTGGTCGAGGCTCATTTCACCATGGAAGATGTTGCCGCCGGTGATGCCGAAGCGGCGCTCCAGATCGAGCGGCGACAGCACCTGCCGGTGCTCGACCAGCGAACCGAAGCCGGGGGCATATTCTTCGATCAGGGAGACGACGCGGTCGCCGAAGGGCTCGCGCAGTTCGTCCCAGCTGCCTTCCCGCAGCGTGTACGGCGCGTATTGGAGAAAGATACCCATCACGTGCTTGCCTGCGGGCGCCAGCGAAGGGTCATACATGGTGGGAATGGTGAGCTCAAGCAGCGGGCGCGCGGAGGGGCGGCCGTACTTGGCGTCATCCCAGGCGCGTTCCACATACTCCACGCTGGGACAGATGTGCATGGTGGCCCGGTGCTGCGGGCCAGGAGTCTCCGGACAGGCGGTGAAGCGCGGCAGGCCGGACAGGGCGAGGTTGATTTTGGCGCTGGTGCCTTCGCTGCGGAACTGGCGGATCGCGGCTACGAAATCCGGATCGAGATCGCGCGCGGCATCCAGCAGGCGGAGAAACGTGACCTTGGGATCGAGGTTGGAGGCGACC
>CAZZHN010000219.1:0-7549 GCA_964654065.1 uncultured Solibacteraceae bacterium
AACGAATCCAGCGCCATGGTGGCCTGCTCGGCCGCTCGCTCGCCTTGCTCGGCGAGGCCCTCGGCTTCCCCGCTAATGCCCTTCATCAGACGTAGCGTCATGGCCGGATCGAACGTCATCCCGTTCAACCGCACCGCCACCCGCTCCGCCACCGCCGCCGCGCTCGCAGCCTCCGTCGCGGTCTGGTGGCGATCCGTCCCCAGCGCCGTCACCATCGCCGATACTTTCTCCACCTCCGCCGTAAGCTGTTGCGCCGCGCCCGCGTCGGCTTCCTGCACCACCCTCCGCAACACCACGAAGCGCGATAAATTGAACGCCGCGTTCCCCGGTCGCCGCCCCGCGTAGCCGCGCTCCTGCCGCCAGCTGTCTTTCGCCGCCACCAGATCGTGATGGCAGGCGAAGCAATCCAGCTCCGCGTATTCCGGCCAGATCCCGCCCCCGGATTCCCGCCCCACCCGCTTCAACTGCTCCCGCAACTGCACCGCCTGCGACACCGCCAGCGCCCGCACTCCGAACCACGCATCTTTATCCACTTCCTTCCAATGCGTCGGCATCACCGCCATGAACGAATCCAGCTCGAAATACAGATCCGGATGCCCGGCCGCGATCAGCTCGTGATCCACCGCCTTTTCCGGCGTCCCCAGATGACAGGTCAAACACTTCTCGGTGCGCTTCACCAAGTCGCGCGTGTTGTACATTCCCAACTCCACCGACTTGTCGAAGTTCCAGCCGCGCGTGGTGTGCGGACCCAGCCACGCCGAGGCCGGCCCGTGACAATTCTCGCAGCCCACTCCATCGGTCAGATCAAAGGTGCGCGCCCGCTGGTCCAGCGGTACATCCAGCGCGTGACAAGCCAGGCAGCGCGGCGCCGTCTCGGGCTTGCCCAGCCCCATGATCTTGGCGATCCGCACGCCCACCGGATTGGTCAAATTGATATACGCATGCGCGTGCTTGTCGCGCACCACCCAGGTGCTGTATTCGTTCTGCCGCACGGTTGTTTCGGTGCGCTCCTGCACCCCGCCATGACAGGCCGGCGAACTGCATGACCCCGGCCCTGTGTACTTGGACGGTTCAGTGCTCTCGGCGCCCAGCAAACAACCCGCTAGGAGTGCCAAATATACGGGGCTTCTCATGGTTTGTGTACCTGCTAGAGTACCAGAACTCCCCTTCGGTCCGCAGCGGTGTCAACTCGACTTTTGTAGGGCTCCCGAATTCGCCTATAATGAAACCTCGTATTCAGTAAAGAGGCGGCCTTGATTTTCGACGATCTGCGAGCGATTCAAAAGCAATACGGGTATCTGCCGGGCGAGCAACTGGAGGCGCTCAGTAAGCGCACCCAACTGCCGCTGTACCGGATTCACGGAGTGGCCGACTTCTTTCCGCATTTCCATTTGACGCCGCCGCCCAAGGTCAGCTTCAAGGTCTGCACCGACATGTCCTGCCATCTGTGCGGAGCCGACGATCTGCGCACCGGCCTGGAACAGCGCTTCCAGGGCATGAACCCGACCGACCTGAAAATCGGCGAGGTGTCGTGCTTGGGCCAGTGCGACGGAGCGCCCGCGGTTTCGATCAACGATCATATCTATCGCGGCGTCACGGCCGCGCAGGCCGAAGCGCTGGCGCTCACCGCGCTGGGCGGCAGCGAGTTGCCGCACATGCCGGGCGACGCGCGCGTCACCGGCCTGGCTTCCGATCCCTATCGCGACTCCGAGCCCTACGGCGCGCTCCGAACCGCGGTCGCGACGCGCGACTGGACCGGGGTGATCGCGCAACTGAAAGCCGCCGGCCTGAGCGGCATGGGCGGTGCCGGATTTCCGACCGGCTTCAAGTGGGAAGCGGTGCGCAACGCGCCGGGTCCGGAGAAGTACGTGGTCTGCAACGCCGACGAGAGCGAGCCGGGCACCATCAAGGACCGCTTCATTCTGCAGAACCTGCCGCACTTGGTGATCGAGGGCATGATTCTGGCCGGCCTGGTGACGGGCGCGCACCAGGGCATTCTGTATTTGCGGCACGAGTACGAAGGCGCCGAGCACGTGCTGGCTCACGAGATCGAGCGCTGCTACCGGGCGGGCTTGCTGGGAGCGGGCGTGCTGGGCAGCGATCTGGCCTTCGATCTGGAGTTGTTCATCAGTCCGGGCGGCTATATCTGCGGCGAGGAGAGCGCCTTGATCGAAGCCATCGAGGGGCACCGGGCGGAGCCGCGCAACAAGCCGCCCTTTCCGGTGACGCACGGCGTGTTCCACAAGCCCACCGCGCTGAACAACGTGGAGACCTTCGCCAACGTTCCGCAGATCCTGATCAACGGCGTGGATTGGTACAAGGGGCAAGGGCTGGGCGGGGCGTCAGGATTGAAGTTCGTGGGCATCAGCGGCGACGTGCGCAATCCGGGGATCTTCGAGATTCCGATGGGCCTGCCGATGTCGGAAGTGATCTTCAACCTGGCGGGCGGCATCGTGGGCGGAAAAAAGCTGAAAGCCTTCGCGCCGTCGGGACCTTCGTCGGGTTATCTGCCGGCCGCGGCGGCCGACGTGCGTCTGGACTTCAAGTCGCTGGCCGCCATCGGATCGATGCTCGGCTCGGGCGCCATCGTGATCTGCGCCGAGGGCCGCTGCATGCTGGACATGGCGCTGAACGCGGTGAAATTCTTCCGCAACGAAAGCTGCGGAAAATGCGTGCCCTGCCGCATGGGGACGCAAAAGCTGACCGACATTATGACCGGCTGGACGCGCGGCCAGGGCAACCGCTCGGACATGGGCATGGTGGAGGATCTGACCGAGACCTTGAAGCTGGCCTCCATCTGCGGCCTGGGTCAGTTCGCCCACGTGCCGCTGACTTCGGTGCTGGAGCACTTCCGGCCGGAGATCGACGCGCATGTGTACGACCGGCGCTGCCCGGAGGGCGTGTGCCCGATGCGCGAGCCATTTTGAAAAACGAAAGCAACTACAGCAATAGATGAGCGACCAAATCCAACTCACCATCGACGGCATGCCGGTATCGGTTCCGGCCGGGACCACGGTATTCGACGCCGCGCGCATGCACGGCATCGCGATCCCCACGCTGTGCCATCAACAGAACGAGACGCCGGTGGGGGTGTGCCGGGTGTGCGTGGTGGACGTGGAGAAGGCGCGCGTGCTGCAGGCCTCCTGCGTGCGTCCGGCGGAAAACAACATGGTGGTGTCCACCAACTCGGACCGGGTGCGGAGGGCGCGGCACACCTTGGTGGAGCTGCTGATGGCGGATCATCCCAGCCCATGCGCGCGGCAGCGGCAATCCAACGATTGCGAGCTGGAAACCATGGCGCGGCTGGAAGGCATCACCCAGCCTCGCTTCGCGCGCCGACTGTCGCCGCGCGGCCAGGACAACTCGTCGCTGGTGATCGCGGTGGATCACGAGGCCTGCATACTGTGCGACCGCTGCATCCGGGGCTGCGACGAGATTCGCCAGAACAACGTGCTGGGGCGGCGCGGCAAGGGCTTCGGAGCGGGCGTGGCGTTCGACTACAACCTGCCCATGGGAAATTCCTCGTGCGTGTCGTGCGGGGAATGCATGGTGTCCTGCCCCACCGGCGCGCTCACCAACAAGAGCGTGATCAAGACCGTGCTGCCGGGCGACCCGGTGAAGGTCGAAGAGCTGCAGCAGCTGGCCTATTTCCAAAAAGTCTCGGGCACGTTTCTGGAGCTGAACAAGAACGCGGTGGTGCGGCGCCGCTTCCGCAAGGGCGAGATCGTGTGCCGGGAGGGCGAATACGGCTCCACCGCGTTCTACATTTTGGAAGGCCAGGCGCACGTGTATCTGGACACGCCGCTGGCGCACGTCAAGACCGGGGGCGGATCCACCGGGTTTTTCAGCAAGCTCACCAGCCGCCTGGTGGGACGCCAGCAGGAACGGCGCCCGGAGGAAGGCGCGCGCTTCAGCATTCCCATCGACGCCTCGGTCGACCTGCCCTACGACAATCCGGTGGCCACGCTGGGACCGGGCGACCTGTTCGGCGAAATGACCTGCATGAGCCTGTATCCGCGCTCGGCCACGGTGCGCGCGGCCACCGATTGCGTGATGTTCGAGATGCTGCGCAACGTGCTGGACATCATCCAGCGCAACAAGACGCTCAAGGCGCAGCTGGACGCCAACTATCGCAAGCGGGCGCTGGACGACCATCTGCGCAGCGTTCCGATGTTCGCCACCATGACGCAGGAGTTCATCGACCTGCTGCGCGACAAGGTGGAGCTGGTGCGCTACACCAAGGGCGACATCGTCTGCCGGCAGGGCGACATCGCCGACAGCTTCTACCTGGTCCGGCTGGGCTTCGTGAAGGTATCGGAACCGCATCCGGGGGGCGAGCTGGTGCTGGCCTATCTGGGACGGGGCGGCTACTTCGGCGAAATCGGATTGCTGGGCGAGGGGCGCCGCACGGCCACCTGCACCGCGCTCGATCACGTGGAGCTGGTGCGCATCCACGCCGACGAGTTCCACCAGATGGTGGACCGGTTCCCGGAGATCCGGCACAGCCTGGAGCAGCTGGCCTACGAGCGGCAGCAGCAGAACCGGCAGCGGCTGGAAACCGCCACCAGCATGCCCTTGGACGCGTTCCTGACGCAGGGCCTGATGGAAGCGCAGAGCCTGTTGGTGCTGGATCTGGAGCGCTGCACGCGCTGCGACGCCTGCGTGCGGGCCTGCGCCGACGCGCACGACGGCGTGACGCGGCTGATCCGCGAGGGCCAGCGCTTCGATCATTATCTGGTGGCCACCTCCTGCCGGCATTGCCGCGATCCGTTGTGCATGGTGGGGTGTCCGGTGGGCTCCATCCGGCGCCGCAACTCGCTGGAAGTGATTATCGAGAACTGGTGCATCGGCTGCGGCCTGTGCGCCAAGAACTGCCCGTACGGCAACATTACCCTGCATCCGTTCAACGTCATGGAGGACGATCCGATGAATCCCGGGCACCGCAAGGCGGTGGTGAAGCAGAAGGCGGCTTCCTGCGATTTGTGCACCGAGCACGCCGAACCGACCTGCGTGTACGCCTGCCCGCACGACGCGGCGCATCGGGTGGAACCCAACGAATTTTTCCGCTGGCTGGGCACCCCTCTGGCCGCCACCGAGGCCCAGAAACACTAACGCCCATGCGGATCGATCATACTCACCGTCCCTGGTTCGTCGTCACGCTGATCGCGGCCGCGGTTGCGACGGTCGTGTACATCTTATATGCGGTCAACACGCCCACCGGCCCGCGCGGCGGCAGCGCGCTGGGTCTCACGTTCGGCATCCTGGGCTACGGCCTGATGCTGTACGCCGGATTGATCGGCGCGCGCAAGAAAGTGCCCACCTGGCGCATCGGACGCGGGCAAACCTGGATGCGCGGGCACATCTGGCTGGGCACGCTGAGCCTGCTGATCATTCTGTTTCACGCCGGCTTCGCGTTTCGAGGGCCGTTGACGACGGCTCTGATGATTCTGTTTTTCCTGGTGATCGCCAGCGGCATCGCGGGCGCGGCCCTGCAACACTTCGTGCCCAGTGTCATGACCCAGCGCGTGCCCATGGAGACCATCTACGAGGAGATCCCGCACGTGCGCGTGCAACTGTGCGAGGAGGCCGACAAGCTGGTGGCCTCCATCTGCGGCCCCATGGACGCCGACGACACCGAGGAGCCCGCCGCGGCCGTCACCACGCTGGTGGAAATCGAACAAGGCGACAAAGCGCGCTTCCGCGAGATCTATCTGCAGCAGGTCCGCCCCTATCTGGCCGATCCGGAAGCGAGGCAAGCCGACCTGGCCGATCCGCTGCGCTCCACGCAGATTTTCGAATCCATGCGCCGGCTGCTGGGCGGGCAGTTGCACGGCGTGCTGGACGATCTGGAAAACATCTGCGAGGAGGAACATCAGTTGAGCCGGCAGATTCGCATCTATCGCTGGCTGCACGGCTGGCTGCTGATCCACGTTCCGTTGTCCATCGTATTGCTGGTGCTGGGAGGGGTGCACGCCGTCATGGCGCTGCGCTATTAATCCCATGGCCGGACGAACCCGCACCACCAAGAAACTGGCGCAGCGCATCAATCTGAATTACTTCAAGACCCTGCGCGGCATCCCGCGCTGGCGGCGCATCCTGTCCGGCGTTTTGGTCGCGCTCGGCGTCGCGTGGCTGGGCTGGTACGCGCTGGCGGGCACTCCCAAGCCCTATAACGCCGGACCGGTTTCGCACACCCACACCCTGATCGGAGGCAAGTGCGAAACCTGTCACGCCACCCAGGCCGGCTTCGAGCACAGCGCCACCGATAAAGCCTGCCTGACTTGTCACGACGGTCCCATTCATCACGCCGAACAGACTTTCTCGCCGGCCTGCGCCAGCTGCCACGTCGAGCATAAGGGCGCGTTTCGGCTGGCCGCCACCACGGACGAAGCCTGCACGCAATGCCACGCCGATCTGGCGGCCAAGGATAAGAACGCGCCGCCGCGTTTTGTTTCAAACATCCGCGGCTTCGACGGCACGCATCCCCAGTTCGCGGTGCTGCGCTCGGGCCGCATCGATCCGGGCACCATCAAGTTCGGCCACCAGGTGCATTTGAAGAAGGATTTACGAGGGCCGCACGGGCCGGTGCAACTGCAATGCGCCGATTGTCATCGCCCGCAAGGCTTGAACCAACCCTGGCCGTTCAGTATCGCGCAGATCGCTCCGGTATCGTTGTCGGCCGCCCTGCCCGACCGATCCTACATGGAGCCGATCAACTACGAAAAGCATTGCGCCACCTGTCACACATTGCAGTTCGACCGGCGCTTCTCCGAAAGCGTGCCGCATAAGGAGCCCAAGGTGGTGTACGATTTCGTGGTCGAGAAACTGACCGGCTACATCGCGGAGCATCCCACCCAGATTCCGCTGGTGGACGAGCCGGACAAGCGGCTGCCCAGCCGTCCGCCGCAGCCGCCGGCGCGCAACGCTCGCGAATGGGTGGCCGAGCGGCTGACCGATTCCGAATTCCTGTTGTGGCGCAAGGCCTGCAAGGAATGCCATCTGGAAACCTTTCCGAACGGCAACGACGCGCTGCCGGTGGTAGCCAAGGCGGCCATCACGGCGCGCTGGCTGCCGCATTCCAACTTCGATCACGAAGCGCACCAGATGGTGGCCTGCGCTGCTTGTCACGCCAAGGCGCCCACCAGCAAGGAGACCTCCGACGTCCTGATCCCCGGCGTCCAGGTCTGCCGCGACTGCCATCATGCCGGTAAGGAAGCCGCCGAAGCCCGCTGCTTCGAGTGTCACAACTATCACGACTGGACCAAGGAAAAACCCCCCGTCGGCAAGTTCGCCCTTTCCCAGCTCGGCCAATAAGCGGCTCGAAACCTGTAAGCTTAAAGCCCAGGGCAACATATTGACGCCTTTCGACGTCAATGCTGAAAAGAGCCTGGCCCAGAACCGTAATGAAAATAACGTCGGCGTTCCTGTGCTTGCTGGTGGCGGCTGGGATTGTCTCGGCGCAACCTTCCGGCATCACCGCGCCATCGACAAAGACCGGTACCGTCGATGGCGTGGTGACCAACGCAATCACGGGCGAGCCCGTCCGGAA
>CAZZHN010000220.1:0-7460 GCA_964654065.1 uncultured Solibacteraceae bacterium
AATTCCTGTATCTGTGCGACACCCGCCGCGGCCTGGTGGTGAAAGCCACGCTGGATGGCGAAGAAGTGTTCACCCTTGGATATCCGGAGCAATCGGACGCTTATAAACCGGGCGCCGACGGCAACCGGCCCAAGTACAGCCCGACCAATCTGGCCATCGCTCCCAACGGCGACCTGTATGTCGGCGACGGCTACGGATCCAGCTACATCAATCAATACAACTCCAAGGGCGAGTATCTGCGCACCTTCGGAGGCAAGGGAAGAGAGCCCGGCAAAGTCGATTGCCCCCACGGCATTGTGGTCGACACGCGGGGGCCGGCCCCGATTCTCACCGTCGCCGACCGCGCCAACAATCGCATCCAGCGTTTCACGCTGGCCGGCGAGCACATTGATTTCATCGAAGGCACCAACCTGCCGTGCCACTTCAGCTATTCTCGCAATGGTGACGTTGTGATCCCCGACCTGGGCGCACGTGTCACCCTGATGGATCGCGACAACCGCGTGATCGAACATTTAGGCGACGACTCTTCCACTAAGTGGCAGGAAACCCGCAAGCTGTCGCGCGACCGTTTTACCGCTGGAAAATTCGTGTGCCCACACAGCGCCTGCTTCGATCACGAGGGGAACATTTTCGTGGTCGAATGGGTCGAGGTAGGACGAGTTACCAAGCTAAAAAAGGTCTGAGGAGCTGCGCCAGCACCGGATTATGAGCAGCGCAGGCGCCTGATTTCGCGCGTCCTGGCCGATTTCCATTTTCCCGAGTCCGGCTGCGCGTGTTTCCCGCGGCGTCCACTTCGAACTCAAACCATGACCGGCAAACGCCGCCGGTAGGGCGCCATAATCTCC
The DNA here is from genome assembly GCA_964654065.1 of uncultured Solibacteraceae bacterium. Classification (GTDB taxonomy): domain Bacteria; phylum Acidobacteriota; class Terriglobia; order Bryobacterales; family Bryobacteraceae; genus Bog-375. The sequence continues at coordinate 846 of CAZZHN010000220.1, forward strand.
TAACTAAAGATAACTTATCGACCTTATCGCCCTAGCATCTGGGAGAAGTGAGCAGCTTGCCGGCGGGCGCTAACATGTGAGCATAGGGAGACGGCCTTTGGCGGATGTGATCGCCGGCGACCCCTCGGCACGCCTGCCTTATGATAGAATCCTGGGCGAATTCCGCGGGGCAAGCACGGCAGGAATTCTGCCCATGCCAGTGATGACAAGCCTTACTTCAGGCCGAAGGGTAACCAGCCGCGTTGTGATGAGTTGTTTGGGGGTCTGCCTGGTGAGTTTTCCGATTGCCGGACCTACACGGGCGCAGTCGGTTTGCTCCACACCTGCGACAACCAATCCTGCGGCCGGCAGTGGGACCTTCCAGAACATTGCGATCAATCCCGCTGTTTACGGAACCGGTTCCACCTCGGGCTGGACCGTCTTCGCCTTCAGCCAGGAGGGCGACCTGTCAGGACCAGGGGACCCACAGGTATTCGCGGCGGCTCCCAGAGTAGTTCCGCGCGCGTGGGCCAGATGGGACACCGGCGGCACGAAGCCCTCCGACTACAATTTTGGCTATCCCGCCCAAGCCAAGGCCGACGGAATTGTATTTATCGGCGGCACGACGGCAACCGTTCTCTTCCAGGATGAGTTTCCTGTGGCGGAACAATTCAATTCCGTGGTCTCCTGCAATGCGCAAGGGCAACCGGTGGTTCACCCTCCGTCGGGTTTTTATCGCGGCAGCATGGCTTCGCAGTCATATCGCCAGTACATCATCGGCATTGGCGAGATTCAAATCGACGGCGGCGTCGATGGCCTGTTCTTTGATGAAGTGAGTGGATCTTACGAGGGTGCCACGTTCAATTTCAATGAAGGATTTGACGATGCGGATATTGCCGACTTTGGAGGGTTCCTGTGCGCCAAATATCCGAACTTGACGCCTGGTCAATGGCAATCGCAGTTTGGAGTAACTGCAGACGACAACCTCAATTGTTCGGCTCCGCCTTCAATAAGTGGGAGAGCATTCAACTATAGGGGGTATTTGGCAAGGAACGGCTGGCAGACCAATCCGCTGAGTCAGCTAAACCCGCTGGCGGCAGAATGGGGCATCATAGATGGGAGCGGCCCGCTACCGCACGATGGCACGTTTACCAACACCTATGTTAGCCTGGTTTACTGGCAGGAAATCGTACTTACTCTGCGGACTTATGCTCGCCAACGCTATGGCCGAGAGATTTATATCACGGCAAACGGTGTTTACCCGTTCGTTGATTTTCAGGCGAGCGGTCTTTACGACTACAACACCAACGGTCCCACCGGAACGTCGCAGGATTATTGCCCGCTGACAGCCACTGGAGATCTGGATGGCACACAGTCGCTGATGCGGGCCTTTCTCAACATCAAGCAGCGTTCCGCCAGCGTTGCCGGCCGCAGCGTGCCGGTTTCGGCATTCGTCGATTGGCCCTCCGGTCCCATGTCCCGCTATCTCTCACTGCCGCCGTCTGAGCACCAGGACTATTGGCGAATGTACCTTCCGGAAGCATTCGCCGTAGGAGTGAACCTCAGTATGCATCTGCTGGATACGGTCGGCGATCCCACGGCCACTCAGCTTGGCCTGATGCCATACTTCGAGGAAACCAGCGCGTTCTACAAGAGTCCGGCCCACGCCGCGCTTTACCAGGATGCTGAGAATCTGACTGACGCGGTCATCGTGTCGGCTCCGAACGTGGCGACGAACCTGTCGGAACTGAGCGACGGCAGGACCATCGCTCATCTCATCAATCACAACTATGCACAAGGCTTTCAGGAGCAGGATGGGGTAGCCGTCGCGTTTCCCGCGTCCAGGATGCCGACGGCCGTCACGCTTGTCTCTCCCGATCTTCCAGCGGATACGCCGATCCCGTTTACCTTCACCGACGGCCTCGTCCGAGTCACCGTGCCGAAACTGGTTTCGTATGCCGCAGTCGTCACCCAATGTGCGGCCGGGCGCGAGGAGAACAGCCCTCGAGAGTCTTGCAAATCTGGCAGGCAACCCTTGGTCAAGAACCCGCCGGGTTCCCCTGGTTTTGCCGGGATTCGATGAAGCGACGCTCCGCCGCAGCCAACTGCTGAAGACCGCGGCGGCTTCTGCCGACACTCGGTTCACTCCGAACCGTTGGCCGCCAGTCATTCGGTGTTAAGCGGTTCTGGCCAGTATGTCGTAGACCGGCTTGTTGTCCGCGTAAACCCGCCACTCCTTCACCAGACCGTCCTCCACCACAGCAAGCCACGCTGCCGGCGTGCGCCATCCGTTCTCCGGCGGAAGCTGACCACTGGCAACAATCGTGCCGCCCGCCGCGCCGAAGACGGCCACCACATTCGCATCCGAAAGGACCGTCTCGTGAGACACCCAGTAATCGGGGCATAGGGCGTAATACCCTCGCCACCCGAGGCGCATCTTTTCGCGGCCGCGAACGGTCTGGCCCAGCGAGTCAACAAACACGTGATCTTCGGTCATCAACTCCGCCAGACTGTCGGCGTCATGGCGATTGATACGGTCCATGAAATCAAGAACAGTTTTCGCAGGGCTCATTGGATCACTCTTTTCCCGCAGTATCGGCAATCGTGCCCGGCCGGCAGTTCACTTGCGCGCAGCCCATGCCAGTCCGTCCGGCCCTCTGCCCGTCCTGACCTCGCCGATTACTGTCATTGTCTTTAGATCGATTACCGCTACGGCATCCCGTGAGTTCAACGCGGTGTAGGCTCGCAAGCCATTGGGCGCCATCAGAAGGCCCTCTGAGTTGCCCGGTAGGGTGATCCTTTTATGCTCCTTCCGTGTGGCGGCGTCGATCACCAATAGATCGCTGCCGCTCATGTCCGACACCAAAACGTACCGGCCGTCGGGCGTGATCTTGAGGCGGTTGGCGGCTCGAGTGGATGGAAGGATCTGCACGACTTTCCTGCTGGCGACATCGATCACGGAGATGGTGCGGTCTTGCGCGTTGGCTACCCATAGTTCCTTACCATCGGGAGACAGGTCGAAGCCCTCGGATCCCTGGCCGACAGCAATGTTGGTGATGTTCCAATCGGGCACGGCGCCAGGCCCGGCACCCGGTGGAGGACCGCCGCCTCCGCGGCTGCCGGACGGCCCCGGGCCGCTTGGATTACCTCCGGCGGTCTGGCTCACCGGACCCCGTCCAGGTCCGGGTCCCGGCGTCGTCCCAGGTTCGATGACGCTGATGGTCGAGGAACTGACGTTCGGAAGACAGTCTTGAGGTCCTTCGAAACAATCACCATGTGGGTGCGGTTCTGGCCGGTGCCCAGAACCCAGTCGATCCTTTGCGTCGCAGGATCGTAGCGGCCCACAACCTTGGCGCCTTCGGCAGTAAAGTAGAGCTTGCCGCCGGCCATCACCAATCCATGAGGTGCGCGGAGGGCGCCCAGTTCGATCGGCGCCAAAGGCTTTTGTGCGGCTAGATCTACCACAGCGATAGTTGCACCGTCGCCATTTGCTCGCCCGCGCCCATAGTTCGAGATATAGGCAGTGCTGCCGTCATCCGACACGGCGACTTCGTGCGGATCGTTTCCGACAGGGACGCGCGCCGCGATCGTCAGGCTCTCCGGATCGACGATCACCAGCGTGTTTTGCTCTTTCTCGAGAACCAGCAGGGCGTTGGCAGGTGTGCTCGCGGCCTGAAGGGTGGCGCCGCCTAAGGCGAGCAACGGCAGGCACAGAAGCGACGGTAGGCTCCGGACGTTCATGGCTTCCTTTCTGGATGCTTTGCCGGCGCCGCTGAAGCGGCCGGTTCGCGCAAGCTCCAGCTCCAAAGTCTACCCCTGCGGGCTGCGTTTGGGTGGCTCCAGTTCTGCTGAGTTCACCATACAACGGCATCCAGCCCCTGGACGATCAGCCGGTCTTCTTCCGAATTACTCCAACGCCGGAGCGCTGGGTGAGCGAAGAGTCCGGACGTCGCGCATCGGCGGTTGGCCGAAGAAACGGCTGTATTCACGGTTGAACTGGCTGGCACTCTCGTATCCGACCTCGAAAGCGGCGCTGGCGGCGTCCACGCCATCCATCAGCATGCGCCCGCGCGCTGCCAGCAGGCGAAGCTGTTTCTGATACTGAAGCGGACTCATGGCGGTCAGCATCCGGAAATGATGGTGCAGTGTAGACACGCCCATACCCGCGATGTCCGCGAGATCTTCGAGGCGCAGCGGCTTCGCGTAGTTGGCGCGGATCCAGGCGATCGCTCTCGCCGTGCGGTGGCTCTGCTCTCCCAGAGTTGCGATCGCCCGCAGGCGCGCGCCCTCCGCGCTCTGCAGCACGCGATAAATGATCTCGCGCTGAATCAGGCCGCTAAGAAAAGGAACGTCCTGCGGCCTGGCGAGCAGGTCGACGAGCCGGCAGCATGCATCGAGGAATTCCGCCGTGGTCTCACCGGTTGCCATGCCGGGACTGTCGGGCGGCGCTGCGGCCACCTGGATCTCCTCCAGGCCGAGAAGATCCCGGACCATGGGCATTTCCAGTTTGAGCGACAGCGCCAGGCAGGGCACAGCTTCGCTGGCCTCGATCACGCGGCTGACCACCGGCAAATCCACCGCGGTCAGCAGAAAGCGCGACGCGTCGTAGAGGAAAACGTTGCGGCCGAGCTCCACCCGCTTTCGCCCCTGGGCGATTACGGTCACGCTCGGCTCATAGGTCATCGAGCAGGGGGCGGTCGGGGAGGTGCGCCGCACCAGCATCAGGCCCGGAATGTCCGTTACCCGTTTCTCTGCCGTGCCAATGAACAAGGCAATCTTGCGGGCCAGCTCCGCGCGCAGCTCGTTTGCCGTATTTCGTAACACAGAGGCCTCTGCACCGTGGTTCTTCATGATGGCAGCTTCGCGCTCCTCCATCCCAGGATAACCGCCGCCGGCGTGCGCGAGTCAACAGTGCGAGAGGAATAGGCAAGAAATCGGAAGGATCAGGATACCGCTTCCGCGCCGTTCGACCTTAATCTGGACATAAGAGGCTTCGAAGGAGAAACAAATGCAGAAACGCAAACTGGGAAAGAGCGGCCTGGAGGTTTCGGCTCTCGGGCTCGGCTGTATGGGAATGAGCTTTTCCTACGGTCCGCCCAAGGACAAGCAGGAGATGACCACTCTTCTCCGCGCCGCCGTTGACCGGGGGATCACGTTCTTCGACACCGCCGAGGTCTATGGCCCGTTCCTGAACGAAGAACTGCTGGGCGAGGCTCTCGCGCCCTTCCGCAAACAACTGGTCATCGCCACCAAGTTCGGGTTCGATCTGAGCGGCAGCGATAACCGGCCCGGAGCACCAGGTCTGAATAGCCACCCGGAGCACATCAAGAAGGCTGTTGAGGGTTCGCTCAAACGGCTCAAGCTGGATGTCATCGACCTGCTCTATCAGCACCGGGTTGATCCGGACGTGCCGATCGAAGACGTGGCGGGGGCGGTAAAGGATCTGATTCGGGCAGGCAAGGTCAAGCACTTCGGCCTTTCCGAAGCTGGAGTGCAGACAATCCGTCGCGCTCACGCGGTGCAGGCCGTGACGGCGCTCCAGAGCGAATACTCGTTGTGGTGGAGACGCCCGGAAGCGGAAGTGATCCCAACGCTGGAGGAACTCGGAATCGGCTTGGTCCCGTACAGCCCCCTGGGCAAGGGCTTCCTCACCGGCAAGATCGACGAAGGCGCGAAGTTCGATAGTTCCGACTTCCGCAGCACTCTGCCTCGCTTCACGCCGGAGGCACTCAAGGCGAATCAGGCCATGATTGACCTGCTCGCCGGCATCGCGGAACGGAAGAAAGCGACGCCGGCGCAGGTCGCGCTGGCCTGGCTGCTGGCGCAGAAGCCGTGGATTGTGCCGATCCCGGGCACCACCAAGCTCCATCGCCTGGACGAAAACATCGGGGCGCTTTCCGTCGAACTCACGGCCGGCGATCTTGCCGGCATCGAATACGCCGCCTCGAAGATCACGGTGCAAGGCGCCCGGTATCCGGAAAGGCTGGAGCAGATGACCGGCCGTTGAGCGGCCGCGCGAGGAGTCCAAGAAATGGAAATCAAACGAGGCGGCTCGCAGCCTTCCGGCAAGGGACCGGCAGAGTATTTCACCGGCACGGTGCGGATTGATCCGCTGTTCAACCCGCCCGCTCCGGCGCGCGCGCTCGGCGCCGCGGTGACATTCGAGCCGGGCGCCCGCACGGCGTGGCACACGCATCCACTGGGCCAGACCCTGATCGTGACGGCCGGCTGCGGCCGGGTGCGGCGCTGGGGCGGGCCGGTTGAGGAAATCCGGCCGGGAGATGTGGTCTGGATTCCGCCCGCCGAGAAACATTGGCACGGGGCCGCGCCAACCACCTCCATGACCCACATCGCCATTCAGGAGCAGCTCGACGGAAAGGCCGTCGAGTGGATGGAACACGTCAGCGACGAACAATACCAGGCCTGACCAACGGCCGAAAGAAACCAATAGGAGAGTAAATCCATGTATAAGGCGAAAGCTTACTCCGCTGGCAGTGCGGCATCGCCACTTGCCTCCACGACAGTCACGCGTCGAGATCCAACCGGACACGACATACAGATCGAGATCCTGTTCTGCGGCATCTGCCACTCCGATCTCCACCAGGTCCGCAACGAATGGAGCGGCGTCATGCCGAC
>CAZZHN010000221.1:0-7153 GCA_964654065.1 uncultured Solibacteraceae bacterium
GCGCCCGCCACCACCGAACAGGTGGGGCAAGCGGTGTGCGCCGCGATCGGCTGAGTGCGGGGCTTACCGGCCCCGCCTCAGCCAAACCTGGACTTCGTTCCGTGCCGCCGCGCTAACCATCGGAGCCGCGACCGTGAGGGAGCGGTTGACCGCGCGGAACCTGATCTCAGGCAGGCCCGTGCTGCCTGCTTAAGCCATAATAGGAGAAGAAGATCCGGAGACCACGCCCTTTCCGGCGTCCCCGGCCCCGGCTCATTTTATGCCTCACACCATCATCGAAAAACTCTGGAATTCGCACCTGGTCCAGGAGCAGCCTGGCGCGCCCGCGCTCTTGTTCATCGACCTGCACCTGGTGCATGAAGTCACTTCGCCGCAGGCGTTTCAGGGCCTGCGTGAACGCGGCTTGAAAGTGCGGCGCGCCGATCTCACCATCGCCACCGCCGACCACAGCATTCCCACTACGGACCGCTCGCTGCCCATCGTGGACCAGATCGCCGCCCGCCAACTGGACCAGCTCGAAACCAATTGCGCCGACTTCGGCATCCGCTGCCTGGGCGTGCACAGCAGCCGGCAGGGCATCGTTCACGTGATCGGGCCTGAGCTCGGCCTCACCCAGCCCGGCATGACGGTGGTGTGCGGCGACAGCCACACAGCTACCCACGGCGCTTTCGGCGCGCTGGCCTTCGGCATCGGCACCAGCGAAGTCGAGAACGTGCTGGCCTCGCAATGCCTGCTGCAGCGCAAGTCGAAAACTTTCGAGGTGAGGGTGGAGGGAACGCTCGGCCGCGGGGTTGCCGCCAAGGACATCATTCTGGCGCTGATCGCGAGAATCGGCGTAGGCGGCGGCACCGGATGCGTGTTTGAATATACCGGCAGCGCCATTCGCGCACTCGGCATGGAAGAGCGTATGACCGTGTGCAATATGTCGATCGAAGGCGGCGCGCGGGCTGGCATGGTCGCCCCAGACGACACCACCTTCGAGTATCTGTGCGGCCGCCCGCATGCTCCGAAAGGCGCGGCGTGGGACGCGGCGCTGGCACGCTGGAACCAATTGCCGACCGATGCCGGCGGGGCTTATGACCGCCAGGTGACCATCGATGCCGATTCGCTCGAGCCCATGATCACCTACGGCACCAATCCCGGAATGGGCATGCCGATCAACGCGTCGCTTCCCGACCCGGCCAACGTGAGCGATCCCATGGCGCGCGATTCCATTGCCAAGGCCCTGGCTTATATGGGCCTGGAGGGCGGCAAACCGCTGGCCGGCCACGCCATCGACGTCGTCTTCATCGGCAGCTGCACTAATTCCCGCATCTCCGATCTGCGCGCCGCCGCCGGCATTCTCAAGGGCCGCAAAGTGAATCCGAAGCTGCGCGTGCTGGTGGTTCCGGGCTCGCAGGAAGTCAAGCGCCAGGCCATCGCCGAAGGCCTGCCCGATATCTTCCTGGCTGCCGGTTGCGAGTGGCGCGACGCGGGCTGCTCGATGTGTATCGCCATGAACGGCGACCAGCTGGCGCCGGGCGAATACAGCGTCTCCACCAGCAACCGCAATTTCGAAGGCCGCCAGGGCAAAGGCGGCAGGACGTTTCTGGCCAGCCCGCTCACGGCGGCCGCCAGCGCCATTACCGGTGTGGTCACTGACGTGAGGACACTGTTATGAAGCCGTTCACCAATTTCCGCAGCCGCCTGGTTCCACTCCCCATCAACAACGTCGATACCGACCAGATCATCCCGGCGCGCTTTCTGAAGACCACCACCAAGCAGGGCCTCGACCGTCTGTTGTTCAACGACTGGCGCTACGATGCCCGGGGCAACCCAAAACCGGATTTCATCCTCAACCAGCCTCGCGCTGCGGGTGCGCAGGTGCTCCTGGCCGGCGACAATTTCGGCTGCGGCAGTTCTCGCGAGCACGCCCCGTGGGCGCTCACCCAGTTCGGCTTCCGCGCTGTCATCAGCACTTCGTTCGCGGATATCTTCACCGGCAATTCGCTGAAGAACTCGCTGCTGCCGATTGCCGTCCCGCCGGACGCGCATGCGGAGCTGTTCTCGGCCCTCGCCGCCAACCCGGCCGCCGAGGTCGAAATCGATCTCGCGGCCCAGACACTCACTCTGCCGGCCGGCCGCCGGGTGTCGTTCCCCATCGATGCCTTTGCCAAACACTGCCTGCTCCAGGGCGTCGACGAACTCGGCTACATTCTGCAGCAGGAAACCGCCATCCTGGCGTACGAAGCATCGCATCCGGCGCCGATCAACACCGCGGCGTGATGACGTTGGTGCCGTAGTTTACCGAACGAGCCGGAACCAAGCGCCGGCAGATGGCATTTCCTGCATCTTTTTGCCGGTTTTCCCATCCAGAGACGAGGAGGCAAATACAACCAATGAAACGCACAGCGAGCGCCGAGTGGCGCGGCGATTTGAAGACCGGGAAAGGCACCGTTTCCACCGCCAGCGGAGTGTTGGAAAGGTCGCAGTACTCTTTCAGCACGCGCTTTGAGGACGGCAAAGGCACCAACCCCGAGGAGCTTCTGGCTGCCGCTCACGCCGGCTGCTTCACCATGGCGGTCTCCGCCCAGTTGGGACAGGCCAACCTGGTCCCCGCTAGCCTGGAAACCACTTGCACCATCAGCCTGGAAAAAGGCGACCAGGGCTTCGGAATCACCGAAAGCCACCTGGAGCTCAAGGCGAAAGTGCCGGGCGCCAGTCAGGTGGCCTTCGACCAGGCCGTAGCCAACGCCAAGGCCGGCTGCCCGGTGTCCAAGCTCTACAACACCAAGATCACGCTGTCGGCGACCCTCGAAGCGTAAGACGGGGGCGGCGCTTCCGGTTGCCGGTTCGTGCACCGGCTGCTGTTGCTGCCCGGCCCCTGCATCGACGCACTCTTTCCCATTCGCGTCTTCGAAAATGGTAACCATAGTAAAGGCGCAAACCATGGGGCTTGAAATCCAGCAGCGGGAACACGAAGGCATCGTCATCCTTGACCTAAAAGGCCGCATCACGCTCGGACCCGAGGCGAGCGCGCTCCGGGACAAGGTCAAGGAGGTGAATGATGCGGGCAACCACAGCCTCGTCCTTGACCTCGCCCAAATTGACTACATCGATAGCACTGGCCTGGGCGCATTGGTCATGTGCGCCACCAGCATGCGGAAAGCCCAGGGCAACGTCAAGCTGCTCAACCTCAAGCGGCGGACCATCGAACTGCTGGTGATGACCAAGCTCGCCACGATCTTCGAAATCTTCACCGATGAGCAGGACGCCGTAAACAGCTTCTTTCCCGACCGCAAGATCAAAGCGTTCGATGTGCTCAGCTTCGTGGAAGACATGAAGAAGGAGGAGTAGCCGCCGATGGCGCTGGTTGTGGTCGGCGGTGTGGCCGCCGGCCTGAGCGCGGCCGCGCGGGCGCGCCGTCTGGATCCGGGGCTGCCCATCCTGGTCCTGGAAAAAGGCCCCGTGGTTTCCTATGGGGCGTGCGGCCTGCCGTACCTGCTCGAAGGCCGCGTGCGCGAAGCCTCCGATCTGATCGTCCACACACCCGAATATTTCCGCAAGGAGCGGAACATCGAGGTGCGCACCGGAGCTCGCGTGGCGGCCATCTCCCATCCGCGCCGCGAAGTGGTGCTCGAATCGGGCGAGCACATCAAGTACGACCGCCTGGTGATCGCTACCGGCGCCCGCTGCGATACTTCGGCCATCGACGGCGCTGGCCAGCCGCACGTCTTCACCCTACATACCCTCGACGATGCCGAACGGATGCGCGCGTTTCTGCGCCAGCGGCAGCCTCGGCGCGCGGTGGTGGTTGGCGGCGGCTCTATCGGGGTGGAGGTGGCCGATGCCCTGCGCCGCAACGGCCTGAACGTCACCGTGCTGGAACGCGGCGCCAATGTCCTGCTGCGTGACGATGCGCCGTTTTCTGATGCCGTGCGGCGGACGCTCGAGGCGCATGGAGTGGAACTGCGCTGCGGTGTGAACGTGGACGCTATTGAGGCCGATCGTGTGGCCGATGTGCCCTGCGATCTGGTGGTCATCGCCGCTGGCTTCAAGCCCAACGTCGAGCTGGCGGTCGACGCCGGCGTAGCTATCGGCAGCACCGGAGCGCTTGGCGCTGACGATCACATGGAAACCAGCCTGCGCGGCATTTTCGCTGCCGGCGACTGCGCTCAGGTGACGCACCTGGTCACCGGCCGGCCCGCCTGGATTCCGCTCGGCACCACCGCCAACAAGACCGGCCGCGTGGCGGGTGCGAACGCCGCCGGCGGCCGCGAGCGGTTTCCTGGCGTGGTCGGCACCTGTATCGTCGGGATCTTCGGGACCGCATTCGCCGCCACCGGCCTTTCGACGGCACAGGCACGCTCCGAAGGACTCTCGCCGGTGAGCGCCCGCATTGAGGCTTTTTCCCGCCCGGGTTATTATGCCGGGGTCAAGACCACCGTGGAGCTGGTCGCCGATCGCGCGACGGGCCGCCTGCTCGGCGGGTCGGTGATTGGCGAGGACGGCGCCGCCGGCCGTATCAACGTGATTGCCGCGGCTTTGCACAACCGCATGCGCGTCGAAGACTTCGAGCGCATGGACCTGGCCTATTCGCCGCCGTTCTCCCCCGTCTGGGACCCGCTGCTCATCGCGGCCCAGCAGTTAAGCAAGGAGTTTTAGATTCCCAGCTGAGCGCTCGCCTCAACCGCTGGACCTCTTGAAGTCGCCGTCGTCGCGCGCAGTCCCGCGTGCCGCGTCGAGAGTCGTCTCGACGGTTCTTTGCCGCGGCAGCCGTCGGCACCACCGACGTTGTTGCGCGCAGTCCTGCGTGCGCCGCAGGGCGGGACTGTGAAAATGCGGCGGGCGCATCGTATCATGGTCCTTTGCCATCTTCCACGAAACCCGGACGAAACCCATCCCGGCGGCTCGCGCTGCTGGCCGCGGCGCTGCTGGTTTCCGCCTGGTCCTCGCTCGCGGCTGACGCCCCGAAGCTCACGGTCGCGGCAGCGGCGGATTTGCGGTTCGCGCTGGATGAACTGGCGTCTCACTTTCGCGCCGCGCATCCAGGGGTGGAACTGGCGATCACATACGGCTCTTCTGGCAACTTTCTTGCCCAGATCCAGAACGGCGCGCCTTTCGATGTGTTCCTCTCCGCCGATGTCGACTACCCGCGGCGTCTAATTGCGGCCGGTCTGGCCAGCCAGGATTCCCTGTTCCTGTACGGCGTAGGACGCATCGTCGTTTGGGTGCCCGCCGCCTCACCGCTCGACCCGGCCGCGCAAGGGATCAAAGTGCTCGACGCACCTTCGGTGCGGCACATCGCCATCGCCAACCCGCAGCATGCGCCATACGGGCGAGCCGCCGAAGCGGCCCTGCGCTCCCTCGGCGTTTACGATCGCGTCTCGCCCAAGCTGGTGCTGGGCGAAAACATCGCCCAGACATTCGAATTTGTGGAAAGCGGCGCAGCTGAAGTGGGCATTGTGGCGCTTTCGCTTGCCCTCGCTCCCAGCGCGCGCGGCCACGGCCGATACTGGGAAGTGCCGGCGGAGGCCTATCCGAAGATTGAGCAGGGCGGAGTGATTCTCTCCCGCGCCCCTGCCGGACCCGCTGCCCAGTTTCGCGCTTTTCTGCTTTCTACTGAAGCGCGCGGGATTCTGAAGAAATACGGATTCTCGGTGCCGCAATGATATGGATTGGCAAGCGATCGGCTTAAGCCTGCGCCTGGCGCTGGCCACCACGTTGGTGCTCCAGCTGCTGGGTATGCCGCTCGCCTGGTGGGTGGCCTTTTCCCGCCGACGCTGGAAGTTCCTGGTGGAAGCCGTGGTGGCGCTGCCGCTGGTGCTGCCACCGACAGTGCTTGGCTTTTACGTTCTCGTTGCCATCGGCCCGCGCAGCCCCGTGGGCGCGCTCTATGCGCGGCTGACCGGCGGCCTCCTGCCATTTTCATTTACCGGCCTGCTGGTAGCTTCGGTGCTATACAGCATGCCCTTCACGGTGCAGCCGATGGCCGCCGCATTCGGCGCGGTGGACCGCAAGCTGCTGGAAGCCTCGTGGTGTCTGGGCATTTCGCGCGCCAGCACTTTTCGCCGCGTGGTGATTCCGCTGGCGCGGCCGGGCATCGCCACCGCTGCCATCCTCAGCTTCGCCCACACGGTTGGAGAGTTCGGCGTGGTGCTGATGGTGGGCGGCAATATCGCCGGCGTCACGCGCACCGTGTCCATCTCGATTTACGACCAGACGCAATCGCTCGATTATGCCGGCGCCTGGCACACGTCGCTGCTGCTGGTTGCCTTTTCCTTCGTAGTGCTGGCGCTGACGTACTCCTGGCAGCGCCGCGCCTGGATGCTATGGCCGCCACGCTGACCGCCGCGTGCCGCAAAACGCTGCCGGGCGGCTTCCGGCTGGATGCCGCGCTGCGCCTGCCGCTCGATCAGGCGCCGGTGACGGTCCTGTTCGGCCCGTCGGGCGCCGGCAAGACGACGCTGCTGCGTCTGCTGACCGGCCTGGAGCACCCCGACGACGGGACAATCGTCTTCCGCGATCAGACGTGGTGCGACACCGCGCGCGGTGTCTGGCTCGGACCGCAGCAGCGCCGTGCCGGCCTGGTCTTTCAGGATTACGCCCTGTTCCCGCACCTTTCGGTGCAGCGGAACGTGGCTTTCGCCGCCAGCCCGCAAGTCGCGGAGCGCATGATGGCGCGCTTCGGGCTCGCTGGCCTCGCCGGGCGGATGCCGCGCGCCATTTCGGGCGGCGAGCAACAGCGCGTCGCCCTGGCGCGCGCCCTCGCTGCCGAGCCGGAGCTGCTGCTGCTGGACGAGCCACTCTCCGCGCTCGATGCGGCGGCGCGCGTCCGCACCCGCCGCGAGCTGCGCGGCCTGCTCGCCTCAGCTGGCGTGCCTAGCATCGTCGTCACCCACGATCGCATCGAAGCCATCACGCTCGCCGACTGGATGGCTGTGATGGTGGATGGCCGCATCCTGCAGACCGGGCCTGTGCGCGACGTTTTCGCCCGCCCCGCGACGGCGCAGGTCGCCGAGGCGGTGGGAGTCGAGAATATTCTTCCGGCAGAAATCGTTGCGCGCGCCGGCGGGCTGCTGCGCCTGCGTGTCGGCAACGGCGCGCTCGAGTGCCTGGATGGCGGTGAAACCGGGCCCGTGCTGGCTTCCATCCGCGCGGAAGATGTCGCCCT
>CAZZHN010000221.1:7163-7435 GCA_964654065.1 uncultured Solibacteraceae bacterium
CGATACGGCGGGGGTCTCCACCCAGCGCAACCGCCTGAGCGGTGTGGTGAGCGCCATCTCCATCGAGGGTCCGCTGGCGCGCGTCGAAATGGAATGCGGCTTCCCGCTCGTGGCGCTGGTCACAGCGCAATCCGCCGCTGATCTCAATCTGGTCCCCGGCGAATCGCTGGCTGCCGTCGTCAAGACCACGTCCGTCCACGTCATCGCGGCAGGATGACGTAGGACGGACCATCATCTTTTGTGGTCTGTCATTTTCCGATCCCGCGAGCATT
>CAZZHN010000222.1:0-7307 GCA_964654065.1 uncultured Solibacteraceae bacterium
GCGCGCGCCCGTAGCTCAGGTGGATAGAGCGGCTGGCTTCGAACCAGTAGGTCGGGAGTTCGAGTCTCTCCGGGCGCGCCAGAAACCTGCCAGGTGGCCTTCCGGTGGCGCCGCTACAAATCAAGGCTTGGTCGCTGGCGCGATCGGGGTTAACGATGCTGCCAGCGGATCGCCCCAGATATAGTGACTGAACCAGTTCTCATTCTCTTCCATCACGGCGCGCTGCTGTTTGGGCTTGTCGATGGGATGGCCGAAACCGTCGTAAACCACCATCTTCACCGGCACTCCATGGTCTTCGAGCGCCTGGCGCAACTCAAAGGCGTTGGCGATCGGGACCCGGCGGTCGGATCCGCCGTGCTGGATCAGCGTGGGTGTCTTCGCCTTGGCGATATAGCTGATGGGCGAGGTCTTCTTATAAATCTCGGCATCATCCCACGGCGTCGCATGCAGGTACTGGGGCGCGAACGGGGTGATGTCGGTGTTGACATAGTATGTCACCCAGTCGGAAATGCCGGCGCCGACGGACACTGCCTTGAAGCGGTCGCTCGATGCCGTGATAAACGCCGAAATGTACCCGCCCTCGCTCCAGCCCATCGCTCCCAGACGATCCTTGTCGACGAAGCCTTGCGCAATTAAGTAGTCCACACCCGAGATCACGTCGGCATAGTCCCCGACGCCGAGGTTCCGCACGTTGAGCGAGCGGAACTTCTCTCCATACCCTGCAGAGCCCCGATAGTTCGGCCGCAATACCAGCGCACCCTTGGCCACAAAACGTTCGATGGGATAGTACCGGTCCGCATTGGTCGTCGGCAAATCGATTCCTGTCGGCCCCCCGTGGATCACGACAAGCAGAGGGTACTTCTTCTCCGGAGTGAAGTCCGAAGGCTTGTACAGGATGCCCTCGACCGGCGTTCCGTCCGTCGATTTCCAGCTCACGACCTCCCGCTTTGCGGTGTCGAAAGCCGTCAACTGGTCGCCGGAACGAGTCAACTTCACTGGCGAGGCGGCCGGGAGATCGGCGGTGAAGAGCTCCGTATACTGGTTGGCGCCCGCACCGCGAAACGCGAGGCGTTTGAAGTCTTTCGAGAAGGAGAAGCCGCCTGCCACGTCGGTCCCCGCCAGATCGACTTGCCTGGCTGCTCCGGACTTCGGGTCCAGCAGGAACAGGCAGGACTTCGTTCTTTGCAGCGCGTAGAAATAGATCCCATCCGGAGCCCAGCGCAAGAGATCCGGGTCTTCGTCGAATCCCAGGGTCAACACACGTGCCGGCCCACCATCGCTTCCCACCACCGCGATTCTCCGGTCAGAGTAAAAGAAGAACTTGCCGCCATTCGCCGTCACATATGCGATCTGGGCCCCGTCCGGGGACCACTTGGGGTCGCTATCCGGCCCGGGAGTATCGACGATCTTCTTCACCGCTCCGTCGGCGACCGTAACCGTGTAGATATCGCTGCTGAAGCTGGAGATCAAATCCGGGTCTCGCTGCGCGCTGAACGCGATGCGTGTACCGTCGGGCGAGAAAGAAAAGGAGCCAACGCTGAAGGCGTCCCCTGACGTGAGCAGCTTCGGATCAGCGGCCGCGGTTATTCTTCCCGCCGTATCGGCCTTCGGCAGATCGACCAGCCAGAGATGCACCGCCCGGTAGTCGGCGTGGAAGACGTGGTACTCCCCGAAGCTCTCCTTACGGTCCTTCATCGTCTTGGTCTCGGGAGCCTCCGCCGAGAGCGCGATCCGCTTGGAGTCCGGCGCCCATTCGAAGGCATTCACGCCGTTCTCCAACTTCGTCAACTGCTGTGCCTCGCCGCCATCGGACGGCATCACGTACACCTGTCTCTTGTCGGCGGGGGATCCGGTTAAGGGCGCCGGGCGGTCCGAGAGGAAGGCGATCCACCGCCCATCCGGCGACCAGGCGGCGGATCGGCTGGACTTCTGCGCCACCGTCAACAGATGACTCTCGCGCGTGTCCGCATCTGCCAGCCAGAGTTCGGTCTCGAACGAATTCGCTTCCCAGTTGGTGCGGGACTGTTCGTAGACCACGCGGCGCCCGTCGGGAGAAATCTGCGGCGCGCCCACGCTGCGAAGCTCCAGCGACTGATCGATGGTCGGAGTTCTGGTTGGGACCGCCGTCTGCGAAAGAGCGCAGCAGACGCAACCGAGCAGCGCCGTGGTGAGCCTGGAGAAAAACGCGGTGGAACAGTTCAAGTGCACGCTCCTTGCTGTGGACTGCCGGGAATTATATCGCAAGCGCGCCAGCGGGCCCGTCCGGCTGTTCATCTTCGCGGTGAGGATCACGCAGTTCGCTGGGAAGCGCCGGCCCCATCGGCCGGTAGTTTCAGAAACGCCAGGCTCAGAACCGGAGGATGCGCCCGGCCGCGTGCGGGTGGATCAGGGCCGCGTACATACCCACCATTTCTGCAGACCTGGCCGCGAAGGAAACGGTCAGCGCGAGCGGGAACAAAAGGGCAGCCCGGATGCCGCCCACTCCCACCACCCGGCAATAACGAAACCAGTGCCGCGCATCGCTGCACAGCAAGCCCATTCTTAGAACGATAGGCTCGATCAGCTTCATTCTCTCCAGGATTCGGATGCGAGGCCACGCCGGGTCCGCGGCCCTGCCCATATAGGTTTCCCAGCCGCGCCGAAAATGGACGCGGAGCCACCAGCGGAATCGCATGGCGTGCGCCACTTTTTGCATCGGCTGGTACTCCACCCTCGCTCCGGCGCGCACCAGCTCGAAGTACAGGAGCGAAGAAACGAACGATCGCTCCATTCGCCGATAGGGGTGCTGCAGACACACTTCGCGCCGCATGCCGACGTTGTGGCTCAGCAGAGAGTTGGCCCTAGGCGGCTCACGGCGGCTGGTATTGGCGAGCACGAAGCCCCACGTGGGCAGCGCGGCGGTCAGCATCCATGGCGAATCCGGACCGAACCGCCTGGTGCGATACTGCGAGGGTCCGACCACCACGTCCGCGCCATTCTCAATTCCCGCCACAATGGCCGACAACCAGCCTGGGGCGGGACGAATATCAGAGTCGGTGAACGCGACGATATCACCCACCGCGAGCGCCGCAGCCTTGTTCTTGAGTTGGTAGTAGTGGGTGTTTTCCGCATCCGCCGTAACCAGCCTGACTTGCGAAAAGTGCTTCCAGGCCGGATGCGACCCCCCGATATTGTCGATCTGTCCGGCACTGCCAATGAAGATCAGCTCCACTTGTTCGAGCGGAAAACCCTGTTCGAACAGCGCGTCCACGGTGTCAGAATGGAACGCCAGCGCGTTGTGTTCCTCGTTGTACGCTTCGATGATGATCGACACCAGGGGCTTCATAGAAGTGATTCCGCTATGGCGGGCGCGGCCGGGCGGGCGCAGAGCGACTCATACAAACGCACAAAATGATCGGCAAAGCCGTCCTCGGTCAAATACCGCATCGCAAATTCGCGCCCGCTCGCTCCGATCCGGTCGGCGCGCTCCGGGTCCCCGAGGAGGCTCAGCAGAGCGTCGGACAAACCCACCGGGTCTGATGGCGGGATCAGCACTCCGGTCTCGCCGTCCCGAATGAGCTCGGCCAGACCGCCCGTATTACTGGCAATCACCGCGGTCCCACGCATCATGGCTTCCGCGGCGACAATGCCGAAGGGCTCCTCCCAGCGGGAAGGCACCACCTGAACCCAAGCCTCCGCAAAATGTTCCTCCAGCCGCTGCCGGGAAAGGTGGCCCAGCAGGGTGACGGCGCCGCTTAGGCCGAGTTGTTCAATCTTAGAAACAATACGGGGTCGTTCCGGCCCATCGCCTGCAATGAGAAGCCTGGCTTTCGGCATCTGAGCGGCGACTCGTGCAAAGGCTTCGATCAGGACGTCAGCCCCCTTCTCCGGCACCAGCCTCCCCGCAAACGCGATGGTGGGCGGATAGTTGAGGGGCCGTCGTGCCGCTGTGACCGGAACCCCGTTCCAGATCACTTCCGACGTCCGCATGCCTTCTGCCTCCAGGCGGCGCTTGGTAGCGTGACTGTTTGCGACCACGAGGTTAAACGCGCCGCACCACCGGCGCCACAGTTTGAGTTGGGTCATCAGGAAGGGCCAGGCGTACAGCGGCAGGCAGCGGTTTCTCAGACAAGCCAGGCCCGCCGTTTCGCGGCAGCTGGTGAAGTCGGGCAACATCTTCGTTCCAATCGGACAGATGCTCCGGTACCAGGCGACATGAAAAATGGCGGGGACATTTTCGAGGAGCGGCAGGATGAGAGGCGAGAGTTGGCCCAGCAGGAGCCGGACGTGAACCACCTCGGGCCGGAAATCCCGCAGCACGCGATTGAGGCTCAGGTAGGCCGAAGGGTTGGCGACCTGGATGAAGCCGCGGAGTTCGGATGCAATTCCGAAACACTCATAATCGGCCTGGCCAGGGGCTCCCATGGGCCTCGCGGAGCTTGCAAAGAGGCGTGCGTCGTGGCCGCGGCGCCGCAAGAGATCGCGCAACGCCAGGACCATGAGTTCAGCCCCGCCGGTGGGCGTGGCGTAGTCGGTAGCCAACAGGATTCGCATCAGGCCGCCGGCTCGCCGGGCATGCGCAATTCTGAGGACGCGGTGGGCGCTGGAGTCGTCAGGGTCGATCGACCTTTCTGGTCCGGTCCGGCGCCGGCAGGCATGACCACTGTCCGGATGCCGTTCGCGCCCGAGAGAAAAGGATCAGGCTCCGCAACACGCACTCCGGAGAGTTAATCACCCGCTCGATCCCCTTTATGAGAGTCTACCTCCCCTGCAGCCGCGCCGTCAGGCGCGAACCCTGGATTCGCCATTCGCGAGCTACGGTCCACGAAAATGGTATAGATCCTGGCTCCGCACATCCAAGCCCATGAGCCTCAGGTACATGAACAACTGGTGTTTGTGGTTGATCAGGTGCTCCATGTTGCCCAGCAGCAGTGTCAGGATGGACTCGCCGCTGCTGACGAACGCCGTAGGCACCAGCCGGCCGAGATCCGCGTCCGTGAGCAGCGCGAACCCCTCGGCGATGCATGCGCGGTATTGCCCGATGCGCTTCCTGGCGGCGTCTCTGCTGCACCTGCAATTCACCGGCAGCTCGCGCAATTGATCGAAGTGCGGGAGGTGGTCGGGGTGAGCCGCGTAGAGCGCTGCGCAGAATCCCGCCAGGCACTCCAACAGGTGGCCGAAAAGCACTCCGGGTGGCCAGGCGCCGGGAACCGGCGGGGACCAGTCCAGTTGTTCGGCCGGCAGGGCACTAATCAAGTGATCGGTCCGCTCGATCTGCTCGAGGATTTTGGACAGAAGGGCGTTACATAGCAACTGATCCATCTTTACGCTTCCTCAACCATCCGGAATCCACCGCACCGCTCGCGCGGCGTGCAGCCGCCGCGCCGCGTCCGCTTAAGCGCCGTACCTGGCATCCGCGCGGGCTTTGGCGTTGGCGGCTTCTTCTTCCCGGTTCTTCGGCGGCGCAGCGGTTTCGAGCGAGCGGAGGAAGCGAGACGAGATTCCGGCAATCTCATCGACCGCGGAGCGGAACGAGTCTTCGTTTGCCTTCGACGGTTTGTTAAACCCGCTGATCTTTCTCACGAACTGGAGCGAAGCAGCCAGGATTTCTTCGTCTGTGACCGGCGGATCGAAGTTGAAGAGGGTTTTGATATTCCTGCACATTTGCTTGCCTTCACGGTAGCAGAGTGTTCCGGAGACAGAAAAACCGGGGACATACAGCGTAATACGCCGGGCACTGGAGGCTTCTGGCTCGGGCGCCATAGTTTGATCGAAGCCTCGCCTGCGGAGGTGGCGTTACTCACTGCCCGCGCGATTGGGCGGCACTCAGAACGACAGCCTGGCGCTCAACTGGAATTCGCGCCCGGGAGTCGAAGCTTCCGTGATGGTGCCGAATTGGGGCGTGTTCACGAAGCGATTGGGCGTGCCCCAGTTCGAATGATTCAGCGCGTTGAACGTCTCGCCGCGAAGCTCGGCGTGCATCCGCTCCGTGAAGGCGAAGGCGCGCACCAGCGCGAGATCCACGGTCTGCATGCCGGGCCCGTAGACGGTGTTGCGTCCCAGGTTGCCGAAGGTGTAGGCGGCGGGAGTGGCGAACGCATCCGGATTGAACCACGCCGCCGTCGTGCCCGTGCCCGCGCCGAAAACCGGCTGTCCGGTGTAGTTTGCGCGAATCGCGTTCTCGCCGACCAGCGTGCCCGTGTTGGCGGTATCGCCGAATACCGATATCGTAAACGGCATTCCGGACTGCACCTGATAAATTGAGGAAAGCTTCCAGTTGCGCGTGATGGACCGTGTCCAGTTGCTCACTGTCAACGGATGTATATCGTACACCGCGCTCAGCGAGAGGCGCTGGCGGACATCGCACGACGGCCCTTTCTCCGCTTCCAGGTCGTTGTCGTTCTGCGGGATCGCGGATTCGAACATGGGCGACCGAAAGTCCGGAGCATTGGAAAGGTTCTTCGCAAAAGTGTAATTGACCAGCAGGCTCAGACTATGCGCATACCGGCGCCTCAAATTGACGTAACCGGCGTCATACCAGCTTCGGGCGGTGTTCTGCAGCAGGTTCACCGAGCTCACCGGGAAAGTCATGCTTTTGACCGCGATGTTTGACGGCAGCACGGTGCCGTTGACGAAGGTTGCGTCCTGATAGGGCCGGCGGGCTTGCAGGGCGCCCGGCGCCGGAAGTGCGTTATTGATGAGGTCTGCGCGTTGCAGATGGAAGCCGCGCTCACCGTGATAGCCGGCCTCTAGTGTGGTGTTGCGGCCCAGAGTTTTTTGCAGGGACGTACTCCACTGCTGCACGTATTGCGACGGCGCGTGCGGATCGAAGGCGGAGAAACTCACTGTCGTCTGACCCAGCACCGGCTGCGGGAAGTTAAACCCGGTGATCTGCGGCGTGAAGTTATTACTCTGCTGGGTGATCGGAAACAGCACGGGCACATTGTGCAGCTCGTTGCACCACGTGTTCATGTCGACCGGAGTGTAAAAGATCCCGTAGGCGGCGCGGAGCACAATGCCGCTTTGTTCGAAGTGATGGGCAATGCCAAGGCGCGGCGCAAAGCGCAGCTTGTTCGTGTACATCAGGCCGCGCGGCATTCCGTCCTGACCGCCGATGAATGCCATCAACTGGCCATTCTCGACCGCCAGATTGCTCCAAGGCTGCTTGGTATCCGCGAGCGGCGTTTCCAATTCATAACGCAAACCGAAGTCGAGGGTGGTGGTCGGCGTCAGCCGCCAGGTATCCTGGGCGAAGGCATTCGCGGACCAGTTACGCAGGTTCATGCTGGGCACGCCGGCCTGAACCTGGCGCGACGCGGGAAGGCCGA
>CAZZHN010000223.1:0-7281 GCA_964654065.1 uncultured Solibacteraceae bacterium
TGCATCCGCAGAAGCAGACGGTGGACAAGTGCACGCTCTGCTATCACCGCATCACCAGAGGCCTCACCACCGCATGCTGTGAGAACTGCCCGACCGGCGCCCGCCTGCTGGTGGACTTCAAGAACCCCAAAGACCCCGTGCACGAGATTCTGCGAAGCAACAAGGTAGAGGTGCTGAAGCCGTACATGGCCACCCAGGCCAAGGTCTATTACAAGAATCTGGACGGCGCGGTGCGTTAAGGGAGCGATGACGCGATGATACCTGGCGTAGACGGTTTCATGTACCCAAACGAGGTGGAACTGCAGTGGAGCGTTCTGATTGTGCTCTACCCGTACATTACCGGCCTGGTGGCCGGAGCTTTCATCCTGGCTTCTCTGGAGCGGGTTTTCAAAGTAGATGCCGTGCGGCCCACGTACCGCCTCGCCCTTTTGACGGCGCTGGCTTTCCTGCTGGTCGCTCCGCTGCCGCTGCAGCTTCACCTGGGGCATCCCGAACGGTCGTTGGAAATGTACTTGACGCCGCACACCTCCTCCGCCATGGCGATGTTCGGCTTCGTCTACCTGTGGTACCTGACGGTGGTATTGTTGCTCGAAATCTGGCTGGAATACCGCGCGGAAATCGTGGGGCTGGCGCAAACCACCACCGGCATCACCCGTTTCATTTATCGCGCCTTGACGCTCGGTTCTTACGATGTCAGCCCTGAAGCCCGCCGCATTGACGACAAGGTTGGTTACGCCGTCACCGTCATCGGCATTCCATCGGCGTTTCTGCTGCACGGTTATGTGGGCTTCATCTTCGGCTCGGTAAAAGCCAACCCCTGGTGGTCTACGCCGCTCATGCCGATCGTGTTTCTCTTCTCGGCCATGGTTTCCGGCATTGCGGCCGTCATGGTTCTCTACGTGGTGTCCTCCAAGCTGCGCAAAGTAGCCATCGATATGCGGTGCCTCGACACGATCGCGCGCTACCTGTTCTACACCTTCGTGATCGACTTCACCCTGGAGATGCTGGACCTGGTGCACCGCACGTATGAGGCGGACGAAAGCTTCCGCAGCCTGGACTTCATGGTGCACACGCGGCTGTGGTTCTCCCAGGTGATTCTGCAAATCATTTTGGGCACGCTGATACCCCTCGCGCTTCTGGCGGCCAACCAGCTGTGGAGGTTCACCGAGGGGCGCCGCAAGGCAATGTACATGACCGCCGGCGGCTTGACGCTGATCGGCATCTTCGCCATGCGCTGGAACGTGGTGATCGGCGGGCAGCTGTTCTCCAAGAGCTTTCTTGGCTATACCACCTATAAAATGGAGATGGTAACGAGAGAAGGATTGCTGCCGGCGATTGCGCTGATGGTTTTGCCGTTCGTGATTTTCCTGGTGCTGATCAAGCTCCTGCCGCCCTGGCAGGAAGGTAAGGCTCGCCAAGCCTGAGGAGGTTGCCGTGCCGCAACCTGAGTGGGAAACGCTGGCGCGCGAGGTTCGCGACCTGGCGCGCCGCGTCGCCTCGATCGAGGAATTCCTGCGGCTTGCTGAGACGCGCCAGCCGGCGCCCGAAGCGCTGCCCGCAGACCTGCAGCGGGCGAAGGAACCGGGCAGCCCTGCCTCCCTCCATCCGCTCGACCAGGCCGCGGGACTGCTGCCGGTCGTGGGCCGCGCTTTGCTCGGCCTGGCTGGCGCTTACCTGCTGCGGGCGCTCAGCGAGGCGGGCGTTGTCCCCAATCAGGCGGGGGTTGCTGCGGGCATGGTTTACGCTGCGGGCTGGCTCGTCTGGGCAGCGCGGGTTCCCGCCAACCAGTTGGCCGCCGCCGCCATCTACAGCCTGACGGCGGCCCTGGTGCTGGTGCCGCTGCTCTGGGAAGCCACGGTTCGTTTGCACGCCATCACTTCAGGAGCAGCGGGAGCCACGCTTTTCCTCTTCGCAGTCTTCGGCATGGCCGTCTCCTGGCGCAAGAATCTGCTGGTGGTATCCACCATCGCCACCGTGGCCGCATTGGCCGGCGGCGCTGCGTTGTTGCTGGGCACGCATGACGTCCTGCCTTTCGCATTTCTGTTCCTGGCAATCGCGGCAGCGGTGGAGGCTTCTGCATGCCTGGACCACTGGCTCAACGAGCGCTGGCTGGCTGCGCTGGCGGCTGATCTCTCCGTGCTCCTCGCCACCTGGCTCGTCACCAATGAGCGGGGACTGCCGGAAGCATATGCAGCCATCCCGCATCTCTGGCTGTTTGGCGCGCAGGCGGCGCTACTGGCCATCTACCTGGCCAGCACCATCGTCCGCACGCTGCTGCGAGGCTTCAACTTCACCGCTTTCGAAACCGCACAGGCCGGCTTCGCATTTCTGATTGCGGTGGGCGGCGGCTTGAGCCTTTCGCGCGCCGACGCCCGGCTGGCGCCGGTCATGGCAACGGTGGCGCTGTCGTGCGCTGCCGCGTGTTACCTGGTTTCCTTCTCGCGCCTCGAGCGGCAGGCCGGCGCGGGACGCAATTTTTATACGTATTCGACGTTCGGCATGCTGCTGGCGCTGGCCGGCAGCAGCATCCTGTTTTCGGGCGTTGCCACCGCGGGCGTGTGGTCCGCCCTGGCGATCGCCGCCATTTGGGCCGGCGGCCGCTTCGAGCGGCTGACGCTGGAGGTCCACGGAGTCATTTACCTGCTCCTGGCGCTCGCCGTGTCTGGCGCTCCGCAGCAGGCCGCCGCTCTTCTGCTGAGCTCCGCCGCCTGGCCAGGGGACAGGCTGCCGGCCCTGCTGCTGGGAGCGCTGACAGCTGCAATCGCGTACGCACTGGCGATCCGGTACCGGCATCCGGGCGGTGCTTCCTGGACCGCGGAAGCTCTTCGCCTGGTGTTGGCGGCCGCCTTCCTGGGGCTGGCGTCCGGCGCCATCGCCGGCGGGTCAACCAGCCTCTACCATGCCGTTGCCGGCCGCGAGGCCAGCCACGCCTATTGCGCCACGCTGCGCACCAGCGTAATCGTGATCGCCGCCGTGCTGCTCGCCTGGCTGGGACCGCGCCTGGAGCGCCTGGAGCTCACGCGCCTGGTTTATCCCGCTATGGCTCTCGGCGGCTACCGCCTGCTCACGCAAGACCTCTACCAGGACCGCAAGGTCGCCCTCTTCCTGTCTCTGCTGATTTACGGCGCCACGCTGACGGCACTGCCCAAGCTCCGGCGAACCGCCAGCCAGTGAAGTCTGCCGCGGACCTACTTCAGGACAACCTTATCCGCCGCCTGGTTGGCGCAGTCGTCTTCCACGCGGATGGCGATGGTGTGCTCGCCGGGCGCGGCATCGAGCTCCAGCGCGTAGTCGAGCTCAAGGGAATCGGAGAGCTTGGTCACCGGAGCCGCTACCGTCCAATCGCCTCCATCGAGCGAGTATTCCGCTTTGGCGACATTGCTGAGCGCGTCGGCGGCGTGCCAGCGCACGTCCAGTTTGCCGCCGTTGCGAGTGGCGCTTAGCCCGCTGATGCGCGGCGGCGTATTGTCCACAGTGAAAGCGTCGCTGACCAGCTGCCCTGTGAGCGAGTCGGCAGGCGGATTGGACGGCGCATCGGAAGCCGAGATCCGAACGCGGTATTCGCCGTCCGGAAAAGCGGTCGAGTCCCACGACGAATACTTCTCCGCGACCTTTTGCCGGAGCGGCTTCCATTCAGTCTCGGCTTCACCACGAATTTCGACCGTATAAATCAGGGAATCGCCATTCGGGTCGGAAGCCACCCAGCGCGCGCCAATCCAGCCCTTGGCCCATTGCATCGCGGGCGTGCTGGTGCTGGCCGGCTCCAGGTTGAGCCCGGGTCCTTGAGTCGTGTGTTTTCCCAGGGGCGGCAGCGTCAGCGACTGCGGCTGCGGGCTTGCCGCCTGCGGCGTGAACGGTACAGGGAACTTGTAATTGGCAGGGGTGATTTCGATCTGTTCCACGCGCGGCGCGAGATTCTTGGACAGGTAGGCGACATCCACCGATTCCAGTTGCGGCGAACGGCCCTCCGTGCCGGCGGTGAGGGTGGCCTTCCATTGCAGGAAGCGCGCCGCCGGGGAAGCGACCGGCGCGCCCTTGGGATCGGCGAGGGCGGCCGACCACTGGCTCCAGTTCTTCTGTGGCTGGTCGAGGTTGCCGCTGCGCGTCGCCAGCGACACATGCCCGCCGCCCAGGTGGGCCTCGAAACTCAGGCGCCCCCATTGCGAAAACAAGTTGGCGTCGAACACGTCGCTCTCGAGCGTGCCTTCGTGTTCCAGGCCCGGTCCGATTTCATACAACTTGCCCACGTTGCCGGTGACCGCGTAGAGGCGGCCGCCGGGGCCGCTGGCGAATGCCGTCACCTGCGTCGACGCGGTGGTGAGCAGCGCGGTATAAAGAAACGGCGTTTCGACGCGGTACACATTGCCGTGGTTGCCGGCGCCCAGAATGACGCGGCCCTCGGCGTCGAAACCGATGGCGTAAACCACATCGAGCGGGTTGGTCCAGATGCGCTCCGGGTTGCCGTCTGGTGGAATGCGGTAAACGTCCGTGCCGCCGCTGGCTCCGGCGGCCGGGTTCAACGTCGCGGGTGGAGGCGCCACCGGGCGCGGCGCGGCTTGCGGCCCGACTCCCGGCGCGACCACCGCAACTGTGGCTGAGGCAGGCGGGACTGAGGGAGGCGGCGGCAGAGCGGGCGCTGACGGCGCCGATTTTCCGCCCGCCGCGGCGGCGTAGATCGAGCCGTCTGCCGCCACGGCCACTGCTGTCACTTCTCTCTTCGGCATCTGGTACAGCACGAATCCTTCGCCTGCCGGAGAGACGCGCAGCACCAGGCCGCGCGGTTCGGTCCCCACAATCAGGTCGCCCTTCGCGTCGAGCGTCATCGAACGCACGTGAGTCTCATCGGCGTGAAAGAACAGGGCGCCTTTTCCGTCCGGCGTGACGCGGTAGATTTCGCCGGGGTCGCCAGTAGCCACGTAGAGGTTGCCTGCCGGGTCGAACGCGAGGGCCCAAATGTATTTGGTCTTGGGATCGAAGAAGACCTCGGGCTTGGCGCTGCCCGCGATGCGGTAGACCTTGCCGTCGGGCGAGGTGGCGGCATAAACACGATCCTTGGCATCGATGGCGATGGCCTGCACGGCGAGGCCTTCCAGTTCCGCCACCAGTTCGCCTTTGCCGCCGGACGTGACGCGGTAGAGCTTGGCGTTGGAGCCGCCGCCGAAGTAGAGCACGCCCTTGGAATCACGCGCCAGAGCCCACAGGTATGCCAGCGAGGTGTCGAACATCTCGCGTAGCTGGGGCGCCAGCGTGATGAGGCCGTCGCTGCGGAGCGACAGCTTCTTGACGTTGCCCTTCTCGAAATCGGCGTACTCGCTTTGCGACCAGAAGCGCGTGTCGCCGCCGTATAGCACGGCGCAGGCGAAGAAAACTGGCGCAGCGCGACGGAGGAAAACTGTGAGTCGGTTCATGGGGAAATTCGGGATGCGGAGTGTCCGGCGGGCACCGGCCGAGCTTGCGCCCGGCTGGGCCGATTGGCAATCGGCTCGCAGGTTGCCAACCTGCCCCACAATTGCCCAGCAACGCTGCGCTGTCTTCATTTGACGTGGATGTGAATCGAGAAGCTGCCGGTAACCACGTAATCGAACGGCAGCGCCGTCTGCTCCACGGCGGTCTCCGGCGTGGTGATGAGGGAGCGGCTGGGCGAGCGTCCGGCCTGCATCACGTTGAGCACCGAACCCGGCAGGCTGGGCATCGTTTTGTCGTCATAGTATGCCGTCGGACTGGCTTCCACCAGCGAAACATATAGCCGGTTGTTGGAGCGCTCCTGGTTGAGCAGCGAAACCGTTTCGCGGATGTCCAGAAAATGGCTCATCATGCCCGCCATGTTCTGCATGCGGTTCACGGTTTCGGCGTCGCTGAGCAGAATGCGGTGGTCGCCCTTGGCGAGGCTTTCGGGAATGCGGACCGTGAAATCGCGCTCGATTGGTTCGCCGCGGTACGGCCGCAGGAACACCTTCACCGGCAGCGCCTGGCCGGCTTCGACGTCGGTGTCAGCCACCCACGCGTTCTCGATGGCGGCAATGCGCCGCTCCGGCAGCAGATCCACCGTAACGTTGACCCGCTTTACCTCCGGCGTCTTCACATTGTTGAGATACAGCCGGTTGAACTTGTCGCCAAACCAGCCGGCCAGGATCATGGAGGCCGGCATGGGCATCTCGCCGGTGGTCTGCATGGTGGAGAGCGCGATGTTCTGGTTGCCGTTCATTTCCACCTGGCCGCTGAGCCGGTACGTGGCCTCATCGGCGAACTCGTTGAGCTCGGAGACCGAGTTATACAGCGTCAGCATCATCAGGTACGGAGTCCACTTCTGCTGCACGAAGATGTGGAAGTGGAACTCCTTTTCGCGGGAAGCGCGGTTCTTGTCGTCGAACGCCCGCACTCGGACGTCGACAGGAATCATCCGGCTCGTGCCGCCGAGCACGCCCTCAATGCCGCTGTGCCGGTCCTGATGGAGAGCGCCAACGATTTCGGTGGCGTTCGCCATTTTGTTCGGCTGGTAGGAGGAGGCGAGCGTCATCAGCACTTCGCCCTTGCTCATCGGCATGTCGACCGGCCCGAGATTGAAGAACGGATGTCCGAAGGCAAGCACGCGCTTGCCGTCGTTGTATGTCACGGTGCCGAGGCCGGTGATGGTCAGGTCGCCATCCACCAGTACGCCAGCCACCGAGTCGCCCGGGTTGAGCGAATGTTCCCAGCCTGGCGCCGGCTGGCTGCCGCGAAGATCCCCGCCGGCGCCGCCTTGCACCATGTGGACTCCCATTTGCCGGAACAGCGGGCCGAACTCGCGCAGCGTATCGTCCGTGAAGCCGGAAAAGGCGAGCGGAGCTTCGATCGGCTCCATGATGGGGATATCGGAGGGCAGTCCACTGCCCGCGGCGCCCGCGGCCGCCAGTTGGCCCAGCAGCTCGCCGGGCATGGCAGCAGCCTGGGTAGCGCGCGGCATCGGCTTGGCCGGCGTGCGCGTGTCGTCGGGCCGCGACTGGTCGAAATCCTGAATCTCCAGCATCGACTGGATGGGGGTAATGCCGCAAATTGCGTCCGGCGAAAACGTGCTCAGCCGGAGGGCGACGGCGCCTACCAGCTTGCCATCGATATAAACCGGGCTGCCGCTCATGCCGCCGGCCACGTTGGTGCGCACCGCCTTGCCCCCCATCTTGGCGATAATCACGTCCTGCTTCGGCCCCCACATGTCGCGCCAGCGGCCGACGATTTCGATCGGGATCGGCTCCGGCTCGGTGCCCTGGAACACGGTCCAGGCCACGCCTCTCATGCCCGGCTTCA
>CAZZHN010000224.1:0-7222 GCA_964654065.1 uncultured Solibacteraceae bacterium
GGTTTCGTCGGTCGCCCTCCCGCCGCGCGAGAACTCGCGCCCCACCGGGATCAAGCGGCGGATTCTTCAGGGCTGATGCCATTGTAATCGAATTCACCGTTTCCGTTGGGGGCCGGGCACGCTCGGGCACGCTGCCGCCTCTGCATCCTAACCCACCCGAAATGCGATGGGAAGGTTGGCAGGCGGAAGCGCCGGCGGAAGCGCCTGCCCCACCATCCCGGCGTACAATAGGTTGCGCGGCGCTTCGGGCCGACGGAACTTTGGCGGTCGCGCGCGCGTATTACTTGCGAGATCTTATGACAGCCACAACCAGCCCGCTTCTGGGCCCAATCCACGCACTTCTGGCGGAGAAAGGTTACGAAGTCTCCGAGCCAGCACCAGATACATTGACCATCCGGGAGGTCGAAAGCGGAGTCACCGCGCGCGCGGTGCTACAGGGCGACATCCTGTTCCTGTCGCTGGTATGCACGGTGGCGCCCAAGGCGGCCATCACGCCGGAAATCATGGCGAGCATGCTGGCCGCCGGCAACGGCATTTCCACCTCCTATTTTCAGCTTTATGATGCGGGCAACGGCAAGCTGGCCGTGACCCTGAACAACTTCTGCAAACTGGAGGACGGAGGACCGGAGGACGAGGACGAGGTCCTCTCCTGCGTCCATTTCCTGCTGGTGGATGTGATGACAGCCCGCAAGGTGCTGAGCGGTTTGAGTTCGTAAGCGAGGAACACGATGCCATTTCTAGGTGATTTCATGTCGAGACTGGGCCGCGTGGCGCGCGGCCAGGCCAATTCGGGCGTCGATGCCATCGAGGACGCCACTTTCGAAGCCACTGTGAATCAAACCGTGGCGGACATGCGGAACGAGTTGAACAACGTGGTGCGCGCTTCGGCCGTGGCCATGAGCAACTACAACCGCCTGGACGCGGAATATCAGAAGTACGTGCGCCAGTCGCAGGACTGGAAGGACCGGGCGGGCCAGGCGTTGGACGCCGGCAACGAAGACCTGGCCAAGAAGGCGCTGGCCAAGAAGGCGGAATGCGACCGCCAGGTTGCGTCGATGGAGCAGGCCGTCCAGGCGGCGCAGCAGACCAGTGAAAAGCTGAAAAGCCAGGTGGGCGAGCTGAAGCGCAAGATCGAAGACGGCGAGCGGACTGCCACCACGCTGGTGGCGCGCAAGAACGCCGCCTCCGCGCAACGCAAGGTGGCCGAGGCCATGGCCGGAGTGGGCAACGCCGACAACGCCTTCGCGGCGCTCAACCGCTTCGAGGACACGGTCTCCAAAGAGGAGGCGACGGCCAAGGCATTCGACCAGCTGGCTTCCACCGGCACCGACGAGGACCTGGAGAAGCAGTTCGCCCAACTGAGCGGCCACGGAGTGGATGCCGACCTGGCCGCGCTCAAGGCGGAGCGGCAGGCCGCCAAAACGCCCCTGGCGCCGCCCTACATTCCCAAGGAACTGCCCAGTGGCAGCCCATCGATCACGACGGGAGACCGGACTACGGAGAAGGCAAAGGCCTGAACGGGGATGGGCCCGATCACATTCACGCTGGCCAGCGTTCTGGTTGCCTTACTGGTGGTTGTGCTGATGCAACTTTTTAAGAAACCGCAGACACCTGCGCCCGCTGCGGCGCCGGTGGAGGACCTGGCTAATCTCAAACCCGCCCAGGCGCGCGCCGGCGACGTGATTTCCATTGCCGGCGCGGGCGACGGCATGACCGACCTCGACTTCAATTCCGACCGCTGCACCTGGTTCCAGGCAGGCACGCATACCTGGTTCGAGTTGAGCGGGCCCTATCGGGAACGGCGGGTGGCGATGCGGGTGGATACCAGCGGCGACCGGTCTGTATGCGTCGATACCGATGTTCGCCCGCCCACGCTCGAAGACCTGGGCCTGAGCGAAGAGGATCTGGCGCAGATGGACGAACGGCAGAACACGGGCGACTCCTTCGATTTCGACGGCAAGGTCTGGATGTACCGGATGAGCCGGGAGATCCAGTCGACGCGGAGCGACCAGCCGCAGCCGACGGGATTTTATTGCTGGGAATTTCAGGAACAGAGCGGCTCCGGGCTGATCGCAATCCGGAAGGAGCAGGCAGAGCCGTTCGCCGTCACGCGATACAGGGGAATCCCCGCCGCCGATGTGACGATCTACCGGGGGACCAAGGGCTGACCGCGCCGGTCCGACCGGCGGCAGCCAAAGCCGCATCCGGAAAGGTGGCGGCACTCGATGAACCGATCTGGCCTCAAATTTCTCGCGATCCTGCTCACTGTGTCGCTCGGGGTGGTGCTCACCGCCGGCCTCGACAACCTGCCGCGCGACCTGCGCCGGCAGATTGACGGCGAACGCGCCGCACTGGCGGGCGCACAACAGCAGGTCGCTCACGCCAAGACCGAAGTAGACGGAGAAGTAGCGTCGGAAGGCGCGTTATTCCACGCCATTCCCGCTGCCGCCCAGTGGCCCGCGGGCTTCGCGCAATCGGAAGCGCAGCTGACCCGGGCGCGCCGCGAGATGGACGATTTGTCGCGGCTGGAGAAACAGAACCGCCGCCAGGACCGGCAGAAGGCGGAGTCGCTGCTGGCAGAGGAGCGCGGCGACCGCGCCTCAGCGGTCAGTTCGTCCACGGAAATCCAGAAAGACGCTGCCCATTGGGTCGAGCTGAAGCGTGACCTGCCACAGCGGCTCGCGCAGATGGAGCGCGACTACCAGACGGTGCACGGTTTCGACCTGGCGCCGGTGGAGGCTGTGGTCGCGAAGGGCGAGACCGACTGGCCGGAGAAGAAGGCGGACCTGGACGCCCGGGTTGCGGGTTTGCATACGATCGTGTCGCAAGGCGACAGCGTGTGGCAATCGAGCGGGGAGGAGCGGCGCCAGGCGGCGGCCGGCGATTTCGTCCACCTCGATTTTGTCGGGCTGGTAGCAGCGCAGGACACCCTCCACAGCACCGCGGCCGATCTGCCGAACAAGGCTGACGAAGTACTCTCGCTGGACGGGCAGCTTTACAACGCGTGGGACAAGATTCTGGTCGACATGGAGGTGCGTGGCACGGGCAGCGCACGCCACTACGACCAGGAGATCCGCACGGTAAAAACGCACGTAGAGGATGCCGCCGCCAAAGGCGGTTCGAGCACATCCGACGAGGCGTGGGTGGATGTCTCGCCGCCTACGTACAACGCCATGCGCAACGACCTGGGCATGGCGGTCGAACATAAGCCCGCCGGTAAGTACGATTCCGAAGCCGAGCACGTGGCGCAGCCCGCCGGATTTGCCTACATGGCGCCGCCTGCCCAGGGATCCAATCAATACGGCTATTGGGACCATCACGACGGACGGGACTTCTGGGTCTTCTACGGCGAATACGCGCTGATGCGCGACCTGCTTTTCAACCACTCCTACCGGCCGATTGACCGCTACGATTGGGACGGCTACCGGAGCTCGCAGCGCAGCGGGCAAACCTACTATGGCCACGATGAGGCCACGGGTACACAGAAGTACGGTTCGCAGGGCACGGCCACGCAAGACCGGTACGCCGGCTCCAGCTATGCCCGGAGCGGCGGTTTCCGCGATTCGCAATACGCTTCCAAGAGCGGCTCGTACCGGAATTCGCCGTACTCTTCACCGGGCGCGCACGACCCGAACGGCGACCACAGCGCGCGGCACTTCGGTCATGGCGGAGGCGAAGAGCCGCACTCGCCCTCGTTCCATCCCGCGCCGCGCCCGATGCCGCGCCCTGCGTTTCGCCCGCCCAGCATGCCGCACCACTTCGGGCGGCACTGAGACCGACGGCGTCGGCAGGGTGAAGATCTGACCAGGAGCTCTGGTTGCTATTGGAGCGGTCGACTCGCGCCTGTGCTAGTGAGATTCGAGCCTTTGCGACTCTCCTAGACGAAACTACAAGCGGCTTGGACACCGGTCAGAGCCTGCGCACCGAACCGGCCTTGGCTCTGGCAGCCTGTTATCGGTGATTGAGGCAGGGCCCCGTCAAGGAAGACCGTGGTTACGATCCAGCTGGTACAAGCTCTCGCAGTTCCAGCCGCGTCTTCTCTGACAGGTTCAGCAGGCATCTGACATCCACAGTCCCGACGCCAAACCGATAGAGCACCGCTTGAAACTGCAGCATCATCTTGCGGGCCGCAAACGTCCCCTGATTCCGCAACAACGCCGATGCCAGATCGAGCCGGTCCTGCTTCGACTGCACCATGACAGTCTTGAGGGCCATGCAGAGGCGTTTAAAGTCGGAGTCAAGCTGGCGCAAGTACGCTCGGAAAATCTGGCAGCGTTGGATGCGGAACCTTTTTGCCATCTTTTTCGAGCAACCCGGATGTGCAAGCAGGAAATGGAGATCGTCCTGACCGAGTACTCGCAACAGCGGGGCGTAGCGCTGGATAGAGAATTCGTCGATCCAGTCGGTATTTACGGGAAGGAGTTGTTGAGAAGCGGAATGCGTCAACCTGACCAAGAACAAAACAACGCCTACACAGACCGCCCAAACCGCGATGGCCAAGCCCATAGCAATGCCCTCTGTTGGAGTATCACCCACCCTTGCGTGCTGGGAATAGTACCAGAAGTACTAAACGGTAACATCCTACCGTGGATCCTGTGGAAATTGAGCCAGGCGGTCGAAGGACTGCGCGATGCCGCGGTGTCGGCAAGGCCCCGCCTGGTGTCCCATTTCCCGGCATCGAGCTGATGGCACAGGGTCAATGAACAGCCCGATGGCGCTTCACCGCGCGGGTCGGGTGGACAGCACGGTGACCCAGAAGGTTCCCTCGGCGCATCGGAAGGCGAGCCTCTCGCGAACCTCGGCGCCGCAGACCCGCAGGCAGTAGTCGCTGCCGTCCACCACCGAAGGCATGGAGAGCCGGATCCCCCGCGTCAGGACACACTTCATGTTGCCGCCGATCATGTTGGCCAGTTCGCCGAGCACGTCGCGCACCACGTCGTCCACTAGCGGTGGCGGCTCGGCAGAAAGAAAACGGCCGGCGAAGCGGCAAGCCTGATTCCTGGTGCACTCGAGCAGCAGCGCTCCGACGTTTTCAACTAGAATTCCACGAAGACACTGCCGATATGACTTGGTGGGCGTGCCATGCGTCTGGAACGGCCAATCCTGTCACCGGATGGGTCTCAGCACCAACCAGAAGGCGCATCGGAGCCAACACGCCCGCCAACACTTCGTCTCCAAAAACCAGACGCGAACCCCGCGGAAGTCGCGAACTTCGGAAAATCGCCGAACGGCGTGTTCAACCTAAGCCAAGCCCTTTGATTAGCCGTGGTGCCCTTTGTTGTTGACAGCGGGAATGTCGCATCTTCGGGAGATTCCGTTCCGCGGATCCGTATCACCGCGAAGGCTGTTGGCTAATGGGACACAGTCCTCACTTCCGTTCTGTTCGGCCTATGTCACGTCGCGGCTGATGCCACCATTCATTCGTGAGAGGGCAGAAGAAGTTTCAGTAGATTACGACGATGGAATCGCCGTGAATGAGTACCCCTCGGCGCATCGCGGCGCTCGGGCACACGTCGCTTCCTGTTAATGGCCCATCGCTAACCGTTGCCGGTATTGTTTCGGACACTGTCCTTTGAAAACATCGGTGTGGGCGGCGAGGTGCAACCACGGTTCGAAAGCCGAGGTTGCGAGCGCAAAATGGAAAACGGCGCACCCAAAATCGACTATTACCAACTACGGTCGTCTTGCGAGTGTGGTGGAGTACCAAAACGCATATTGGAGGTCGGCCTCTCGACAACGCCCGACCTCGCAATCCGCCGGCGCTATCCGACAATGGGGTCCTGTCATCAACGTCGCGCGCCGAAGCGCGCGATGATGCTGTGCCTGATGATTGCTTTCACCATGCGGGCAGGCGAGCGGCCTGGCGCGTGGACCGGACCCTACCCCCCGTGTGACGATCACACCGAGGTCTTGAAGCGAGAGCCCATGAACCTGGGCGTCCGGTTCTCTACGTCAAACCCGACACTGAAAGCGGAGTTTAAGCATGCCATGAGCTTCTGGGCCAGCATCCTCGAAATGAACTGGCACGAGGAGGATGGCCGGGCTTGTGCGATTCAAGTCGTCGACGGCGATCCCGACCTTTTCAGCCCAGGCGAAGTCGCCCGCGCCCAGTTCCCTTGGCTGCCTGCATATCAGGGCTGGATCGCCTTCAATCCAAGAGTCTCCTTACCCGCCAGTGAGCTGTTCTTGACCGCCGTCCACGAACTGGGGCACCTGCTGGGGTTGCCGCATAGTTCCCACGCGTCATCGGTTATGTATTTCCTGACTCTCGATGGTCCGGTATTCCTCGATAGCGCCGACCTCGCGACTCTGGCGACTAGGCACCGCTTGCGGGCTGCGGCTGGCACCGGCGACGTCCCCAAAACGGCCGCTCAGCAGCCGGGGCGGTGCGAGCTTCGAGTCCGGCCATGAGCGGCGTAAAGCAAAGGGTGAAAGACGATGGCATACATCACTGAGCCATGTATTGGAGTGAGAGACACTGCTTGCATCGATGCTTGTCCGGTTGATTGCATTCATCCTCGGAAAAATGAAGCTGCCTTTAATACCGTAAGAATGCTCTACATTGATCCCGTCGAGTGCATCGATTGCGGAGCCTGCCTTCCAGTTTGCCCTGTTTCTGCTATTTTCATTCAGGAAGATTTGCCGGAACACTGGTCACATTACATTCCAGTGATTGTTGCGAGCTACGAACCGGCGCGGCGGAATACGGCGTGGCTACATTCGCTGGAAAACAAACTTTCCGAACACTTGTAGCCTCAAGCCAAATTGGACGCATGGACCTTGACATCGGGTTCGATGCCCGGTCCACCAGAAAAGCGTGGCGCGTTGGTTTGGCACTGTGGGACGGCGACCTCTATTCCTCGCAGGGTTGGCAGGCGGAAGGGCCTCTCCACCTTGCAGCCGGAAAACTTACGAGCGTGCGGGGCGGCGCTCCGCCTGGCAGACGGATTTTCAGGCTCGCGGCTGCCTGATACGTCTCGCGCTCACGCCACTACAGCGGTGCCGTTCCAGGTGTACTGCTTGCCGGTCCGGATGGCGAGCACACCGAGCAACAGGGGGATCGTGGAGCTGAAGCCGGTTTCGATGTTGGTGAGAGGCTGCTGGCGGGACTTCACACAGTCCCTGGAAGATCTATTTGATTTCCGCAGATGGTGGGGGCGCCGAGTTGCTCTTGGACGAACCGCGAAATCAAATGGATCCCAACTGGTCCCCAGACGGTAAT
>CAZZHN010000225.1:0-7210 GCA_964654065.1 uncultured Solibacteraceae bacterium
TGCGCCGCGGCCAGTCCCTGGTAGTCTGGGCCATCGCCGAAGGCCGCAAAGCCGCTCAGGGTATCGAACGGTATTTAGCCGCCAAACCGGCCTAAGGCTGAAAAACACCGGCGGCAAAGACCGCCGGCGATACAGGAACCTGTGCGGTAGCGCCGGCGGTCTTTGCCGCCGGTGTCCTCCGAATCAGGCGTTCGCCCTCAGCCTTGCACCCTCCGCTCTTTACCTTCCCAGAAGGTTTCGCGCAACTGGCGCTTGATGATCTTGCCAGTTCCGGTCTTGGGCAGCGGGGCGTCGCTGAACTGAAAGCGGCGAGGCATTTTGAAGCGGCCGATGCGGCCCTGCAAGAACTGGAGCAGCTGCTGTTCATCCAGTTTGTCACCGGGCTTGACGCAGATAAAAGCTGCCGGCACTTCGCCCCACTGCGGATCGGGCGCAGCCACTACCGCGCATTCGAGGACAGAGGGATGCGCGCCGATCGCACGTTCTACTTCAATGGACGATATGTTCTCGCCGCCGCTGATGATGATGTCCTTGCGCCGGTCGACGATCTGCACGTAGGAGTCCTCGTCCCAGACCGCCATGTCGCCGGTGTGCAGCCAGCCATCGGTCATCACGGCGGCAGTGCCGGCAGGATCCTTGTAATAGCCTTCCATCACGATGTCGCCGCGCACCACCACCTCGCCGATGGCCGTGCCGTCGCGCGGCACCTCGTTCATCGCGAGATCGACCACGCGCACCTCGCAGCCCGGTACCGCCCATCCGGTCATGGAGTGCCGCCGCCACCGCTCACCATCGGTTTCAATCGCAACCGTCGCCTTGTCGCGCGCGCTGGTCGCCACCGGGCTGGTCTCGGTCAGTCCATAGCCGGCACTGACGTGACAGCGGAAGACTCTTTCCAGGCCGGCGATCAGCTCCGGCGACGACGCCGCTCCGCCCAGCATGACGTATCGCATGCTGGAGAGATCATACTGCCCGGGGTCCGGACACTGGAGCAACGCCCCGGCCATGGTGGGCACCAACGCCATGAAGTTCGCCTTCTCCTCTTGAATCAGGCGCATCACCTGTGGCGGGTCAAAACGGCGCACCATCACCTGCGTCAGCCCGTGCATCGTCGCGGCGTGAGCCTGGCCCCAGCCGTTGGCGTGGAACAGCGGAATGGTGTGCAGATCGACTCCCGAGTCTTCCCTCAGCATCAGGGTCGCGACCGACATGGCATGCAGATACAGGGCGCGGTGCGAGAGCATCACGCCCTTGGGCGTGCCAGTGGAACCGCTGGTGTAAAACAACTCGCAGAGGGAGTTCTCGTCGAAGCTGAAAATATCCGGGCGCGGGATACGGCCGCGCTGCAGCAGCTCTTCGTACTCAGGACCGGTGGCGAACGCGCGCGGGCAGAGAGGCCGCAGGTGCTCGGCAAGACGCGCGAAATCTGGCTCGTAGATCAAAACCCGCGGCTCGGCGTGCTGGAGGATGGCGGCCAGCTCCGACGCCGCCAGGCGCACGTTGAGCGGCATGACGACTGCGTGGATCAGCGGCACGCCGAAGTAGCCTTCGATGAGCTGGTGCGTGTTCAGGCTGAGGTACGCGACGCGGTCGCCGGGTTGAACGCCCTCAGACAGCAGTCCCGCGGCCAGGCGCTCACAGCGCTCCCCGAACTCGGCATAGGTGAAACGATGCTCCCCGGACACAACACCGGTCTTGCTGGCGAACAGATCGACGGCACGGTACAGAAAGCGGACGGGGCTTAACGGTACGATCATGCCTGGATTGTACCAGGGGAGGTAGGACAGACGATCGGTTTCCGTCGTCTGTCTTCCTGGCACCAGGCTTGCCGCAGATTCGCGCCCAAAACTCTCTGTCCGCCCGCCGGAATGTAGGGGCCGGGCATGCCCGGCCCGCAGCGCCCATCGTAAAATGACAGGCCGAGAAACCGCACCGACTTTCCTGAAGGCCCACACACCGGCGGCAAGACCGCCGGCGCTACCGCTTATCCTTTCGTCCCGCTTTCGATCCGCATCCCGTAGAAGCTGCGGTACACGAAGAACGCCGAGACCAGGAAGAAGACCGCCGACAGGACGGTGGTGAGAACGTGCCCTTGTTTGTTGCCGACATCGACGGCGAGCGAGACTGCCAGCAAGCCGAACAGGGTAGTGAACTTGATAATGGGGTTCAAGGCGACGGAGCTCGTATCCTTGAAGGGGTCGCCGACGGTGTCGCCAACCACGCACGCATCATGCAGCGGCGTGCCCTTGGCGCGCAGTTCGGTTTCGACTACTTTCTTCGCGTTATCCCAGGCGCCGCCCGCGTTTGCCATGAAGATGGCCTGGTAAAGGCCGAACAGCGCGATCGAAATCAGGTAGCCAACAAAAAAGAACGGCTCGATGAACGCGAAAGCCAGGGTGGCGAAGAACACCGTGAGGAAGATGTTCAGCATACCCTTTTGCGCATACTGGGTGCAGATCTCGACCACCTTTTTCGAATCCACCACAGAAGCCTTTTCAGCGCTTTCCAGGTGGATGTTGCGCTTGATGAACTCGACCGCGCGATAAGCGCCAGTGGTCACCGCTTGGGCGCTGGCGCCGGTGAACCAATAGATGACCGCGCCGCCGGCGATGATACCGAGCAGGAAAGGCGCGTGCATCAGCGACAGGTTTACAATGTACTGCGGCTGCAGGCCGTGCGTGAGGGAGACGATCGTCGCGAAGGTCATGGTCGTAGCGCCTACCACCGCGGTGCCGATCAGCACCGGCTTGGATGTGGCTTTAAAGGTGTTGCCGGCGCCGTCGTTTTCTTCCAGGTTTTCCTTGGCTTTCTCGAAGTCCGGTGTGAAGCCGAAGGATGCCTGAATCTCGGCGGAGACGCCGGGCAAGGTTTCGATGGTGGAAAGTTCGTAAACGGATTGCGCGTTGTCGGTGACCGGGCCGTAGCTATCCACCGCGATGGTGACCGGACCCATGCCGAGGAAGCCGAACGCTACCAGGCCAAATGCGAAAACGGCTGGTGCCATCATCAGCGTCTCCGGGAAGGTGGTGCTGACCAGATATCCAATCGACATCAGCGCCAGCATCGCCATGCCCAGCCAGTAAGCGCTGAAATTGCCGGCCACAAAGCCGGAAAGGATGTTGAGCGAGGCGCCGCCTTCGCGCGAGCTGGTGACAATCTCGCGGACATGGCGCGAATTGGTGGAGGTAAAGACCTTCACCAGTTCGGGAATCAGTGCGCCGGCCAGGGTGCCGCAGCTGATCACGGTTGCCAGTTCCCACCACAAGTTCGGATCGCCGGCCAGGCCTGGGATCATGAAGTAGCTGACGACGTAGGTGAGGACGATGGAAAGGATCGAGGTGAGCCAGACCAGGGTGGTGAGCGGAGTCTCGAAGTTGAACTTCGCTGCGTTGCCGAAGCGGGCCTTGGCGATGGCGCCGTTAATGAAATAGCCCGCCGCCGAGGACAGGACCATCATCACGCGCATCGAGAAAATCCATACCAGCAGCTGGACCTTGACCATATCGCTGTGAACGGCGAGAAGGATGAAGGTGATCAGTGCCACGCCGGTGACGCCGTAGGTTTCGAAGCCGTCGGCGGAGGGTCCAACCGAATCTCCCGCGTTGTCGCCCGTGCAGTCCGCGATCACGCCGGGATTGCGCACATCGTCTTCCTTAATCTTGAATACGATCTTCATCAGGTCGCTGCCGATGTCGGCAATCTTGGTGAAAATACCGCCGGCCACGCGCAGGGCCGCGGCGCCAAGCGATTCGCCGATGGCGAAACCAATGAAGCAGGGGCCGGCGAGATCGCCCGGAATGAAGAGCAGGATGAAGAGCATGATCAGCAGCTCGACGGAAACCAGCAGCATGCCGATGCTCATCCCGGCCTGCAGCGGGATGTTGTAACACGGGAATGCCTTCCCGGTGAGCGACGCAAACGCGGTGCGCGAGTTGGCGAAGGTGTTGACGCGCATGCCGAACGCGGCGACAGCGAAGCTGCCCGAGATTCCGATCACGCTGAACAGCAGAATGATGCCGACCTTATAAGCTGCAAAGCCCTGCAACAGCCCAAAATAGAAAACAATGATGACGGCGATGAAGAGCTCCAACACCACCAGGAACTTGCCCTGCGTAGCGAGGTAAGTCTTGCAGGTTTCGTAAATCAGCTCGGAGACTTCGCGCATGGATGCGTGGACCACCATATTGCGCAAGCGAACGAAGATGACGAGACCGAAGACGAGGCCCAAAGCGCTGACCAGCAAGCCGCCGAGCAGCAAATTGTGGCCGTTGATGCCGCCAAGAAATGTGGCGACGCGCAGATCGGGAAGGTGGAGATTGGCTTCTCCGCCTCCTTGCTCCTGCGCCATCACGGGAGCGGCGCCGGCCGCCAGCGCGAGTAAAGTAAAAAAGATCCGCAACAGTGAACTCGACAGGGACCGTGCGGTTCTACGTGGCAGGACACTACGCGTGCCCGTGGTGCTGACCATCTGGTAAATCCTCCTCTGGGATTACGGAAGAATCCGTGCGTGCGATGAACACACAGTATAAGAGATATACGCGTCGGAATTCAAATGGGGGCCGGTCTGCCCCGCTAGGCAAACCGGGAATTCTCCAGAAATTCCAGCCATCATTATGCCAGGACCCGCCCCAACCATGGGCCCAGAAGCCTCTTGCCGTCGGAAGGGATCTGGTGGCCGCCCTCAAGTAGATGAAACTCCACGTCCGCGGCCCGACGACGGAGACGCTCCGGATAACGTTCCGTCACATGCGGCGGGTAGTATTCGTCCTGGCGCCGCGCCATGTGTAAAACGGCCGCACTGACAGGTTGGTAGGCGCCCTCGTCCCAATCGCCCGGCAGGCCGCCGCAGATCGCGATGACGCCGCGCACCATTTCCAGGCAGGTTGCGGCGAAGCGATAGTTCAGAGCCACCGCCTGCGAGAAGCCGGCTAACAGGCGGCGGCCAGGCGGGATGCCGAAATCATCTCCCACCTCATCCAGCACGTGCGCCACCATCTCCCGGTGCAGGCGAATGGACTCAGATGGCCGGCGGTTGGTGATCCATCCGTAGCCCACGTCCTGAGTCTTCGCTCCGAGGAAGAACTGATACGGCCCCTGTAGCGCAGCAATCACGGGCGGCCGCTCGAACAACCGGGCGGTCAGGCGCAGCATCGTTTCCGGACTGCCGCCGAACCCGTGCAAGGCCACGACGAGCGGGGTCTGCGCATCGACATTGTCCGGGGCCAGAAGCAGATAATGGCAGTCCAACCCCACCAAAAACGTCCGGTCGAGAGCGTCTGGCATCGTTTGGTTTTAGCACAGACCCGGTAGCCGCCGGACCCAAGCGCTCGGCCAGATTCCTGCCCGGCATACACAGGCCTGGGCTGCGCCATCTACTGCCTGCTCTTGCGGATCTCCTCCAGACGCTTTCTCAGATAGTCTTGATACTCCTTTTGTAGCGCGGGGTCCTTCGGGCTGCCGTAGATGTCGCTAGACTTGTACTTGCCTTCGTCGAACTTTTTCTTGGTCCATTCGTCGTGCACGTGGATTTCGTCCGCATTGTCCAGGGCCGGCCGGACCAGATGTGGAGGGATGAAATACACGCCTTCCGGGTCGCCGAGCACCAGGTCGCCCGGCATCACCGTCACATTGCCGATCCGCACCGGAATGTTGATGCCGGTGAGCATGACATTGGCGATGGCGCTGGGGTGGGCGAAGCGAAAATAAGCCGGCATATCCATTTCCGAGATGCCCTCCAGGTCGCGGATCGAGCCGTCGACCACCAGGCCGGCGCCCTTGGCGGACTTCATGATGTAGTAAAAGAGGTTATCGCCCACGATCGTGCCCCCATCCCGCTTGCCGAACAAGTCCACCACCAGCACGTCGCCGGGTTGAAGCATGTCGATGGCGACCTGGTTGTACAGGTGGTCATAGCCCTTGGGTTTGATCCGGACATCGAGCACGCTGGCGATGTCAGGCCGCGCCGGCATGAACTGCACGGTGAAAGCCCGTCCCGTCATCTTCTTCGCCGGGTGCAGCACCTGAAAACCGTCTTCGTATTGGCTATGGTAGCCACGTCCTTCCGGCACGCGGTTGAAGACCGCCCATGCCTCCTCTGCGGACATATCCTTGGCTCGTTCCAGAAGCTGATCCGGGACCTTCGGGCGGCCGTCCGGGAAACGTTCGAAAGGGTTCTGAGCCGTGAATTCGACCATTTGCTCGCGTGTGAGCGTAAAGATCTGCCCGTGCGCCAGGGGCGCAGCCAGCGCCACAACGCACAGGGCGGAGGCTATGCGGACAGAACGGCGCATCGCGATTCTCCTCGTATTGGAGTTCTCAGCGCCCCGCAACCATGAGCGCCGCACAGAAGATTTTGGCAGGAGTGCTTTCATGAGCGGAATGCTATCACCTTTCGCCGGCACGCAGCTCAGGAAAGGCGCGACTGTCTACGTGAGGTTGCCCACGGGGCCGCCGGCGAATAAGACCGGCATTGCTTCGGCCGTTGCCGGCGCGGGCCGGTTGGCGCTGCATGGCTGGTCCCGGAAAAATAGCGTGTAGAGCACGGTCAGGCTTTCCGCGAACAACCCTCGCTCATCATCCATCGATTCCTCCGGTGCCAGCGCCATGCTGTCCTCCGCCAGTTTCGCGACCGCATCCGGTCCGGCGCCGATCCTCCAGAGATATGTGGTGAGATCGGCGATTTGTTCTTGCATCGTCATGCGGAGCCAGCGCGCAAAAAACTGGTGGTGCAGCCGCCGCACAGCCTGTTGAACCCACGGAGCGGCACAGGCGTCCCGGGCGCTGAGTGGCTCGAGGTCGCGCATCTCGCAAATGGCGACCAGCCGGCCCAGCACGGAGGATTCACCTCTCACCAGGTCGTCCAACTGCCAGGAATGCCTGTCTTCTGCGCCGGTTAGCTCCGGACTCATAGGCCGCCTTCTTTATCAGGTGCTGCCTGGGGCCAGTAGCCTGCTCCACCCGAGCCAAGTGGAGCAGGCAGTCAGCCGCCAAGACAGGAGCCTCCGAGTGCGTCGGCCATTTCCCCTGGAAGACGCGCCAGATGGAGTATTAGGCAATGAGCGCGCCTCCAACAAGACCAATCTGGATAGTGCCGCGCGGCTACCTGGCGCCATCACCGTACTGGAGCCAGCGCCTCAGACTCATAACTTCAGTTGTGGAACTGATGTCGCGTGGCCCGGGAAGGCGACATCAGTTCCACAACTGAAGTTAT
>CAZZHN010000226.1:0-7086 GCA_964654065.1 uncultured Solibacteraceae bacterium
GG
The DNA here is from genome assembly GCA_964654065.1 of uncultured Solibacteraceae bacterium. Classification (GTDB taxonomy): domain Bacteria; phylum Acidobacteriota; class Terriglobia; order Bryobacterales; family Bryobacteraceae; genus Bog-375. Next base: position 3 of record CAZZHN010000226.1, read on the forward strand.
CACGCGCTGGTATCACACCCATACGATGTCGATGGACGACCTGCATCGCGGGACGTTCACGGGGATGTTCGGATTTCTCATCGTGGAAGGGGCGCCCGATGCGGGGCATTACGATCAGGAGCATTACCTGGCGCTGCGCGATTGGGAGCCGTATTTCACCAACCAGATGATGGACACGGACGACATGGACCCGATTCGCGGGCAGCCGGAGAAGCCGGCGGTGCTGGATACGCGGCCGGGGGGGTTGGAAGTGACGGCCGACCTGTATTCCATCAACGACAAGGCTCTGGGCGCGGGCGAGCCCATCCGGGTGAATGAGGGTGAGCGCGTGCTGTTTCATTTCTTGAACGCGAGCGCGATCGAGATCCGGCATCTGGCGCTACCCGGGCACAAGTTCAACATTGTGGCGCTCGATGGCAACCCGGCGCCGCGAAGCGCGGCGGTGGACGTGTTGATGCTGGGGCCGGGCGAGCGCATCGACGCCTGGGTGGCGATGAATCAGCCGGGCGTGTGGGTGATGGGAGCGCCGGAGGATACGGTGCGCGACGGCGGGCTCGGCGTGGTGATCGAGTACGCCAACCAGCGGCGGAGCCCGCAATGGATGCCGCCACCGCAATCGGGTTGGGATTACACCATGTTCGGCAAGGCGGCATCAGGACCGGGGCCAACCGAGCGGCTGGAGATGATTTTCGAGAAGGTGCCGCGCGGGGCCGGCAAGTTCAACCTGTTCACGGTGAATGGCACGCCTTATCCGCACGAGCGGGAGTTCGTGCTGCAGCAGGGCGCGCGCTACCGGCTGACGTTCCGTAACCGCACGGACGATTCGCATCCACTGCACCTGCACCGGCATCAGTTCGAGATCGCGGAGATTTACGGAAGGGCGACGGCGGGCATTATCAAGGATACGGTGGTGGCTCCCTCGTATGGCCGAGTGAGCGTGGACTTCACCGCAAACCAACCAGGGCCGACGCTCTTTCATTGCCATATCCAGCACCATATGGACTACGGGTTCAAGGCGCTGCTGCAGTACGCCTGAGGCGCTCTCAGCCAGTGGCCGTCGAAGCTCGACAAAGCGCGGGCGAGCTTGGCCCGTCAAGGTCACTCCTTCCGCTACGGAAAGACGTCCCTCCAGCCAAGAATGGGGCCCTAGCCGCACGAGCGTCAATTACTATTATCGGGCACTGTTTTCCGCCACCGATGCGCGTGCGGGCCGCTGAACCGGGCCGGATCCGCGCACGACCCGCGGAGGTGGTGCTCGACATTCGCCGTCCGGTGATCGGCGTGATTGGATCGCTCATTCGCCTCCCTGGTCCGCTTGCCGGAAATCGCTCGGAGGTAATCCTCTGCGGCCTTGATGACTCGGAGTTGATGAACCGGAAGCGGTTTGCCCGCGTAAGTGCGCATCGAGTATACGCTGCATCCGGCCGGTACAAAGTCCCGGGCAGGTCTGTCCCGCCGGCCATCGCCCAGATGAGTTTCTTTCCCTGTGCTACACTTCCCACGAGGGGAGAAGCTCGGCTTGAAGGTTCGGCACCGGCTTCAATTGGGCGAAGGCTTTCCGCGTGCCTTTTTCCTCTCCGCGCTTTTGTGGGCACGGCGCTCAACCGCTGCATTGCTCCTGGTGCTCCTTCTCCTGGTCCCTTACGCTTCTGGTTTGCTCCTGCTCGGCAGAAGCGAGACGTCGAGTTGCGGCATGCAGTGCTCCAAGCGGTCGAGGATCTGCTGCTGCCGGAGACAGGACGAGAAGGCCCACCCGGCCGGCCGAAGGTGGACCGCCTCGTCGAAGTGTCCAGGAGGTTGCGGCCAACTCCCTGCGGTGTCCGCAACTGCAGCAGCGAGTCTGACTGCGGATCGGGTCGAAGTCGCGCCGATCACTTCCGTGTCGCGTGCGAGAATCCAGGCCGTATCACTACGCGTACACTCTGAGACCGGTTTCGTTTCCTTCGAACGGCCGCCTCCCGTAATCTAGCCCTATCCGCACTTCATCGCGGGCGTCCCTAGTGGCAAGTCAAGAATCTGCCCCGCGCCGTCGCCCTTTTCTTTGGGCGCCGGGCAATCGATGCACCGTGGCGCCGACCGCGTGGTCGAAGGTCTAATTGTCCCGTTAGCTCCGCATCCAACACGTTTAAGGAGGCTTAATGCGAAGGCTCACATGGCGTTTGTGTCCGGCGGCCTTTCTGCTGCTTGGTTCCATGCTTCACGCGACAATTCTCGGCAGAATCCAAGGAATCGTGCACGACCCACAACATCGGCCGATCCATGGAGCGTCGATCAAGCTGCAAGCGACCACCTCGGATTGGTCGCAAACGGGCCAAACCAATGAAGACGGCGAGTTTTCGTTTCCTACCGTGCCGGTCGGCGATTACAAAATCACCGTCACCCAGGCCGGGTTTGCGACCTCGACCCAGCCCGTCACCGTGGTTTCCGGCTCCTCGCCGATTCTTCACCTTCAATTGGCGATCGCGACCTTAAATCAGACTACGGTTGTTGCCAGCCAGGCAGAAGTGGTCAACATGGATTCGGTAACGCCCACCTCGCTGGTCGATCGCGAGGACATCGCGCAAACCCCTGGGGCAGACCGTACCAACAGTATGGCGATGATCACTGACTACGTACCCGCTGCCTACGTAACGCACGATATGCTGCATATGCGCGGAGGTCATCAGGTGGATTGGCTGATTGATGGAGTGCCCGTACCAAACACGAATATCGCCACCAATCTTGGCCCGCAGATCGACCCCAAGGACATCGATTATCTCGAAGTTCAACGAGGCAGCTACGATGCGGAATACGGGGATCGTACGTATGGGATCTTTAATATCGTGCCGCGGAGCGGTTTCGAACGCGACAATGAGGCGGAACTTGTCACGTCTTTCGGCAATTGGTACGGAACGAACGATCAGCTGAACTTCGGCGGGCACACCGAGCGCTTCTCGTACTACGCGAGTGTAAACGCGAATCGCAGCGACTACGGTTTGCAGCCCCCGATCGGGCGAGTGGTTCATGACGCGGAGAACGGTTATGGAGGATTTGCGTCCTTCATATTCAACGCCAGCCCCTCCAACCAGTTCCGGTTGACCGCGTCGTTGCGCCAGGATTATTACCAGATCCCCATTGACCCGAACCCTAACTCAGCGGGGAATGCGTCTTATCCCAGTTACGGGCTTCACGACAGTGAACGCGAGCCCGATGGGTATGTCACCTTCTCATGGATTCACACTTTTAACCCCGGCCTGCTGCTGACGGTTTCACCCTTCTATCATTACAACCAGGCCAGCTATTCGGGCGGCCCGAACGACGGGCCCGTGATCTCGACCGTGGACCAGACGGCCAACTATGTTGGCGCGCAGGCCAGCCTAAACATCACCACTCTGAAGAACAATGATGTGCAAGCGGGCGTCTATGGGTTCGTTCAGCACCAGAGCAACTACTTTGACAACGTGTTTACAGATTGTGCCCCGGACTGCCAGAACTTCGGCCCGTCATCGGGTTCGGTGACCGGGGGTGTTGGGGAAGCATTTCTCAGCGACCGGTTCAAGGTGACCTCCTGGCTGACGCTGATCGCCGGACTGCGCCAGGTGCACTTCGCCACGCCGGGGGTGGGAACGGAGCCGGGCGTGACTGAGAACGCGACGGACCCGCGTTTTGGGCTGGCACTCCGAATCCCGAAGATCAAGTGGGTATTTCATGGCTTCTACGGCCACTTTTATCAGCCGCCTCCACTGCTCACGGCCACGGGTCCCTTGCTCGAACTGGCGACCAGCCAGACTCTGACCTTCGCACCCCTGAAGGGAGAGCGCGACGAAGAATACCAGTTCGGCGTCTCGATTCCCTTCCGCGGTTGGGTGCTGGAGGAAGACACCTTCCAAACCAAGGCGCAGAATTGGCTGGACCACAATAACATCGGCGAATCGAACATCTTCTGGCCCATCACGTGGACCGCTGCTCTGATTCAGGGGTGGGAAACGACGCTGCGCTCTCCACGCATCTGGCATCGCGCGCAGATACACCTGGCTTACGCGAATCAGATCGCGCAGGCGACATCGCCGATTACGGGAGGGGTGGTCTGCCCGCTTCCCATTTCACCGGCCTGCCCCGTGGCCATCCCGGCCGGGTATTCACCGGTGGATCACGATCAGAGAAACACGTTGAACTTCGGGGTCAACGGCAAGCTTCCGTGGCGGGTGTTCGCTTCCACCAATGTCTACTACGGCTCGGGATTCACCAACGGGTTCCCAGACGCGCAGTATCCGGGAGATTATCTGCCCCCGCACACTACGTTTGACATCTCCCTGGGAAAGAGTTTTAGCGAAGGCGAGAGATACAGGGTCTCGTTGACCGCTCTGAACGTGGCGAATCGTCGCATATTACTCGACAACAGCTTGACCTTTGGGGGATTCCATTTTAACGACCCGCGACAAATCTACGCCGAATTCCGCTGGAGATTTCGCTACTGAGGAACGACTCCCACAAAATTAAGCGATGCCCGGACTCGCCCTGGGGCCCAGGGAGGTAGATTCGGCGGGATGATTTGGGTAAACGGAACCAAGCACGGTAACGGCTCCGATTTCGGAGGAGCGAATCGGCCGCTCATCGAAGCATCCTGGTAACCGCAGGCGCAGGAGATCGAGGGTGATCCCAGCGATTGGTGGAGCCGCGCGAGTCCCGACGAAGCTCCGGTGGTGGGAATCAGCAAGCCGTCAAACCGAAAATGCCCGCATGCAACGGGCGTTACACTGGTCTCGCCATGTTCACTCGCCGCAGCTTTCTTCAGACCGCCGCCAGCGCGTCCGCCGCCGTCACCGTAGCCGCCCCTGCGCGCCGGCTGCTGGCCCAGGCCAACTCGGCCTATCGCAATCCCATTCTGGGCGGAGACCACCCCGACGCCAGCCCTATCCGCGTGGGCAAAGAGTTCTTCCTCACCCACTCCAGCTTCGACTATGCTCCCGGCCTGCTCATCTGGCGGTCCACGGATCTGGTGAACTGGAAGCCCGCCGCAGCCGCCCTGCATCGCTACGCCGGCAGCGTTTGGGCCCCGTATCTCTGCGAGTACGAAGGGCGCTTCTACATTTACTTCCCCGCTGACAACCGCCTACGCGTGGTCCATGCGGATCATCCGCTCGGCCCCTGGAGCGACCCCATCGACCTGGGCATCAACGCCATCGATCCCGCCCACATCGCCGAGAACGGACGCCGCTTCCTCTACGCCAACGGCGGCGTCATGGCCGAGCTGACCGCTGATGGATTGGGCGTGAAGGCGCCTCCGCGCCACGCTTTCGATCCCTGGCCCATGCCCGCCTCGATGCGCATCGAATGCACCTGCCTGGAAGCGCCGAAGGTGATCGAGCACAACGGTTACTTCTACTTGAACGTGGCCGAGGGCGGAACCGGCGGGCCCTCCACCAGCCACTCCGTCGTCTCGGCTCGCAGCCGCCATGCCGATGGTCCGTGGGAGTACTCGCCCTACAACCCCATCGTGCACACCCCGAGCCGCGACTCGCGCTGGCTCTCGGTCGGCCACGGCCGGCTGGTCGATACGGCGGACGGACGCTGGTTCATGACGGTCCATTCCTACGAAAATGGCTATCGCGCCCTGGGCCGCCAAACGCTCCTGCTGCCCGTCGAGTGGACCGGCGACGGCTGGTTCCGCGTCCCCGCCGGCGTAACCACCGAGTCGGCCATTCCCATGCCTATTCCCGGCACCCGCCAACTACCCCTACCCGACCCCTCGGACAGCTTCACCAGCGCCGAACTCGGTCTTCAATGGGCGTTCTGGCACGAGTTCGACCCGGCGCGCTTCTCGACCGGCCAGGGAGCGCTGAATCTGAAGGCGCGCGGCAGTTCGCTGGCCGACAGTCCCGTTCTCACCACCCCGGTCGGCGGCCACTCCTACACCGTCGAAATTGACGTCGAAGTCACCCCCGGCTGCTCCACTGGCCTGTTGCTCTTTTACAATCCCGAGCACTCGACTGGCATCCTGCTGGACGGTGAGGGCATCGGTGTGCGCATCGCCAACGGCTACGTCCCCAGCCGCCAACAGAAGGGCGCAATGCGCGCCACTCTGCGCATCGTCAACGACAACCAAGAAGTCGATTTCTACTTCCGGCTCCCCGGCCAGAGCTGGCAAAGGACGCGGGAATCGGCCGAAGTCAGCGGCATGCATCACAACGTCCTCGGAGGATTCCTCGACCTCCGCCCCGCCGTCTTCGCCGCCGGTTCCGGCGGCGCGAGCTTCCGCGACTTCCATTACTGGCCGGATGCGAAGGTGCCGGCATAAACGCTCAGTTGACGACGCGCGAAGCGGAGGAAGAGAATGAAGGGTAATCGCTATCCAGACTTTTCCCTGAGGCGCTCGACCAGTGAAGAATCTCGTCCCACTCCTGCCTGTTCTTTTTCTATCGCTTTCCTTCATTGGCTGGGGCGGTAGAGAAGGCACCGCGCCCGTCACGCCCCTCGCAGCCAACGGCATCACGCTCCAGCTCTCCACCTCCATGCTGGCTGTCCCCAAAGGTTCCAGTGCCAGCACCGCCGTCACGCTGGCTCGCACCGGAAACACAGGAAACGTCACCTTCAGCGTGACCGGGCTTCCCGCAGGTGCGACTATCTCTTACCTGAACCCCGAGGCAGCGAGCAGCGGGCAGATCACCGTAATGGCGACGACCGCAGCCGTGGGCACCTATGCGCTCGCGCTGCAGGCGACCGACGGAACCAACTCCGCGTCGTCGAGCTTCAGCCTGGTCGTCAGTGCCGCTGCCGAGGCTCCGGCTACCTATGCGTGGAGCTCGTCCGGCCCGCTCATCTCCGCCATTCCCAACGCCACCCATCCGATCGTTTCGGTCAAAGACCCCACCGCTGTCTACTACGACAATCAGTGGAACGTCTACGCAACCACCGCGGACACCTCCGGCAACTGGAACATGGTCTACCTGAACTTTCCCGACTGGAACCAGGCCTCCGCTGCCCAACCCTACTACATGGACGCTACGCCCGGTTTCAGCGGCTATCACTGCGCGCCGGAATTGTTTTACTTCACCCCGCAGAACAAGTGGTATTTGATTTACCAGTCCGGCCCGCCACAGTACTC
>CAZZHN010000227.1:0-7062 GCA_964654065.1 uncultured Solibacteraceae bacterium
CGAGCTCAAGAAATTCACCTACGAAGCCCAGAAGGCGCTGATCGCGCAATCCGAGGCGCGGATCGTGCAAGCCAGGGCCCAGCGCGAACAGAACGCAGCTCAGCTTGCCTCTGCCCAGAGGCACATTACGCAAGCCCGGGCTGGCCTGACACGCGCGTCCGATGTCCTTCGCAAGTACGACACCTTCGCCCCTCTCGATGGCATGGTCACCAACCTTCCCATGCGCGTCGGCGAGTCCGTCGTGACCGGCATCCAGAATTCCGAGGGCAGCACCATCATGACCATCGCCGATATGTCCATCATTACGGCGGAGGTCAAGGTGGATGAAACCGACATTGTGAGCGTGCATTTGGGCCAGCCAGCCGAGATCACCATCGACGCCATCCCCAATAAGACTTTCAAAGGGCACGTCAGCGAGATCGGCGATACCGCCATTCTGCGCTCCACCGGCCTCGCCGCCTCGCAAAGCGCCATTTCCAGCCAGGAAGCGAAGGACTTCAAGGTGGTGATCGCGATGGACAATCCGCCGGACGAGGTTCGCCCCGGCCTGTCGTGCACCGCCAAGATCACGACCGCCACGCGCTCCAGCGCGCTCACCATTCCCATTCAGGCGCTCACCATCCGCCAGCGCGGCGACCTGGAACAACCCAAGCCCGGCGCTCCCTCTAGTGCGCAAGCCGCCACCAAGCCGGACCCCGCCGCCGAGAAGGCCCGCAAAGAAGAAATCCAGGGCGTTTTTGTCGTCAACGCCGGCAAGGCCGAATTCCGCAAGGTCGATACTGGCATCACCGGCGCCACCGACATCGAAGTCCTCAACGGGTTGAAGCAGGGCGACCAGATCGTCACCGGCTCCTACCAGGTGATCCGCACCATCAAGAACGGGGCCCAGGTTAAGGTCGATAACAAGGCGCCGGTAATGGCCGCTGCGTCCAGTTAGGATTCGTGAACCATTATGTCAGCCGTCGCCGATAACTCACTACTGGAGCGCACCGAGCAGCTCAAACGGGATGGCATCGTCATCCGCACCTACGATCTCTGGAAGACGTACACGATGGGAGATCAGACCATCCACGCGGTTTCGGGCGTCGACATCGAAATCAAGCGCGGCGAGTACGTCGCCATCATGGGCCCGTCCGGCTCGGGTAAGTCGACCCTGATGAACCTCATCGGCTGCCTCGATACGCCCTCCAAGGGACAGTACTTCATTAACGGCAACCTGGTGAGCGAGATGACGGACGATGAGCTGGCCCGCATCCGCAACAAGGAAATCGGCTTCGTTTTCCAGACCTTCAACCTGCTGCCGCGCGCCACCGCGCTGCACAATGTCGAGTTGCCCCTCATCTATGCCGGGATGTCGGCCACGGAGCGCCTGGAGCGGGCCAAGCAGGCCATGCGGCACGTGGACCTGGAACAACGCATGGACCACAAGCCCAATGAGCTGTCCGGCGGCCAGCGCCAGAGAGTGGCCGTCGCTCGCGCCCTGGTCAACAACCCGTCCATCCTGCTCGCCGATGAGCCCACCGGCAACCTGGACACCGCTACCGGCAACGAAATCATGGGCCTGTTCGAGCGCCTGCACCAGCAGGGCAACACCATCATCCTCGTCACCCACGAAAACGATATCGCCCAGCATGCCTGGCGCGTCATCCACATCCGCGACGGCAAAATCGAGAAAGACGAGAAAATCCGGTAGGCGTGAGCCGGTCCCCGGTAGCGCCGGCGGTCTCTGCCGCCGGTGCGGTGGTACGGTGCAACTGCAGCGCCGAGCACCAGAAGAAAAGCTCCCTGAAAGAAACACCGGCGGCACGAGACCGCCGGCGCTACTCAGCCTTTTACTTCGTGTAAATCGTCACGTCCACATTCATGCCGGGACGCAGCACCACTCCCTGATGTTTGTCCACCAGGATTTTCACCGGGATGCGCTGCACCACCTTGACGAAGTTGCCGGTCGCGTTCTCGGGCGGCAGCAGGCTCATGCTCGCGCCCGTGGCGCCGGCAATGGAATCCACGTGGCCGTCGATGGTGGCGCCGTACATATCTACGTGAATTTCCGCCCGCTGGCCCGCCTTCACCTGGGCCAGTTGGGTCTCCTTGAAATTAGCCGTCACCCAGATGTCGCTCAGCGGAATGATCGTCATCAAGCCCTGGCCGGGCTGCAGCATTTGTCCGATTTCCACGCTCTTGCGCGTCACCACACCATCCATGGGCGCGGTGAGGGTCGTGTAGCCGAGTTGGAGTTCGGCAGCTTCGAGCGTGGCGCGCGCTGCCTGGACCGTCGCCTGCGCGGTGCCCACGTCAGCCGTTCGAACCGCCACCTGTTTACGGTTGGCTACCGAACTGGCCAGCTGCGCGTTCGCCTGCGCGACGCGGGTTGCGGCAGCCGTCAGCGACGCTCGCTTGATCGCCGCATCTTTCCCGGCCGAAGCTAACTTCTCCTGCGCTTCCTTGAGTTCGCTGTCCGCCACCTTGGCCGCCGCCACGTAGGCGTCGTACTGCTGCTGCGAGATTTCCGCCTTGTCCACCAGCGGCTTCATGCGCGCCAGGTCGGCCTGGGCGCGATCGTTGCTGGCCTGGCGAGAATGCACGTTTGCCTCCGCGTAAGCCAGGTCGGAGCTGGAGGCCTGTTCGTACACCAGGCGAGCCCGATCCAGCTCCGCCTGGGCGTCTCCTACGCCGGCCGATGCCGAAGTCTGGCCGGATTCGGTGGTGAGGTCGGTCAAGGGCACGCCCACCTGTGCCGCGCGCAGCTTGCTCTCCGACTCCGCCAGCGCGGCCTTGGCCTGGTCCACCCTCGCCTGGTAGTCGCGCGGGTCGATGCGCACCAACACGTCCCCGAGCTTCACCGGCTGATTGTCCTTCACCAGCACCTCGACAACGTTGCCGCCCACCTTGGGCGCGATGGCGCTGATGTGCCCATCCACCTCCGCGTCGTCGGTGGACACGCGGTCGCGGTAATGAAAGTAAGCCCACAGCCCGGCGGCAATTGCGACTACGACCAGGATCACCACCACCAACCCCACGGGCGATCTCTTCTGCGGCTCCGCCACCACGGGCTGTTCTTCGGTTTCCGGCATTGCGACTCTTGATTCGGCCATAATGTTACTCCATCGGTTGTGGGCCATGCACCGGCCCGGTCCGCTTCATTAAGAACATCAAAGGGATAATCAAAACAAATAACAGCGCCATCACCCAAAATGCGTCCGCGAAGGCCAGCATGGCGGACTGGCGCAGCATGCCGCCGTATAGCAGCCCGCCCGCCTGCCTGGCAGCGTCCGGTAGGCTGGCGCCGCGGGCGTGCAGCAGTTGTGTCGTGTGAACCATCGCGTCCCGATACCCGGCGTTATACGGTGTCAGATGCGCCGTGAGTACCTGCTGGTGCATCTGCGAACGTCGCGCCAGGAGCGTGGTTACGGTGGCGATGCCGGAACTACCGCCGATGTTGCGCGCCAGGTTGAACAAGCCGGTGGCGTAGTTCATCCGGTCCCTCGGGACCATCGCCACCGCCGCGGCACTGATCGGCACGAACAGGAAAGCCATGCCCGCGCTCTGCACGGCGCGGCTCCAGACTGCGGTTGCATAGTCAATGTACAGGTTGAACCGCGACATGATCACCAACCCGCTGGCCGATACCAGCACGCCGAAAATCACCAGCCAGCGCGCCTGGAAATGGCGCAGCAGAACACCGACCAGCGGCATGCAGACGATGATCACCAGGCCCCCCGGCGAAAGCACCAGGCCGCTCAGCATGGCGGTGTAGCCCAGCAGCGTCTGCAACAGCACCGGAAGCAGCATCGTGCTGCCGTAGAGCACAAACCCCAGCACCAGCATGGACAGGGTGCCCAGCGCGAAATTCCGCCCTTTCAACACGCGGAAATCGATTACCGGATGCTCGCGCCGCAGCTCCCAGAACACCACCGCCACCAGGCAGACCGCGGCCACGATGGCGAACCCGATGATGAATTGCGAACCAAACCAGTCTTCCTTCTGCCCTTCGTCCAGCACTACTTCGAGCGAGCCCAGGCCGAGCGCCAGCAGGCCGAAGCCCGTGTAATCGATCTTCGGGCCGTCGCGGAAGCCCCGGCGCACCTGGTACGGAGGATCGAAGACCAGCATCTGGGTGAGCAGAAGCGAGAGCACGCCCACCGGAATATTGATGAAGAAGATCCAGCGCCAGGAGAAGTCGTCGGTCAGCCAGCCGCCCAGCGTAGGGCCGATTACCGGCGCCAGCACCACGCCCATTCCGTACACCGCCATCGCCATCCCATGCTTCTCGCGCGGGAAGGTTTCCAGCAGGATGGCCTGCGACATGGGCTGCAATGCGCCGCCACCTATGCCCTGCAGGACGCGGAAGAAGATTAGCGACCCCAGCGTAGGCGCCAGGCCGCACAGGCACGAGCTGAGGGTGAACAGCGCCACGCAGATCATGTAGAACCGCTTGCGGCCGATCAGCATGCTGAACCACCCCCCCATCGGCAGGATGATCGCGTTGGCCACCAGGTAGGCCGTCAGCACCCAGGTGGCTTCGTCGGTCGACGCGGAGAGATTGCCGGCAATGTGCGGCAGCGCCACGTTCGCCACGCTGGTGTCCAGCACCTCCATGAAGGTGGCCAGCATCACCGTCATGGCGATGACCCACGGGTTGATCTGCCTACCTGGCGTAGAGCGCCTCCATTTGCCCCGCCGCGTGCGCCAGGTCCGCCCGTGCCTGGTTATAACCGTAGAGTGCCGCGATCTGGTTGTCGTTGGCGCGCGCCAGCTCGTTCTGCGCGTTTACGACTTCGATGTTGTTCGCAACGCCCGCCTTAAAACGATCACGGGCCTGGTCCACTTCCTGCCGCGCCAGGTCCACCCCGAGATTGGCTACCGTCACTTCGTTGCGCGCCGCCGCCAGTTGGGCGATCGCGGTTTTCACTTCCAGCGCGATGCTGTCGCGCGCCGCCCGCTCCTGTTGCTTCAGCTCGCGGAGAGCGATTTCCTGTTTGGTCCGCTCGGCGGCGATCCGGCCGCCCGTAAAGAGCGGGACCTCCAGGCTGGCTTGGTATTGGTACACCGGAATGGCGGAAGCGGGTGTAAGGCCCTGCTCCGACCAGTTGCCGCTCACCGTGACCTTGGGCAGCCGCTCTTCGCTGGCGGCCTTCAGATTCAGCTCGGTCTGCGCCGTCCGGGCCGCAATCTGGCGCAACTCGGGACGCGTCCCATAAGCGTGCTCCAGGGTTTGATCGCCGGAAACATCCGGCGTTTCGAAGAACTGAACCTGGTCTGCCAGCTCGATCTTTTGCTTGGGATCGACGCTCAACAAACGGCCCAGCCCGAACAGGCCCGTCTCCAGTTCGGTGAGCGACACCAGGACTCGCTGCTTCTCATTCTGCAGCTGGACGTTGGCGCGCAGCGTGTCGATGCCGGTTCCCACGCCATGTTGTTGCAAATCGGCCGCCTGGTCATAAAGCGCCTGCGCCAGCGACTGTCGCGCCTGTGCGGCCTGCACATTGGCGGCGGCTCGCTGGCAGCCGAGGTATTGCGAGACCACCAGCAGAACACTCTCTTCACGCGCCGTCATTTCCTGCGCCTGCGCCGCCGTGATCCCGGTTTGGGCCGCCCGGTAACGCCGCCATAACGTCAAGTCCAGGGGCGCGCTGAACCGGATTCCGCCTTGCGCCACCCAGAACGGCCCGATGTGTTGCGCGATGCCCGGAAACGGCGAGCCGAACAGCGCGTCGATGTTCAACCGCTGCACTGACTGCCCAATTCCCGCCCCCACCTGCGGCAAGAGCCCCGACCGCGCCACGCGGCTGTCCTGCGTGCTCTGCGCCACGTTCAGATTGGCCAGGATCACCTGCGGACTCTGGCGCATCGCCAGAACCACCGCGTCGTGCAACGTCAGCTTCAGCGGTGCGGCGTCTTGCGCCAAGGCGCACGGCGCCAGCGCCAGCCAAGCGAGAATCCTAGGTTTGATAGTCATCCAGCGCGTCCTGTTAGAGGCTTTTAGATGCAGCGGCCGGACCAATGTATCCGACTGGTTTCATTGGATTAGTTGGAATCCGTACTGCCCATATTTCGGCATCGGCCCAAATGGTGGCTCCCTCTGGCGCAGGCGCCGGATCCTGTGCATGGCCCGTGCCGCGCCAGACATCTAACGCAGGCCGGGGGCCGGCGCCACACTGATCTCCAGCTTGCGCATCTTGGCCTGTAGCGTGGTGCGCTTCATGCCGAGTCTGGCAGCGGCTCCGTCGGCGCCGCCCACCTTGCCGCCGGATTCGCGCAGGGCGCGCTCGATTGCTTCGCGTTCCGCCGCGGCCAGGGTCACGACGCCTGCGCCGACGCCCGAGACGCGCTTCAACTCCCGCACCGGAGCGTGCAGCGTCGCCCCGGGAGAGAGAATCACAGCGCGCTCAATGAAATTCGCCAGCTCGCGAATGTTGCCCGGCCAGTGGTATCGGACCAGCGCGTCCATGGTTTCCGAGGCGATGGTCGTGATGCGCCGGTTCATACGCCGCGCGTTCTGTTGCACGAAATAGCGCACCAGCAGGGGAATGTCGTCGCGCCGGTCGCGCAGCGGCGGCACAGTGATGGGAAAAACATTGAGCCGGTAATACAGGTCGGCGCGGAACTGCCGTTCCTCCACCATCGAGGCCAGGTCGCGATTCGTGGCAGCCACCAGGCGGGCATCGGTGCGAATCGTGCGTGAGCTGCCTAAGCGTTCGAATTCCCGCTCCTGCAGCACGCGCAGCAGCTTGGTCTGCAGCTCCAGCGGGATCTCGCCCACTTCGTCCAGGAACATCGTGCCCCGGTGGGCCAGCTCGAAGCGGCCGATGCGCTGCGCGATCGCCCCCGTGAACGCCCCCTTTTCATGGCCGAACAACTCGCTTTCCAGCAGCCCCGTGGGAATGGCGGCGCAGTTCAGCTTGACGAACGTGCCCTGGCGGCGCGAGCTCAGATTATGGATGGCGCGCGCCAGCAATTCCTTACCGGTGCCGGTCTCGCCGCAAACCAAGACCGTGGAATCGGTCGGCGCCACCGTCTCCACCTGCTTCAGATTGGCCTTGAGCGCGCGGCTCTGGCCGA
>CAZZHN010000228.1:0-7000 GCA_964654065.1 uncultured Solibacteraceae bacterium
CACCTGGAATCTGGCCAACGCTCACGAATACGGCTTCTATTCCAACGTCAACCCGGAGGTTGACCATCCCCGCTGGAGCCAGGCCAAGGAGCAGCGCCTGCCTTCGTTCTTCAAGAACCATCCCACGCAGATGTTCAACGGCTATGCCAGCCAGGTGGCCGGTCTCTACGCCGGAATGGATCTGCGAAAGAACTACTAGGCCATGCTCAAAGGCCCCCCGGGATTACTCACCGGCAAGTGGACGAAGGTACTCGTGTTCTTGCTCTGCTTGGCGCCGTGTGCCCACCTGGTGGCGGTCGCGCTCGCCTATGTCCTGCAGCCGGACCTGACCACAGGCTTGTGGCGCTTCCTGGTGCCGAGCCTGCCGCCGAATCCGCTCGACTTCTTCACTCATCTCACCGGCGACTGGACCATTCGTTTCCTTGTGATCACGCTGTCGGTGACGCCGCTGCGCCAACTGCTCGGGGTTCCCGACCTGATCCGCTTCCGCCGTATGCTGGGGTTGTTCGCTTTTTTCTACGGGAGCCTGCACTTTCTCACGTATCTCTGGTTCGATAAGGTGTTCGACCTGCACGAGATCTGGAAGGATGTCGCCAAGCGCCCGTTCATCACCGCGGGGTTCACGGCGTTTCTCCTGATGCTCCCGCTGGCGCTGACGTCCACCAAGGGCTGGATCCGGCGGCTGGGCGGGAAGCGGTGGCAGCGGATTCACAGGCTGATCTACGCAAGTGCAGCGGTTGGGGTGGTGCACTACTACTGGCTGGTGAAATCGGACATCCGTTTGCCTGTGTTGTACGGTGCGCTGGTGGCCGCTGCGCTGCTCTACCGCCTGGTGACCAGCATGACGCGGCGTGCGCGCCAGCGATCCGCCGCCGTGAAACCCGTCCCCGCGTAGAAGTGAGGCAGGTCCCCGGCCTGCCGCCACTCCCGGCAGGCCGGGCCGTCACACAATCAACATGCAATCGCCGTAGGAGTAGAACCGGTACTTCGCCTCAACTGCGTGACGGTATGCAGCGAGCGCCAACTCGGGGCCGGCGAAGGCGCACACCAGAAGCAGCAGGCTGGTGCGCGGCAAATGGAAATTGGTGAGCATGGCGCCGACAGCGTGAAACTGGAAGCCCGGGTAGATGAAGAGGTCGGTTTCACCGTGGCACGCCGCAACCGGCAGGTGCTGGGGCAGGCCGGGGACCTGCCCCACTCGCGCAGCGGATTCGAGGGTGCGCACGCTGGTGGTTCCCACCGCTACCACCCGGCTGGCCGCGCTCACCCTGGCGGCGTCTTCCGCGGTGATGTGATAGCGCTCGGAGTGCAGGCGGCCCTGTTCCACCTGAGTAGTGTGCAGCGGCTGGAACGTTCCCAGGCCGACATGCAGCGTCACGCATGCGATCCCGGCGCCCCGCGCCCGGCACTGGTCCAGAATCTGGGGAGTAAAGTGCAAACCCGCGGTGGGCGCCGCGACAGACCCCTTCTCGCGCGCGAACACGGTCTGGTAGCGCTCGCGGTCGGCAGGCTCGTCGGCGCGCTTGATGTACGGCGGCAGCGGGACGTGGCCGATCTTTTCGAACTCGTCGAACGGGTCGCCGGCAGTTTCGAAACGGATGCGCCGCTCGCCATACTCCCCGCGCGCCGTGATTTCGCCCTCCAGGCCGTCGTCGAAGTGAATCTTCTCCCCGGTGCGCAGTTTACGGCCGGGCCGTACCAGCGCTTCCCATTCCTTTCCATCCCCGCTTACGGGACGCAGCAGGAAAACCTCCACCCGGCCGCTGAGAAACTCGCGCAGTTGCGGGTTGCCCTTTCCCACGGCCTGAGAGTACACGCCGGCGCGGTGGCCGAACAGGCGGGCGGGGAACACGCGCGAATCATTGAGCACCAGACAGTCGCCGGGGGCAAGGAACGAGGGGAGTTCGCGAAACAGACGATCCTCCCAGCGGTTTTCGTTGCGATACAGCACCAGCATGCGTGACGCGGCGCGATCGGCGAGCGGCTGCTGCGCGATCAGCTCCTCGGGCAGGTGGTAGTCGAACGCCGCCAGGTCCATGCAGCATTCACTGTAGCGCGGCGGAGTCGGACAGACCATCGGTTTTCGTGGTCTGTCGGGATGGGCGCGCGAGCCGCACCTACAGGGACGAGAAGTAGCCCGGAGCGTCGGAGCGTAATTTCGGGGTTTAGGGGCCGTTTTCGAGAGTGCCTCGCCCACACACGAAATCTGACAGGCGGCAGAAACCGATCGTCTGTCCTCCCTGGCTGGGTCAGAACAGCACGCCCTGCTCCTCCACCCACAGTTCCGGCCGGTAGTCGAGGGTCCCGGCGTCCAGGCCGTAACGCTCGCGAATTTTCCGTAGGCGGACCTGCAGAGCGTCTTTGTAGGTTCTGCTTAGGTAGGCGCTTTGGGCGAACTGCTTGCGGTAGCGCGGCGCGAGATCGGGAAAATGCTGCTCCAGAAACGGCAGGAATACCTGGAGCGCGCTGGGCATCAGAAACACCGCGCCGCCGCTGAACGTTCGGGCTCCGGCGTCTTTGGCCGCCTTCCCCAGCCGGTCAAGCGCGCGCTCGCCGTCGGTCAGGGCAGGCAGAATCGGCTTCGCGGTGACTCCCACGGCGAGGCCTGCGTCACTGAGTTTGCGCACCGCTTCCAGGCGCAGTGCCGGCCGCGGTGCCCGCGGTTCCAGCAAACGCGCCAGCTTCTCGTCCAGCGTGGTGACGGTCATGTGGACGGAAAGCACATTCCGCCGCGCCACTTCGCAAAGCAAGTCAATATCGCGTGTCACCAGGTCCGACTTGGTGACGATTCCCAGCCGCCAGCCCTTCTCTCGCGCAAACACTTCCAGGATGGCGCGAGTGCGCCCATAACGCCGTTCCGCCGGCTGGTAAGGGTCGGTCGCCGTTCCCATCGCAATCTGTTCCCGCCGGTCGAGGCGCCGCAGTTCCTGCGCCAGAAGATGCGCCGATGCCGACTTGGCAAAGATGCGGTCTTCGAAGTCCGTGACCGGCATCTCCATGTACTCGAACGTGTACCGCGCGTAGCAGTATTTGCAGCCGAACTCGCAGCCCCGGTACGGGTTGATCGTCCACTGAAACGGCATGCCGGGCTTGGAGCGGTTGAGGATACTGCGGGCCGGCATCTCGAGATACTCCACTTGTCGTTTGGCTTCGAGCAATGTGCTCTGCGCCGCCATCTTGGCAATGCCGACCAGCGCCATAAAGCTATTTTCGCCTTTTATTCGCCTTTTTGCAAGCCGAAAATCACCCCTCGGATCCCAAACATTCTGCGTCGGTTACGTTCTCCGGGTGGGGCATGCTTTAGCTTGCCCGCCAGACTGATGTGGAGAACTTCGAAGGAGATGGCGTTGCCGGCGGCTTCTCGTGCTAACCCGCTAACCGTTCCAGCAGGTCATGCGCCCAGAGGAGCGCTACGGGTTGGAGTATGACCATGGCAACGCCGGCCCAGAGCAACCAGCCATAATGCGCGGCACGCGAAGCATCTGGTTCACTCTCGGGTGCTCCAGCGAGGAGGCGCTCCACGCGCGCGCCAACCTCTCCGCTTGCCCCCAGGAGCGATATTGCCAGCTCGGGCACGGGCGGGCCGGCTTTCATTCGCGCCAGCCTCACCAGCGCAGAGGCGAGGGAGAGTGCCTTGGAGTCGCTACCCTCCGCGGCGCGGTCATCGGCGGCCCATTCGGCGAAACTCAACCACGCCTGCTCGATGGGGTGCAGGACACACCAGCCCGGAAGCAAAGGCGGAGCCAGCATGACCGCCAGACGCTTCAGGTTGTCGCGGGAATTCGAGTGAGCGCGCTCGTGGCGCAGCGCCGAGGCCAGTTCGTCGGGCGAAAGCACCCCGATCACGGTTCGGGCCACCACCATGTGCGGGCGGAGAATGCCGGCCAGCGCGACTACCGGGCCAGGCGTCTCCACCACCCAGACCGGCCCCGGTTCGCCCGGCAGCAGGACGCGGCGGCCGGCGGCGCGCCAGCCGCGCCAGCGCTGCGCCGAGCGTGCCAGCGCGCCACACGCACGAACCGCTGCCGCCGCCGAAGCCGCGAAGCCGAGCGCGGCTGCGGCCAGACAAACAAGGCTAACGCGCTCCGGCCCGGGCTGTTCCAGCCAGAAGTAGCCGGGCACGCACCAAACGGCGACGAAGAGCACCGCTGCGGCGGCCGGCACCAGGCGCAACCCCAGCAGCAGCCGCCCAGCCGAGCGCGCCTTCATACTTCCAGCGCGCCGAATCGCCAGTGGAGCCGCCGCCCACGCGGCCAGGCTGAGACCCGCGTTCACCAGAAAACCGGCTGCCAGCGCCAGGGCGACCAGGCGGAGTCCAAAGGGCAGGATCATGACTTCCTCCGCCGGCTGAGCGCTTTGCGCTTCAGCCTGATCTTCTCTTCCAGTTCTTGCAGCAACGATTCGTCTTGCTCCCCGGCGGCCTCCACCAGGCAGGAGATCAGCATCTCCCGTCCCGCTTCAGGCCCGCTCAAAAAGCCGGCCATGAAATCGCCCGCCCGCTTCTGCTCCCACTGTGCGCGCGAAAAGTGCGGGGAATAGAGGAAGGCGCGATCCAGCTTGCGGCGCTCGAGCAGTCCTTTCTTGTAAAGGCGGTCGAGCGTGGTCATCACGGTGGTGTACGCCAGGGGCCGGCCGAGACGCCCGGCGACATCGTGCACGCTCGATTCGCCGCGCCCCCAGAGGACTTCCATGACGGTGCTTTCGAGGCGTCCCAGAGGTTGCGCAAGGCCCTGTTCCTGGCGCTGTTTCCAGAAGCGAAGCATGTGCAGCTATAGTATCAAACGCTCGTCGCCCTCGCGGCGGGTGATGTGCGCGCGGTCCAGGTATTCGAGCAGGGGAATGGCGTACTTGCGGGAAATGCCGGTCCATTCCTTGAAGGCCGGAACGGTGAAGCGCGCGTGACGCCGGCCAGCCAGCAGGCTGCGCAGTTTCTCCATGGCGGATTGATGAAAAACCAGGTCCTGGCTAATGCGGACCAGCCGTTTTTCGCGCAGCAGGATGTCCAGCAAGGTGCGCGCCCGCGCTGCCTCCACGCCCGCCTTCGCCAGAACCTCTGCCACGGAGGGAACCGCCAGGCCGGCCTGTTCAAAAGCGCGCTCGATGGCATCGCGCGCCTGCGCCTCATCGCTGCGCAGCACCCGAGCATGGCCGCGCAGCCGGACGATTTCACCCTCGGCTTCCACGTTCTTGGAAGACGCGAGCAACGCGTCCAGCAGGAACGGCGGCAGGTCCCGGGCGATGCTGCCCCGCAGCTCCGGACGCGCCATTCCCGCCAGCATCGGCTTCTGGCGATGGAACTCCCGCACCGTTTTCTCCAGCCGGTCGCAGGCAGACTGGAACCAGGCGCGGTCGACGAACCAGGGCGAGGCGAGCGAAAGGGCGAGAACGCGCGCCTCGGCGGCGCCGGCTTCGATGGCGGGCGCGGCCAAACCGGTGCGAGCCACCAGGTCGTCAACCCCCATGCCGAAAGGCGCCTCACGCACCAGCATGGCAATGCGCGCGGCTGCGTCGCCGCCGGCGAGCGTGTCGAGCCGCTGGGCCAGATCAAGCCCGCGAGGGTACCGGCGCTCGCCGATATCCACCACCACCCCGCCGCCGATGGTCACCACCGGAGAAAACATGCGGATGATGAAGCGGTCGCCCGGCAGCAGCAAAGCAGGCTGCCGCAGGATCAGCCGCGCGTACGCCGTTTCGCCCGGCCGCAGCGCTGCGGCGCTGAACAACCGCACTTCGGCCTCGATCTCCGCAGTTCCGGCGTGAAAATGAACCGGTGCGCGATGCTTGAGCGGCTTCGCCGATGGCAGAAGCTCCAGCCGGCACTCGATGTGCCGGACGGCACGAAATCGGCCAGGCTCGGAAAGCACATCGCCGCGCGCCAGCGCAGCTGGTTCGATATCGGCCAGATTGAGGGCCGTCCGCTGTCCCGCGACCGCGCGCTCGGTCCGCGTGCCGTGGACCTCCAGGCCGCGCACTCGCAGCCGGCGGCCGGCCGGGTAGACTTCGGCTTCCTGGTCCTTTTCAACCGCGCCGGAAATCAGGGTGCCGGTCACAACCGTTCCGAAACCCTTCACTGAAAACACACGGTCGATGGGGAGCCGGAAGTAACCGGCGGGATTCTTCTCGGGCACGGTTGCCACCACCTGTTCCAGCGCGCCGCGCAAACCATCCAGGCCGCTGCCGGTGGCCGAACTGACGGCGACGATGGGCGCGTTCTCGAGGAAGGATCCCGCCACCAGCTCCGCGACCTCCATCCGCGCCAGTTCGACCAACTCATCTCCGGCCAGGTCAGACTTGGTCAAGACTACAAGGCCGCGCGGAATGGCCAGCAGGCGGCAGATGTCGAAATGCTCGCGTGTTTGAGGCTTGATGGATTCGTCGGCGGCCACCACCAGCATCACCAGGTCGATTCCGCCGACCCCCGCCAGCATGTTCTTGACGAACCGCTCATGGCCGGGGACGTCTACGAATCCCAGCCGCAGCTCCGAGGTCAACTGGAGGTGGGCGAAGCCGAGGTCGATGGTGATGCCGCGCCGTTTTTCTTCCGCCAGCCGGTCTGCATCGATGCCGGTGAGCGTCTTGACCAGGGCGGTCTTGCCGTGGTCGATATGCCCCGCGGTTCCGACGATGATGTGTTTCATTTTGCCCTGCGGGCGGGGGTGAGATGCGTTAGTGGGAAGTCCGAAGCTCCCGGACCGACCCATTCTCGAACACCTGGCGTGCGGTTTTCAACACCTCGCCAGGCGGAAGCCGTGCCGGCGAGCGGTGAACAGGCTCTTTTCGCTTCGAAAACCGGGTACTTAGAACGATCTGTGTTTGCAATCCGGTGCGCTGGTCTGATACTATCGGTGAGGCAGATCGGAATCCTTCCCAGTGTTTGAAATCCAACCACGGAGTTACAGAATTACTGAATGAGCTTTACCGTTTTTCTTGGCAATCTCCCGTCATGGGTCACCGCCGATGACATCAAGCAATGGCTCGCCGCTGAAGATCTCGTGGCCGA
>CAZZHN010000229.1:0-6990 GCA_964654065.1 uncultured Solibacteraceae bacterium
CGTCAGATCTGGAGCCTGCCTTTTGGAACCATCATCGGCGGGTGTCTCATGATCGCTCAAATTGCCGGTGGGATTGGGATCGGGTACCCTGCGACCGCGCGTTTGGGGTCGATCGTTCTCGGCATCGTCTATTTGCTTTTCTCCCTGGCCTGCCTCCCTGGCATCCTCGCCGCACCGGCCATCTATTTCCACTACGGGAGCTTCTTCGAACAGTTTTGCTTGCTCTGTGGTGCGACGGCACTGTACGCTGCAACCTCGGCAAATAGAGCACGGGCGGCAGCGTTCAGCCGGGCGGCGCGCCTTGGACTGGGAGCCTGCGCGGTTTCATTTACGGTGAGTCAGGTGCTCTATTTTCGTATCACTGCTGACCTGGTTCCAAAGTGGATCCCGCCGAATCAGACGTTGTGGGCGGTCACCACGACGATCGCATTTGCACTCGCCGCGATTTCCATTCTCATCAATCGCCAAGCGCGGCTCGCGACTCGCCTGATGACCCTCATGCTGGCACTCTTCGGTCTGTTGGTTTGGGTTCCGCGCGTGATTGCTCACCCGGAAGCTCATGGGAACTGGTCCGAATTCGCCTTGACTTTGCTCATTACAGGCGCCGCCTGGATGGTGGCGGATTTGAAGTCTTTCTGATTGGGAGGGGTTCGCGTTCCCCTGAATCCTGCAGCCGCCTGAGCGGTTTCCGGTTAGAGGAATGTTTCGGCTCTAAGTGTTCTAAAGCTTTGGTGGACCTGGTGAGATTCGAACTCGATCTCTTCCATGCCATTTCAGAAACATCGAATTCGCCCAGCGACGAGGATCGCCGAGGCGACGGGGGTGAGGGCGGTGATGGAGAGGCGAAGGGGTGCTCGGCCTGCCGCCCTACGTCTCGCCGTCAATCGGCGAGATGCGCACACGCGCACGGGCGGCAGGCTCCGCATCCAAACATTCTTCACAACCGGCGGTTCTTTGCCTAATCAGTAGGCAGCGGGGCAAGGCTGTTCCCGGTGAGGGAGCCAGTAAAGGCTTCAAAGCCCGACCCGGTGATGGCAGAGCTAAATGGTATGGGGCCAGTGTGTTTGAGAATCGCGTTCAGAAACTTCGTCGGCAACGGTCCGAAGCAAATTCCCAGATTCCATGAGGTGTACTCGGGGATGTCGTCACACGTGCTCGGGTCGCTGGTGTTGCAGATCGTAAAGCTTCCATTGAAGGTCTTTTGCTTGTTTTTGGGTCCGTATGAGACCACAACGCTGATGTTCTCCGTGACGGGGCCCGTTCCTTGAGGGGTGATGATTCCGTCAGACCACCAGCAGATCGTCTGACCGGGATAGAAAACGGTCTGGGGGTTTTGCGTGGTATCGCCCGTATAACAAGTTACACCGGACGAGGCGTTGGTGACACCCTTGTTGTGGGACGGTGTGGCCACGAACGACACAGGCGCACCTGCGAAAACATCTGGCTCTGGCTCGTCAGCGAGCGCAACGAGCAGGCATCCCGCGGCTGCGACTGTGGCTGCGCTAATCAGGTTCATTCGCATCTCGAAAAGTCCTCCTATTGGCAGGCACTTTGGGGTTCTTCATTCCTGCGACTTAATAGAGATATCACATTCTGGGCAGGAGATAAGGCACAATCTCGAATACTTCTACAGTAAGAGTACCGGTACATCCTGATCGAATCGCCGCACGGGAACGCAGCTAGGACAGCTGCTGCGAAGGGCGTCGTGGATGACTTTCTCGACCCCAGTCGTGGGATGTTCAGGATTTCAGTGCCGGCTTCTCGTCTGGCGGCCAGTTGGACTCCAAAACGGGGCCTTCGAGAAATGTTTGGGGTGTAAGTGTTTGAAAAGTTATGGTGGACCTGGTGAGATTCGAACTCACGACCTCTTCCATGCCATGGAAGCGCGCTCCCAACTGCGCCACAGGCCCTAGCTGATTCGTCTTCACTATAACATGTGTCCGCGCCGCGGCGGTTTGACAGGGCGCTTTCGCGGTTGCCTACAATGAAATGATGCTCTGCCGGCGCCGCGTGGCCGCAATGATCCTGGTGTGCTCCCTGTCGATGGCTTTCTCGTCCTGCCTGGCGCGCCGCAGATTGATTGTTCGCAAAGGTTCCAACGCCACGCAGCCGCTGCTGGTGGCCGACGAGGACGCGCTTCTGGAAGCCATCACACGCCAGTTCCAGGCCGTCCAGGACTTCAGCGCTACCGTCGACATGGTGCCGGCTCTGGGCAGCGCGGAGAAGAGCAAAATCACCGAGTATAAAGACGTCCGCGCTTACATTCTTTTTCGCAAGACGGCGCACATCCGCATTATCGGGCTGTATCCGGTGGTCCGGAATAAGGCCTTCGACATGACGTCGGACGGGGTGAAATTCAAGCTGTATGTCCCGTCGCGCGACGCGTTTATCCAGGGCAACAACGAAATCGTGCAGCGCTCGGAAAACAAGCTGGAGAACCTGCGGCCGCAGCATTTCGTGGACGCCCTGCTGGTGCGTCCGGTGGATCGCGCGGCCGACAAGGTATTGTTGGAAAACCTCACCGACGAAGCCGGGGCGTTCTACATTGTCCACGTGGTCCGCGAAGACAAGGGCGTGCTGCGGCTCCAGCGCACCATCTGGTTCAGCCGGGTGAATCTGGAGATCTCCCGCCAGATGCTTTTTGACGGCGCCGGCAATATTCTGACCGACGCCCGCTATTCCGACTGGCACGCATTCGACAAGACCCCCTTTCCGAAGCACATTGAAATCAACCGGCCGCAGGACGAATACGGCGTGGTCATCGACATCGTGAAAATGGAGATCAACAAAGGTGTGACGGATGATAAATTCGTGCTGGAGCAGCCGCCCGGCACCACGTTGAGGGTTCTCGGGCAGCCGCTCGCCGCGCCGGCCGGAAAGACGCCTGCGTCACCGAACAAAGGAAAGCCGGCTCCCGAGTGACCGGAAAGCTCGTTCTGGAAAACCTGAAAAACCGGCCGATGCGCAGCCTGCTCAGCATCCTGCTGATCGCCGTGCCGGTCACGCTGATCCTCACGCTGGTCGGCTTGACGCAGGGGATGCTGGCCGACGCGCAAAGCCGCCAGCGCGGCGCCGGAGCCGACATTATCATTCGCGGCTCGCAGGCGAAAGCGCTGATCAACGCCAGCGGCATCACCATCCCGGCCGGAATGGTGGACCTGGTTCAGCGCCAGCCGCATGTGAAGCTTGCCATGGGCGTGATCAATGACCGGGTGGAAGTGATCATGCTGCTCACTGGCATCGACATGGCCAAGTTCAACCAGATGACCGGCGGATTCACCTACGACCAGGGGGGGCCGCTGCAGGGACCGGACGACATACTGGTGGACCGCCTGTATGCCGATGAACACCATCTGCAAGTGGGCCAGAAGGTGAGCGTGAACAGTCACGAATGGCGCGTGGCAGGCGTGATTGAGCCTGGGAAAATGGCGCGGCTGGCGGTGCCGATGGCGACGCTCCAGGACCTGGACGCCGCCAGCGGCAAGGTGGGCCAGATCTACGTCCAGGTGGACGACCCTGCCGATATCAACCTGGTGAAAACCCAACTCAGCGCCCTGATGGGCGGCTACACGATCAATACCATCGACGAAATCACGGCCATGTACAACGTGGACCAGATTCCCGCCATCAAGCCATTTACAGTGGTGGTGGCGGCCATCGGCGTGGTGATCGGCGTGACGGTCGTCTGGCTTTCGATGTACATGGTGGTGCTGCAGCGCACGCGCGAAATCGGCATTCTAAAGGCCCTGGGCGCATCCAAGCCGTTCATCCTCGGCATCATTCTGATCGAGGCAACGCTGCTCGGCGTCGGCGGCACGATTCTGGGCATCGTCTTCAGCTATGGGGCGCAATGGCTGATTCGCGCACTGGTTCCGGCCTCGTTTCAAATGGCGATCGTTTACGACTGGTGGCCGCGCGTGGCAGTGGTTACGCTCACAGCCGCCATCCTGGGCGCTCTCTATCCCGGCTTGAGCGCGGCGCGGCAGGATCCCATTGAGGCGCTGGCCTATGAATAACGGCGCCATCATCGAGACCCGCGACTTGCGCAAGGTTTATCGCATCGGCCAGGTGGATGTGCAGGCGCTGCGCGGCGTCGACCTGGATGTCCAGCCGGGCGAGTTCCTCTCCATCGTGGGGCCGTCCGGCTCCGGTAAATCCACTCTGTTTCACATCATCGGCGGGCTCACACCGCCGACCGCGGGCGAGGTGAAGGTCGGCGGCCAGAACCTCGCGGCCTTGACGGACGCGGGCCGCACGAAACTTCGCCGCCGGACCGTCGGCTTCGTATTTCAGAAATTCAATCTGCTGCCCAATCTCACCGCTTACGACAACATCGCCGTGGCGCGGCACATCGCGGGCCTGGGCCGCCAGCCCGATGCCCAGTTCGACGAAGTGCTGCGCCTGCTCGGCATCGCCGGCCGGCTGGATCACAAGCCGAATGCGCTGTCCGGCGGAGAGCAGCAGCGCGTGGCCATCGCGCGCGCCATTGTCAACCACCCGGCCATCCTGCTCGCCGACGAGCCCACCGGCAACCTCGACAGCGAAAACTCCAAAGCGGTGCTCGAGGTTCTGCGCGACCTGAACCAGCGGCTGGGCCAGACCATCCTGATGATCACGCACAACCCGGAGGCCGCCGCGTACGGCCACAATACCGTTCACATGCGCGACGGCCGCATCGTGGACCGGACCAGCGCAGCCCCTTAGCCGTGGCTCAGGCTGCAGAACCGAGAGTCATCCCGGCTTTTTCTTCCGGCTTTATCCGTTCAGATAAAGGATCGGCAGAACCGGGCCCGGCCACCATGCACCAGGCAAATGGCCGCGACAGTGGGATAGACCATCGGTTTTGGTCGTCTGTCACGGGCAGCCGAGCCTGGCAGGCCACAAGAAACGATGACCTGTCCTACCCGCGGTTAGCCCGGATGCGGCTCGCCCAAAATGCAGCGTACCGTGTCGCGGGCGATCAGCAGCTCTTCGTCGGTCGGGATCACCCACGCCTGCAGCCTGGAATCGCTGGTCGAGATCTGGCCTTCCCGGCCGGCCATCTGCTGGTTCCGCTCCGCGTCGAGTTGTAAGCCGGCCCAGGCCATGCCCTCGCAGATCCGCGCGCGGATTCCCGGCGAATTCTCGCCGATCCCGCCGGTGAAAATCACCGCGTCGGCGCCGCCCATCGCCGCCAGAAACGCGCCGACGTACTTCCTGGCCCGGTAGCCGAATATCTCGATGGCCAGGCGGACCCGGCGGTCATCGTGCTGCTCCAGTTCCTCCTCCAGCACCTTCATGTCGTTCGTCAGGCCGGAGATGCCGAGCAGTCCGGACTGCGTATTCAGCACCGATTCGACCTCCTGCGGCGACAACCCTTCTTTGCTCGCCATCAGGTTGAGAATGGCGGGATCCAGGTCGCCAGAGCGTGTTCCCATCACCAGGCCCTCGAGCGGTGTCATCCCCATCGAGGTGTCCACCGAACGCCCGCCGCGAATGGCGCAAGCGGAGCAGCCGTTGCCCAGGTGCAAAGTGACCAGGTTCGTCTGCTCGCGCGTCAGGTTTCGCAGCGACCGGTAGCGGTAGGCGACGTAGCGGTGCGATGTCCCGTGAAAACCGTAGCGGCGAATCCTGTGCCTGCGGTACAGATGATAAGGCAGCGCATACAGGTAGGCGTGCTCCGCGATCGTGGAGTGAAAGGCGGTATCGAACACGGCAACCTGCGGCGTTTGCCGGCCGACGATCTCGCGCACCGCCAGAATGCCTTTCACATTGTTGGGATTGTGCAGAGGCGCCAGGTCGATGCAGTCCTCGATGCCTTTGAGGACCTCATCGGTAATCAGAGCCGATTCGTGGAACAGTTCGCCGCCATGCACCACGCGATGCCCTACCGCGTGCAAATCGCCCAGGCTGCGGATTTCGGCGACCTCCGAGCCATCCGATGCCAGCCAGCGGAGCACATAATCGAGCGCCGCGGCGACGTCGCGAATGGGCGCCGTCAGCTTCCGGCGCGGGCCATTCTTGTTCTGGACGGTAATGATGGCCTCGCCGCCAATCCGCTCCACCTGGCCGCGGCAGAGGCGCTCGTCGGTCGCCTTCTGGATCCGCTCGAGATCGGTCGCAATCACCTGAAACTTCAGGCTGGAGCTCCCGGCATTGAGTATGAGGACGTTCATGGCTTCTCTTCATTTCTAGCAGATCGCGCCCCGAGTGTCGGCCGTTCCGGCCACTCGGGCGCAGGCGCTATTCCAGCGCGAGGAGTGCGAAGAAATGGTGGGGCAGGGCCCCCCGGTCGGCGCGGGACGCCCTCGTCCCGCTGTGCAAGCGAGGAATCGGCTGCTACGGCTTCTTGACTGCCGGCGGTGCGGGAGCCGCAGGCTTGGCGGCAGCCGGCGGCGCCGGCGCGGCCGCGTTCGGATGGGCCTGATCGTACAACCGCACGATGTCCGGCGTGATGTTCGTGGATGCCGCCGCCCAGAGCACGTCGGTTTGCGGGTTGCTGACGTCCAGCACCACCGCATATCCGTTCTGGGCCGCATACTCCTCGACAATCTTCATCATCTTGGCGCCCAGATCCTGCATGATGCGGCCCTGTTCCTGCTCCAGGTCGTCATTCATGTCCTGACCCTTGCGGTTCAACTCCTTGGTGCCGGCGTCGATTTCCTTCTGCAGCCGCTCCTTGGCTTCGTCGCTCATGGTGGCGGCGCCTTTGCGCAACTGCTCCTGGATGGCATCAATCTCGGTGCGCTTCTTGTCCAGCTCCGTCTTGCGCGGGTTGAACTTGACCTGCACGTCGGCAGCGGCCTTCTGCCCGTCCTTTGTGTTCAGGATGGCGGACTGGATATTGATGATCGCAATCTTGGTGGGGGCCGGCCCCGGCAACGCCTGGCGCGGCGGCGGCACGGCGGCCTGTGTCGGTGCGGGCTGCGCCTGGGCGCACGCCAGGGCGGCGGCGCAGCAGAGCAGCGCGGGAATTGCGGCTACATTCTTTTTCAAGCTCAAACTCCTAAA
>CAZZHN010000230.1:0-6935 GCA_964654065.1 uncultured Solibacteraceae bacterium
ACTGGGATATTGCCCATCCCACCGCTTGCGCAGATCCGGATCGGCGGTGTGATCGCTGTTATACGGATTCGTGCCGCTGCCATGGCCGCCCAGGAAACGCACATCGTCGATCAGCGAAGCGGCGCCCGCACGCCACATGACGCCCACGGCGCGGGGATTGATTCCGCCCGTCCAGACTCCTAAGCCGCTCAGGATATTGGAGCCGCCGGGAGGCGCAGAGATCACCGCCCGGGGCGAACCCACGCCCTGA
Source organism: uncultured Solibacteraceae bacterium (assembly GCA_964654065.1). Lineage (GTDB taxonomy): Bacteria > Acidobacteriota > Terriglobia > Bryobacterales > Bryobacteraceae > Bog-375. The sequence goes on from CAZZHN010000230.1 coordinate 251, forward strand.
AAGGCAGGCGTGCCGTCCGGAAGGTCGAACTGAGTCAGGGTGGGATGCAACCCGATGAGCACCGTTTCCGGTTTTAACTCGAGCGTGTCACTGACAATGTATAGCCCGCTCGGAAAGTAGAGCACCCGATGCTGATCGATCGCCTTCTGGATCGCAACCGTGTCGTCGGTCTTAGCGTCCCCGGCGACACCCAGCGAGTGAACGTTCACCCACTCTTCAGCCGGCGGCAGCGGCGGCATCGCGGGAGGCGGTGCCGCGGGCATGGTGCTCAAAGGTGTGGCGTCGTAAATCATGCCCATGGAGCCGGTCATCCCCTCGCCGGGCAGGATGAGTCCAAAGTTGAAATTTGCGATCCGGTACAATGGGCCCCTGCCGTTTACCTTCTTTCCGCTTTCGCGGAACAGCGCAAAGACCGGCACATTCTTCAACACGGCGTTCTCGAAACCGATCTCATTGAGCGGACTGTTCTCACTGCTAATGACCACAACCGAACCGGAGATATTCTCGAAATGGCTGTCCTTGACCCACAACTGGTCGTAATACTGCGGGTCTATATCGATGGCGGTCGGCATGTCGTGGAAAGTATCGCGAATGAGCGTGAGGCCGGCCTCGTGTTCGCGAATCGCGGCCTCGCGCTGCCCCTGAAACTCCGAGTCGATCAGGGTGAATTGCCAGGCGGGCGATGTTTTGTCGGTCAGAATGCCATAACGTCCGCCGTAGAAGTGTAGATCCTGGGCCTCGTTGCCGATCTCGGTGAGTGCGGCGAGACCGGAGCCGATGTGGAAATCCATGTGGCTGAGATACGCGTGCTGGGCGAAGTGGGCGCGGATTGCGACCGCCGCCGGGTTGCCGTCGCCGATCTCGAAATCGATGTTGCTCATGGCCGAGTAGAATGTGCCGGCGCCGGCGTCAGCAATCGCGCTATTGGGAGGCACGCTATCCGGTGGTGGAAACGGTACGCGGAAGCCTCTCCCGCCCGCGCGGCCGGCACGGAAGCCGGTGAACATCACCATCACGCCCACGCCTTTGTCGAAACCCGGCGTGTTGGCCGCCAGCAGGAACACCGGGCGCGTCGCGCCGTAGCCGAAGAGGCGCACCCCTGGCCACACGTAGACGGTGCGCGTCAGCCGGTACCGGCCTGGCGCGACGAAAACAATTCCTTCGCGAGCGTTGTTTTCAGCCTTGTCAATAGCAGCCTGGAGTGCAGCGCTGTCGTCGCTCTTTCCGTCGGCGTGAGCGCCGAATTCAGGGGCAGTCAGATACACTGCTTTGGGGTCGTCCAGCCGCGTGGCGATCGCCGATGCCGCGAAAACAGCAGAAGCGGTGCCATGCAACAGCATGACGAGCAGCAGATTTCTTAGGATGCGCGTTTGCATTGCCGTATGGTTCTGTTCTACCGCAAAGCGCTCACGCAGGCCCCCCGGATCCCCCGTAGACGGAGCACACGGTACTGGGCACGAATTCTTACCCCACCCCTTTTCATGTTTTCGCCGCTTACAACGCTGGTTCGCGGAATTGCACTTCGTGCCACATGATGCGCGTGGAGCCGCCCGAATCGCACCAAGCCTTCGGCGGCCACTGGATTCGCGTGGTACGGTCCAAAGACGACTACCCAGAGTGAGTCTGGACAACGTGAAATGATCCAGCTCGGGAGTTCGTAGCCCACCTGCAAGTTATCATAGAGCTCAAATGCGCTTTCCCCGATCGAGCGGCATCCTGCTTCACCCCACCTCGTTACCTGGTCCTTTCGGGATTGGCGACCTCGGTCCGGAAGCGTGCGCCTTCGTGGATTTCCTGGCTGCCGCGGGCCAGACTCTCTGGCAGGTGCTGCCTCTGGGGCCCACCGGCTATGGCAACTCTCCGTATCAATGCTTCTCCGCGGTGGCCGGCAACCCGCTGCTCATCAGCCCTGAACTCCTCGCGCGGAAGGGCTGGCTCTCCGGATCGGCCCTGGAAACCGTTCCTGCTTTTCTCGAAGACGACGTGGACTTCGCGCACCTGATTCCCCGAAAGACGGCCCTCCTCGAATCCGCCGCCCGCCGTTTCCTGGGTACTGCTTCCGATCCCGACCGGCCGCGATTCGAAGAGTTCTGCGCCCGGCAACACGCCTGGCTGGAAGACTACGCCCTCTTCATGGCCCTGAAGCATCACCATCAGTTTCTCGGTTGGAGCCGCTGGGAACTTGAGATCCGTTTCCGCGCGCCGGGTGCGCTGGCTGCCTGGCGCGAGAAGCTGGCCGGACCCATCGCCATTCAGAAATTCCTGCAGTATGTCTTCTTCGATCAATGGAAAGGACTGCGCGATTATTGCAGTGCCCACCGGGTCCGGATCATGGGCGATCTGCCGATTTACGTTGCGCATGACAGCGCGGACGTATGGGCCAACCCGCAGTTCTTCCGCCTTGACCACGATGGCGAACCGGCGGTCGTCGCCGGTGTGCCTCCCGACTACTTCAGCGCCACCGGCCAGCTCTGGGGCAATCCCATCTACCGTTGGGACGTTTTGGCCGCCGATGGTTACCGCTGGTGGCTGGAGCGCTTTGCTGCTGTTCTGAGCCAGGTCGATTTCGTGCGCCTGGATCATTTCCGCGGCTTCGAAGCATACTGGGAAGTCCCCGCTTCGGAGAAGACCGCCGAGCGTGGCTGCTGGGTCAAGGGCCCGGGCGCCGCCCTGTTCGAGGCGGCGCGGACTACCCTCGGCGATCTGCCGCTGGTAGCCGAGAACCTCGGCGTCATCACGCCGGAAGTCGAAGCCATTCGCCGGCTTTTCGGCTTCCCCGGCATGTCGATTCTCCAATTCGCCTTTGGCAATGATCCGCAAGGTCCCTCGTTCCGCCCGCACAATTACCCTCGCGAGCTGGTGGCGTATACCGGCACGCACGATTGCGATACCACGATGGGATGGTGGAGCAGCGAAGGAGCGGGAGACAGCACGCGCAACATTGAGGACATCCGAGCCGAACGCGAATTCACGCAGCGCTATCTCCATACCGATGGCCGCGAGATCCACTGGGTCTTCATCCGCGAACTGCTGGCCTCCGTGGCCGACACGGTGCTGATCCCGCTGCAGGACGTGCTGGGGCTCGGCAGCCATGCACGCATGAACCGGCCGTCCACGCTCGGCGGCAACTGGCGCTGGCGCTACCGGCGCGAGATGCTGGCGCCGGAACTCGCCGCTCGCCTTTGGGATCTCACGGGTCTTTACGACCGGCGCTGACGCCCGCCGGTCTTACACGCTGCGCCAGTCCCGCCGCCACCAGCAGGAACACGCCGCCGCAGATGACCGCCGCCATGCGGTCATTGCCAAGCAGGTGGATCATGACCCATCCGAAGCCAAGGGACGCTAGGATCTCCGGCGTGACAATAAAGAAGTTGAAGATCCCCATGTAAAGCCCTATGCGGTTGGAAGGCAGCGAGCCGGCCAGCATGGCATAGGGCATGGAGAGTGTGCTGGCCCACGCGATACCCACTCCGACCATGGAGAACAGCAGCAGGTATTTGTTGTGGATCACGGCCACCGAAAGCAGTCCCAGCGCGCCCGTAACCAGACATATGCCATGCGTGCGCCGCCGCGAAAGCGCGCGCGCCAAGGGCTGCAGCGCAAAAGAGAAGGCGAAGCAAACCGCCGAATACATCGCGAAGCAAAGGCCGCCCCATGCGACACCCTCGGCATAGAGCGGCGATTGCGGATCGCTTGCGCCGAAGACCTGGTGCGCGACCGCAACCGGAAAATACAGCCACATGCAAAACAGTCCGAGCCAGGTGCAGATTTGCACCCACGCCAGTTGTCGCATGGTCGGCGGCATCTGCCGGATCGCCGAAAGGATTTCCACTACCGCGGGGCGGCCGGCCCGGCCGGCCGGCGCAGCGGAAGCTTCCGGCGGATACTCGCTCGTCGTGAATATTGTCCACAGCACCGCTGCCAGAAACACGGCGGCGCCCAAGGTGAATGAAAGCTTTACCGCTGCCGGCACCGCATGCGCGGACGCGGCGGCGCCCGATACGCCCGCCCGTGTCAGCAGCCACGGCAGCGCCGACGCAATCACCGCGCCCAACCCGATAAACAGGCTCTGCATGGCGAACCCCTGGGTGCGTTGCTCTTCCGGCAACAGGTCCGCCACAAAAGCGCGAAACGGCTCCATGCTGATGTTGATCGATGCATCCAACATCCAAAGCAGGCCGGCCGCCATCCACAGCGTCGAAGCGTTCGGCATCGCCAGAAGAGCGGCGGAACTGAGAATCGCTCCGCCCAGAAAGTAGGGCCGCCGCCGTCCCAGCCTGCCCCAAGTGTGGTCGCTCAAGTGCCCGATGATGGGTTGCACAATCAGACCGGTGAGCGGCGCCGCCAGCCACAGCAGCGGAATCTGGTCCGGGCGGGCGCCCAAATACTCGTAGATGGCGCTCATGTTGGCCATCTGCAAGCCCCAGCCGAACTGGATTCCGAAGAATCCGAAATTCATGTTCCAGATTTGGGCGAAACGCAGGCGCGGTCTTTCCATGACACCCTCAGCGATAGATCGCCACCGCGTGCGCGGCCAAGGGCACGTCGATGGAGTTGTTGCGCGCCACCACCGGCGGCGCTCCGCCGTAGCCGTCCTCCAGCTTGGCGCCCTCTGCGACTCCGGAGCCGGCCAGCGGAATGTGCAGAGTGACGGGCCGCGGCGCATTGTTGAAAACCACGACCGCGCGCTCGCGCGGAGTCACCCGCGCAAATGCATAGGCGTGGTCGTCCACCAGCAGGTTCACCATCTTGCCGCGGCGCAGTGCTTCAGAGCCCGCCCGCAAACGCGCCAGGCGCTGTAGTTGGGCCCAGAGATTCTGCTGCTCCGCGGTCCGTCCCGCCGTTTCGAAGGCGTTGCGCGGGTCCTCTTTCCAGCCGCCCGGAAAATCGCGCCGGTTATCGGGATCGGCGCCGCCCGTCATGCCGATCTCGTCGCCGTAGTAGACCATCGGAATGCCGCGCGCCGTGAGCAGAAAACCGAAGACACGCTCCAGCCCGCTGGCGGTGGCATGCTCCAGGCTCATGAAGCGCGGCAGGTCGTGAAGGTCGACAAAGGTGACCAGCCGGTTTGGGTCCACATACAGCGAATCGTGGGCCAGTGTCTGCGCCAGTTCCCGCGTGGGGGCGGCATCGGTGAACACTTTCTGGATGGTCGCCTGCAGGGGAAAATCGAACAGCGTGTCGACGCCGCTATCGACGCCGTCGAAACGCGTCCTGCCGCCCTGAAAGAAGGAGACCAGGCCGGGGTCGGCATCGAACACCTCGCCCACCACGCGAAAGGCGGGATAGCTTCGCCGGATCGCAGCCGTCCAATCCCGCCAGAAGCGGCGCGGCACGTAGGGCAGCGTGTCTTCGCGAATGCCGTCGATGCCCGTGCGCCCGATCCACCACAGCGTGTTCTGAATCAGGTAGCGCGCCACTTCCGGGTCATCCTGGTTCAAATCCGGCAGGATGTCGACGAACCATCCCTCGAGCGTGCTCCTCTGCATTTCCGGAGTCGCGTGCGGATCGATGAGCGTCCAGGTGCGCCAGGTGTTGGCCAGGTGCCGCACCTCGGTGCCGTGAAACCAGGTAGGGGTGGGTGGATCTTCGACCCAGTGGTGATAAGGGCCGGTGTGATTGGCCACCTGGTCCTGGATGATCTTGATGCCGTGCGCGTGTGCCTGGTCCACCAACTCGCGGAACTGATTGAGGTCGCCGAAGTGCTCATCCACTGCATAAAAATCGGTCGCGCCATAGCCGTGGTAATCGGTGACGGCCTTGTTTTTGTAGCGTTCCCGCTGGTTCAACTGGTTGGCATTGTCGCAGACCGGGGTGAGCCAGATCGCGGTGACACCGAGATCCTTGAGATAGGGAAGATGCTGCAGGATGCCGGCGAAATCGCCGCCATGGTAGTAGCGGCTCTCGGCGCGGTTGTGGAGGCCGAGGCTGACGGCGGGATCGTCGTTTGACGGGTCGCCGTTGGCAAAGCGATCGGGCATGATGAGGTACAACAGGTCATCACTCGAGAAGCCCTGAAAGCGCCCCGCCGGCGCGAGCGCCGCGACCAGCGAGAACGGTGCTTCCGCCTCCCCTTCCCGCGTAGCAATTTCCAGCGGACACTTGCCCGGCCTAGCGGTCTTCGGAATGGCGAGATCGACAAACAGGTGAGTTCCGCTCTGACTCACAGTGACGGGACCGGTGCGATAGGGCGAGCGCACCGTGGCGCCCGTCAGATTCCGGCCGGTCACGAGCATGCGCAGCGTGATCCCTCGCGTGTCGGCGGGCCAGTCTGGCGGTTCCACTTTCGTAACTACCGGTCCCGCCGCAATGGCGAGGCGCAAGGACAACGCCATTACTGGAATGGCGAGTTTCAAGAGGCACCGTGAGTGACGAGGCCGGCCCGAAACGTTAGAAGGACAGGCGTAGAGCAACTGCATCTGGCTCTCGGCTGATTGTAGCGTACTGGCGGCGACCCAAGGCCGGTGACAGGGCCCCCTGTCATCCGAGTTCTGAGCAGTTTGCCAAGCGTGTTGCGGCAGTTTGGGCACTGCTCGCCGCCATCGGGCTTTATGGCGTGATCGCCTTTGCGGTGGCGCGGCGCACCAGCGAGATCGGCCTCCGCATGGCGTTGGGCGCGTCGGGCGGTGCTGTACTGCGGATGGTGCTGCTCGATGCCGGCCGCATGGCAGCCGTGGGCATCGTC
>CAZZHN010000231.1:0-6854 GCA_964654065.1 uncultured Solibacteraceae bacterium
AGATCTTTCTGCTCAAGCCTCGTGGCTTCTGCGCCGGTGTCGTCAGGGCCATCGACGTCGTCAAGATTGCACTCGACCTCTACGGCCCTCCCGTCTACGTTCGCAAGGAGATCGTACATAACAAGCACGTTGTGGACGAATTGCGCCAGGCGGGAGCGATTTTCGTCGAAGAACTGGACGAAGTGCCGGCCGGCGGTCGCGCCATTTTCAGCGCGCACGGCGTTGCTCCTTCGGTGCGGAAGGAAGCGCAGCGGCGCGGCCTGGACGTCATCGACGCCACCTGCCCGCTGGTGACCAAGGTGCACCTGGAAGCAGCGCGATTCGCGCGCGACGGCTTCAGCATCGTCCTTATCGGCCACAAGGATCACGACGAGGTGATTGGCACGCTGGGTGAGGTTCCGCACGCCAGCTACCTGGTCGAGACGGTGGACGACGTCGACCGGTTGGAGCTGCCTGACCCCTCGCGCGTCCGGTACCTGACGCAGACCACCCTCAGCCTGGATGAGACGCGCGACATCATCGAGCGCCTCAAGCAGCGGTTCCCTCTGGTACAGGGGCCTCCCGCGCAGGACATCTGCTACGCCACCGAAAATCGCCAGATGGCGGTGAAGGCGATCGCCGAGGTGGTCGAGTTGCTGCTGGTGGTTGGTTCCGAGAATAGCTCGAATTCCAAGCGCCTGGTGGAAGTGGGCACGAACTTCGGCGTCCGCTCCTACCTGGTGAATGATCGTGGCGACGTGGATCGCGCCTGGCTGGCCGGCGTCAAGAACGTCGGAGTGACTGCCGGGGCCTCGGCGCCGGAGCATCTGGTGGAGGAGCTGATCTCCTTCCTGCGCGACCTGGATTTCCGGCAAGTGGAAGAAATCGAGATGGTGGACGAGGACGTGCGCTTCTCGCTGCCCTCCGAGTTGGTGGTCAGCCTCCGATGAGCACGCAGGTGGAAGCGGCGAGATCGATCGAAGCCGGAGCGGATCTGGCCTTGCGCCGCGCGCGCGCCAACGTGCTCGATTTGCAGGCGCGCGACGGCCACTGGTGCGCCGAGCTGACGGCCGATACGACGCTGGAATCCGATTACATACTCTTCCAGCTCTGGCTCTTTTCCCCCCTTGAGGGCCGCTGGGATCCCCCCACCCGGTCGCTGATCGAGAAGGCCGTGCGGTCCATTTTCGACCGCCAGCTGGACGACGGCGGGTTCAATATCTACGCCGAGGGGCCGAGCGAAGTCAGCGCATCGGTGAAAGCGTATGTCGCCCTGAAGCTGGCGGGTGTGTCCGTAGACGATCCGCGCATGGCGCGGCTGCGCGGGCGCATTCTCGAACTGGGCGGCATCCAGGCGGCCAACAGCTACGTCAAAATCAATCTGGGCCTGTTCGACCTGTATCCGCGCCGCTATTGCCCCAGCATTCCTCCCGAAGTGGTGCTGCTGCCCTTCCACCTGCTCTACCAGATGTCGGCGTGGACGCGCGCCATCGTGGTTTCGCTGTCCATCGTGCACTCCTCCAACCCGCGCCGTCCGGTGCCGTCCGGATTCCACCTGGATGAACTTTGGCTGCCCGGCGTCAGCCCTGCATTGCAGTGCGACTCGTCGATGTTTTCCTGGCGCAACACGTTTCTGGCGGCTGACAAGCTTCTCAAATGGTGGGAGAGGAACGGATCGAAAGCCATCCGCCGCAAGGCGGTGGCACGCGCCGCGGAATGGATGACCGAGCGGCTCGATCATTCCGACGGACTGGGAGCGATCTACCCACCGATGATGTATTCGGTGATGGCGCTGGATGTGCTCGGGTACGCTGCCAGCCATCCGCTGCGCGCGGAAGCTCTGCGCCAGTTCAACAGCTTGATGGTGGACGACGGCGAGCGCTTTTTCTTCCAGCCGTGCTTTTCGCCTATTTGGGACACAGCCATCAGCGCCTACGCGGTTGCATATAGCAATCCTGGAGATCGAGCGGCGACCCGTGCCGCCGACTGGCTGCTGGCGCGCGAGGTGCGGCGGCAGGGCGACTGGAGCCTGAAGCGTCCCGGCACCGAACCTTCCGGCTGGACCTTCGAATACTCCAACGAGTTTTACCCGGATATCGACGACACGGCGATGGTGGTGCTGGCGCTCAGCCAGGCGCGCGGTTCCGACCCGGCAGCGCAGCAGGCCACCGAGCGGCGCGCCATCGACTGGCTTCTCGCCATGCAGTCGCGCGACGGCGGATGGGCCGCTTTTGACGCCGATAACAACTGGGACTTTCTGAGCCAGGTGCCCGTTGCAGACCATAACGCCATGCTCGACCCCACCTGCGCCGATATTACCGGCCGCGTGCTGGAAGCCCTGGCTGCCCACGGCCTGGAGCGGAACCACAGCGCTGTGCGGCGCGGGGTGGAGTGGCTGGTTCGCCACCAGGAGGCGGATGGAAGCTGGTACGGCCGCTGGGGAGTGGCGTACCTGTATGGCACCTGTTTCGCGCTGCGCGGCCTGGCGGCGTGCGGCGAAAGCGACCGCGAGGCTCACGTACTCCGCGCCGGCGAATGGGTGCGCTCCATTCAGAACGCCGACGGCGGCTGGGGCGAAAGTTGCGCCAGCTACGACAACGGCACGTTCACCGGGGCGCCCAGCACGCCTTCCCAGACCGCCTGGGCGATTCTGGGCCTGATTGCCGGCGGCGACGATTCCAGCCTCAGCGTGCGCCACGGAATCGAGTACCTGCTGGAAACCCAGCGGCCCGACGGAAGCTGGGACGAGGAACTGGCCACCGGCACCGGCTTCCCCAAGGTTTTTTACCTGAAATACCACCTTTACAAGGACTATTTCCCGTTACTCGCGCTGTCTTCGTTCGTGAAGACCCGAGCCGCCTCGAAAGACAGGTTATGAAATTTCCACTCTCGATGACCGCCGGCCTGGCCGGATACATTTTCAAGAACAAGATGCGGCCACGCCCGGAGTGGCAGAAGAATGCGGTGGGCGAGGCCGACACCGCCAATCCGTTCCGCATCCTGCCGGTGAAGACGGGCGAGCAGCGGCAGCCGCACCCCATGATCGGCAAGCGCTTCCCGATCGTGCTGATGCTGGAGCCGCTGCACGCCTGCAACCTCACCTGCACCGGCTGCGGGCGCATACGCGAGTACGAATCCACCATCACCGAGCGGGTGCCGCTCGAGGAGTGCCTGGCCGCGGTGGACGAGTGCGGCGCGCCGGTGGTTTCCATCTGCGGCGGCGAACCCATGATGTATCCGCAGATCGGAGAGCTGACCTCCGGCATCCTGCAACGCAACCGCCATATTTACCTCTGCACCAACGGCATGTTTATTAAGAAGCGCATCAGGGAATTCACGCCGGACAAGCGCTTCTACTTCAACGTCCACCTGGACGGCATGCGGAAGAATCACGACATCGCGGTGGAGCGCGAAGGCGTTTTTGATGCCGCCATCGAGGGCATCCAGATTGCCAAGGCAGCTGGTTTTCAGGTCTGCACGAACACCACGGTCTACAAGGAGACCGACATGCGGGAAGTGGAGGAGTTGTTCGAATACCTCCGGCAATTCAATGTAGACGGGCACCAGATCGCGCCCGCCTACGGGTATTCCGCCGTCAATGATCGCGAAATCTTCCTGACGCGCGACGATATTCGCGAGAAATTCCGTGATTTCGACCGAATCGCGGAGAAATTCCCGGTCCGGCAGACCCCGATGTACATGGAGTTCCTGCAGGGCCGCCGCGAACTGCCGTGCACGGCCTGGGGCAATCCCACTTACAACATCAAGGGCTGGAAGGGTCCGTGCTACCTGATCACAGACGGGCAGTACAAGACGTTCGAGGATCTGATGACTCGCACGCCCTGGGAGAGCTACGGCCCCGGCAACGACCCCCGCTGCGAGCACTGCATGATGCACTGTGGCTTCGAGCCTTCCGTTGCCTACGGCATCAGCGCCGGCGTCGCTGACAATCTCAAGATGCTGGCATGGATGCTGCGCTAGCGGCCGCCGGAGCGCATGGGCTGGTGCGCGCCGCGCCGGCGCTGACGTCGGCGCACGGCCTCGCCTCTGGAAGCGGGTGTCGAGAAGACTCTCGACGCAGCGGGCTTGACAGCCTGCGCCACGGATTGCCATGAAGCCTGTGCTGGTCACCGGCGCCTCCGGATTCCTGGGATGGCATGTGGCGCGGGTGGCGATCGAACACGGCTGCGCGGTTCGTGCCCTGGTCAGGCCGGGTAGCCGGGTAGAAGAACTGCCGGTCGAGACTGTGGCCGGGGACCTGCGCGACTCCGCTTCGCTGCGGAGTGCGGTGAGCGGTTGCAGCACCGTCTTTCACGTTGCCGGCGACTACCGGCTCTGGGCGCGCCATCCGCGCGAACTGTACGACTCCAACGTGGAGGGCACGCGCAACCTGCTGGAAGCGGCGCGTGCGGCCGGAGTGGATCGCGTGGTCTACACCAGCACCGTCGGCGCCGTCGGGATCCCGCCGGGTGGTGTGGGCGATGAGACCACGCCGGTGTCGCTGGCGGACATGGCGGGCGATTACAAGCGCTCCAAGTTCCTGGCTGAGGAAGTGGCGCTGGAGTCTGTCCGCGGCGGAGCCGACGTTGTGATCGTCAATCCGACCGCGCCCATGGGCGATCACGATTTCAAGCCCACCCCGACCGGGCAGATCGTCCTGGATTTCCTGCGCGGCGCCATGCCGGCTTACATTGACACCGGCCTGAACGTGGTGGATGCGCGCGATGCCGCGGAAGGCCATTGGCTGGCCTGCCAGCGCGGCCGGTCCGGCGAGCGATACATCCTTGGTTCGGAAAACCTCACCCTGGCTGAAATCCTGCGCCAGTTGGCGGCGATTACGAATCGAAATTCGCTGCGCGTGCGTCTTCCGTACTTCCTGGCCTGGTGCGCCGGCGCGTGCAGCACAGCCTGGGCAGGCTGGTCCGGGTCGCCGCCGCGCATCTCCCTGGAAGCGGTGCGCATGGCCAGGAAAAAGATGTGGGTGACTCACGCCAAAGCCGAGCGGGAACTGGGCTACCAGCCCCGGCCGGCGGTGCAGGCGCTGGCCTGCGCGGTGGAGTGGTTCACAGGCGGCCGGTGGCAATCATGAAACTGCTGGTGGTGGCGGCAGAAGAGAGGGAACTTCGCGGCATCCTGGCTCATGCGCACCAGAGACCGGTAGAGAAGCGGTTGGCAGGCGGAAGCACCTGCCCCACTGGGATCAATTGGGCGCGACGGGCGGCGCTGGGGGAGTACGATCTGCTGCTGGCGGCGAATGGGGCCGGTCCAGCCAGGGCCGCGGTCGCGGTGCAGCGGGCGGCAGCGGTCTTCCAGCCCGACGCCATCGTCAGCACCGGTTTTTGCGGGGCCCTGGAAGACGAACTGGGGGTGGCCTCGGTGGTGGTCGCCACGGAGGTGCGGGGCGCGAATGGCCGGTTCCACGCCCGGATGCCGGCCGCGTCCCCGCCGCATTGCCGCGGCGTCGTTTCCACCATCGATCATGTCGCGCAATCCGCGGCCGAAAAACGCACCCTTTGCGGTACCGGCGCCAGCGTCGTGGATATGGAGGCGGCGGCTGTGGCAGGGTGTTCCGCCGCGATGGGTCTACCCTTCTTCTGTATAAAGGCGGTTACCGATCTGGCAGGCGAAACTATGGCGAATGACCTGAATGCAGCGCTGCGTCCGGACGGACACTTCGATACAATAAGAATCTTAGGTTCCATTTTTGGTCGTCCGTTCGTCCGGCTGCCGGAGTTGCTCCGGCTGTGGAGTCGTTCCGCGCGGGCCGCGCGTGCGTTGGGGGATTTTTTTGCAGATTGTAGATTCTGAATTGCGCGCCATACCCGCGACCATGCATGCCGCCGTGTATCGCGGCCAGAGCCTGGTGGAGATCGAGGAAGTCCCCACTCCCGAAATCCAGCCGGGCGAAATACTGATCCGGGTAGAGGCCTGCGGCATCTGCCACACAGATCTGAAAAAAATTGAGCACAACCTGCTGGCGCCCCCGCGCATCTACGGGCACGAGACCGCAGGGGTGGTGGCCGTGGCCGGTTCGGCCGTGCGGAAGTTCCGTCCGGGCGATCGGGTGGTGGCATTTCACCATATTCCCTGCATGAATTGTTTTTATTGCCGCCGCAAAGTATACGCCCAGTGCCCCGCCTACAAGCAAGTGGGCATTACGGCCGGCTTCGAGCCCGCGGGCGGCGGCTTTGCGCAATATGTTCGGGTGATGGATTGGATTGTGGAGCGGGGAGTGGAGAAGATACCCGACGGCATCTCATTCGAGCGCGCCACGCTGGTCGAACCCCTCAATACCTGCCTCAAGGCAGTGGTGCATGCGGACCCGCAGCCGGATGAATTCGTGGTCGTGCTGGGGCAGGGCCCCATCGGCCTCATGTTCACCATGCTGGTGCGGCGCACTTGCGCGCGCGTGGCCGCCACCGATGCCATCGATGAGCGGCTCGCTGTCGCCAGACGCTGCGGTGCCGAGTTCACCTGGAATCCGCGCACGGCCGATGTCGCTTCTGAAGTTAAGCGGCTCACCGGCGGGCGCGGTGCTGATTTTGTGGTGGTGGCGGTTTCCGCTCCGGGCATCGTCGAGCAGGCGATAGCCTGTTCCCGGCCGGGCGCGCGAATCCTGCTTTTTGCGCAAACGTCTTCGACGGAACGCATCGAAACTTCCGGCGCGGACATCTGTGTAGGAGAGAGGACTATTTTCGGTTGTTATAGCGCGTCGGTAGATTTGCAGAAAGAATCGGCCGATCTCGTTTTTGGCGGCGAATTGCCGGTGGAAGAGTTGATTTCCCACTGTTTGCCGCTGGTTAAAATTCGTTCAGGATTTGATTTGGCATTGCATCCAGGATCTAAATCGTTGAAAATAATCGTTCAGCCACAGA
>CAZZHN010000232.1:0-6839 GCA_964654065.1 uncultured Solibacteraceae bacterium
AAAGGAGAGTTGAGGAACGTAGCGGCCCAGCACAACGACGCAAACCGTGAGAGGCGTGGACAGGATGAGGCCGGCCGGGCCCCACAGAATGGTCCAAAAGACAGCCGCCACAAGCAGCGCCAACGAAGAGATTCCCGTGTGCGACCCGTACAGCCACGGTTCTATGAAGTTCGCAATGATCAGTTCCAGGCAGGCAAACAGCAGGAAGACCAGCAGGGGAGGCAGCCAGCTGTGAAAAGCGGCCAAAGAAAGTGCAATCGGCAGCGCGGCGGCAACCATTGTGCCGATATACGGCACAATGCGCAGGAGGCCGGCGACAAATCCCCAGAGCGCAGGATAGGGCACGCCAATCAAGTAGAGACCGAATCCGAAGAGAACTCCAAAGCCGGCATTGACCAGGATTTGCAGCAGTAGGTATCGGCTGACACGGTTTGCCGCATCGTCGAGCGCCTGGGTCATGACGTTGATCTGACTAAGTCCAGCCAACCGGAAAAGACGATGTCTCAAGTCGAATCGCTTGATCAGCATGAAGACCGTGAAGATGAGGACAAGTCCCGCCAGAGCCAGAGGCCGAAGAACCGGCTGGACCAGATCACGAAAGTATTCCAATTCATTCGCCGCCGGCTGCACTACCTGTACCGGCAAGGGAATCGCGGGAGCGCTCAGCGCATTGCGCCGATTCTGATTTTTCGCAGGAGCACCCGGCTCCGGAGAGGGTGCCCCCGCGCTGGCGAATTCGCGCGCAATTTCTTTGAAGCTGTTGGCCGCAAGGCCTAACGGCCCAGTGGTGGGAATGCGAAGCGCGTCGATCTTGGCTTGAATATTATCGCGATACGTGGGAAGCTCCTGGGCGACGTCCAGGAACTGAATCGCGATCATTCCGCCAACGCAGCCGGCCGCCGCTATGGTTACCAGGACGATCAGTGCGACGGACGGCACGCGGCCGATCCGCGATCTTTCGAGGAGAGCGACCACCGGGGCTAAGATGAACGCCAGAATAAGAGCAAATGCCAGGGGGATCAGAATCTCACGGGCAAAGTACAGCACCGCGATCGTGCCGAACAGCATGACCATCGCCCAGTTATTGGAGTTCGGGAGATGCCGGCCTGACGCGCTGATGCCGGCTGGTGCCGAAGCACCGCGCAAGCCGGCCGAGCTTGCCGGAGGACCGCCCTCCGGCCGCCTGCGGAAAGAGAGTCGGTTCCAGATAAAGGCCATCTGGTTGAAGCCTGCCGCCAAGGGTCTGACTGGCGGGCGCAGCCTCAGCTGAAGAGGCCCAGCATGTAAGCGATCAGGAGAATCAACAGTATGGTTCCTAGCCCGATGCCTGCACCGCCGCCATAGCCCCAACGGCGATGGCCGTAATATCCGCCGCCACCGCCTAAAACCAACAGCAAAACGATAATGAGTATCAACATTGTGGATTGTACTTTCGCAACGTCCGGGCGCGGCCGGTCCGGCCGAGATTGATCCCTCCCTGCGCGATACTGCACGCAGACAGATCTATTTGCCCCTTACTTCTCGAACACTTTCTCAACCTGGCCCATCTTCTTTTGGACTTTGCCGGCGAGCTTTTCGCCCTGGCCGTCAGCCGCCAAATTGGCGTCGTTCGTGACCTGGCCCACTTTCTCTTTGACTCCGCCCTTCACTTGATGGAGGTCACCTTTGATTTGATCCTTCGTGCTCGGATTCATCTGTTTTCCTCTTTTCCTTCGCGTAAGCCGCCCACTCAGCTCAGATACGATAAACCTTGTACCGTGGTCGGCACGCACGCATCGTCCCGAACCTTTCGAGACGGACTGCTGAACCAACTCTTTGCTTAGCAATCCAACCCCCAATGCTCTGGCGCCATGGCGCTCTTTGACGGGCCGCCCCTTTGCTCGTCTGACCTTCAACAGTTCTTGCCTCATTGGCGGCAGAACTTGCACAACAACTTGCGCGTGCTTCTGGTTCCGGTGGTGTGCCAGTTTGCACTGTGTGTTTACACGCATTCGCCTTTGGTCTTCAATCTGCACTGCATCCTGTTTAGGAAGAGGCAAGACATGATGACGATAGTGATTGTTCTGGTAGTGTTGTTCCTGCTCGGTGGTGGGGGATGGGGATATTCTCGCTGGCGCGGATAGCGTCCGCCGCGACGGGAACGGTATTCGATAGCAAACCGCGGCTTACGAAGATCTCTCGATAAGCCAGGGCTGCGAGCGCGGGGCGTCGTGACTAGGAATCTGCCGCCTAGGTGATCCCGGTGCGATTCCTCTATTGAAAGCTACGCTCTTGCAGTGCACGGTGCGACGATGGTCACTGTCGCAAGGCCAGAGCTGAGGCTCATCCCCTTCGTCTTCCAGTGCAAATGGAGCAACCGCGTGGAAGCGGAGACGGTGCCAGGACCATGTGGTTTGATGTGTGACCTGCAAATCGCCGAGGGGTAGAGATGGAAGGTTTAAAGCATCTGCGCATTGCGGCCGCCTGTCGTATGCAGGCAGGCGGCTGTCGCGCTCCGCTTGACGGTCGTCCCGCGGAGGGCCGAGATCGCCTCACCACCAAACTCGACCGATTCGCAAAGGCAATCGTCCTGTGAGTATTGCTAGACCACCTCCGCGCGGCGCCCCGCAAACGCCGTTTCGAACCTGGTTCCAGCGTTTGCGAGTTCGCGCCCGGGTAGCGCGCCGTAGAATGCGCCGGACCCGGATGGGAAGACTGAATTGGACCAAAGGCCTCGTCCGCCTTCTCATTGGCACAACGGCTGTTTCAGCCACTCTCGCAGCTGCCGTCTTCTATCACGTCTATCTTGATAGAAAGAATCTGCCTGATCTGGAAGGATTCACTCGGTTTGAATTCCCGACGATCGGAGGCATTTACGACGCCAACGACCAGCTGCTCAAGGAGATGGCCTCAGAATCCAGACAGATCACGCAATATGAGGAAATCCCCCCTATCGTTCGCGACGCGATCCTCGCCGCGGAAGACAAGAATTTCTTCTCGCACTCCGGAGTCGACTACACGGGGTTCGCGCGCGTACTGTGCAAAATCAGGCTGGGCAATCTGATCGGCCGCTTTGCCAGGATGGGGCGCCGAGACTCGGCCAACAACTCCGCGATCTTCCCGCAAGGTGGGTCGACCATCACCCAGCAGCTGGTGCGCGGCTATTTTCTCAAGACCATGACTGCTCAAGAGAACAGCGACCAACTCCGGCACTCTCAGCGCCTGGCTCGCCTACTGTCGAGCGTAATCGGCGCGCGCACGGTCAACATGCTGGCGCGAAAACTGGAGGAGATCCGCCTTTCGCTGTGGGTCGAAGAGCAGATGCGAAAGCAGTTCGGCTCAAAGCGTCGGGCGAAAGAGGAGATTCTGGCCCGTTACGCCAGCTTGATCTACATGGGAAACGGCCAGTACGGAATCGCAAAGGCGGCGGAATACTATTTTGGCCGGCCTCTCAGTACGTTTACGGCAGATGATGCGGACAAGGCCGCACTGCTGGCAGGCGTCGCGAAGTCGGCACGCTATTACGCCCCCAATGCGAGCGAAACCGCGAGAGTCCTGCAGCGCAGAAACCAAACGCTCGGACTTATGGTCGCCCGCGCCTTCATTTCTCCCGAGCAGGCCAAGAGGGCCAAGCGGCGGCAGATTGAGGTGGTGGCGCAGCACAAGAACCAGCTGATCGAGGCGTCCGCAGTCGTTGACACCGTCCTGGACGAACTCACAGGCCGCCAGTCCGATCTGAGTGTCAAGGACCTGCGACAGGGGCGAATCCAGGTCTATTCGACGGTGGACGCCGGGGTGCAGCAGATTGCGAATCAGGCACTGGAGCGGGGCCTTTTGCTTTACGAAAACCGCCACCCGAGCGCCCGTGGCCTGATCCAGGGTTCGGTGGTGGTATTGAGAAATCGCGATGCCAGCATCCTCGCCGAGACGGGCGGCCGGCAGCTCTATAAGGACCACTCCAGCGCATATAGCGACCTCAACCGTGTCACCAAGTCCCTGCGGCAACCCGGGTCCGCCATGAAGCCCATTGTCTACCTTGCCGCCTTTCGGGAAGGAACATTTAATCTCGACAGCGTGGTGCCCGACGAACCTATCAGCGTTCCCAATGGGCGGCAGGACGTGAAGTGGATCTCAAACTACGATGGTCAATTTGAGGGCATGATCCCTCTGCGCATGGCACTGGCGGAATCCAGAAACGCCGTCGCAATCTGGATTACCGAGCAGATCGGTGTCGACAGCGTCCTGGCAACAGCGCGCGGTCTTGGGATCGAGACGCCGTTGCGCCCATACGTCACGACGGCCTTGGGAGCGTCGGAGGTGACGCTGCTAGAGCTTGCCAATGCGTATCGCACGATCGCATCGGGTATTCTGACCCAGCCTTATGTCATTCGCAAGATCGTACGAAACTCCTACGAAGTGCTTGCCGACAGCGGGCACGGGTCATCTCCGATCGATGTCGATAGTGGCGCGCTCTCACTGATTCAGGAGGGCCTGCGCAGTGTGGTGCGCATGCCGACTGGAACGGCTCATGCGCTTGATTCGCCCGGGTTCCCCATCCCCGTTATGGGGAAGACAGGAACCACAAACGGGTTTAGGGACTCACTCTTCGTTGGGTCCACATATGGCCCCGACGGGATCACTGTCGCGGTCCGTATAGGCTTTGACGACAACCGTTCACTCGGGCCAGATGAAACAGGCGCCAGAGTTGCACTTCCAGTGTTCAGAGAAGTGATGCTCAAGGCGTATGGTGCGAAGCTGGTGGGGCGCGTGCCTCGGTTTCCTGCTGAGATGGAACTCCATATCGACGCATTCCTCAGAAATGACTTGATGGACACAATCGCGATCGAATAACAATATGTCCAGACAAAATCGTTTGCAGTTGCCAGATCCTGTGGGCGGGATCCTGGTTATCCGAAGCCTGCGCCAAGCCATCGAGTCGGCCTTGGTGCCGATGAGTCACAATCACTACCAATATTGGAACTGTTCCGCTGGGCCTGGCCGATCGCCCGACGCTGCAAACCCTATGCGATGGTCGTGTGCGGAGAGCCGTTCAACCCTCCCCCAAAATCGGCGTGATCCGATGCACGCCTACCACGCGGAAAGCACCCGAATGATCTAAGACTAATGACAAATGATGGCTCGACCGGCCAGTTTTGAGGGCTCTTTCGCTAGGGCTCGCCGTGACACGAAACAGGAGAACGTTTTGTGCACGGCACCGATACATCTAAGGATTGATGCGGCGCTGGCGCCAGCCGCCGCTGGTGCGTTCAATCCGTAGATCTTGCCAAAAGTGAAAGCGGCACCAGGGTTGATGCCCGCGTGGCGCAGAGCCGCGCGGACAGAAGAAGGGGGTGGGTACGACCAATGAGCATATCTACCCCACGTGAGAGCTCAGCGCCGGTTTCGAATCCCCGGTCTATCCGGGGTGCTGACGGCAAAGCGATGAACAAGAATGCTTCACGGATTCACGTCCTTTGGACGTGCATCCGCTTCTGGAGATTTTTCTTCACGGGGACCAACCAGGCCTCTCGACCGCAGACGGTTGCTATTGACCTTCTATTCTGTGAGCGAACAGCCCGGATGTGCGCAGTCACACGAGATCTCTACCTCGCCTTTGGCATCGTCGCAGCGCTGGCTACAGTACTTTTGGCCAACTGCCACGGTGCACCGGCATGCCGGATGGGCACACTTGTTCTCAATATTTGCCATGATGAGTTACCTTTCCTGTCTGCCGAGTACAGAGATCCAAGTGCGATAAGACATCCTGAATTCGCACAGATGACCCCTCTTGTGCGGCCTGTCTATTCGTTAGCACGACAGGGTCCACAACAGACGCTGGGGTTGCACGATGCGAACCAGATAGTCACGGCGTATGGTCAGTGGCAGTCCGGGAACGGCAAGTTGTAAAGCCCGTACTCGACACGCGAAAGCTACCGACCCGCATTGATTCACCCCGTCTGACCAATCTGGTCGGCAGATTTCGCATCCTCGCGTGCAGTCTTTGCAGCTCGGATCCGGGACCTTCTGCTAACCCATGTCGACTCAACAACCTCGGCCTCCGTGGGAACGGGTTATGTTTGGAATGTCCCGTGCAAAAAGACGGCATTTAAGTGCAATGATGGTGAGCCTCTCGACCCTTGAATGCCCGATTGGACGGGACGGCAACAGGAGTGCGAGATGGCAGGATTCGGCCCAACAGTGGCCTGCCGATGAGAGGAGGAGGAGATCTTCGAAATTTAATACAACTCAACCCTCTAGCAACTCCCGCAATCAACAGGGTGCGGCTCATCGCTGACCAAGGAGAATCCGATTGGCATCTGACCTAGGCGAGCATTCAGTCATCGGCAGGGATCATCAACTCACAGCCCGTCCCCGGAACAAATTCCCCCGAGTCGTCATCTGGAGTCTGCTGCTGCTCCTTCTCGCGCTTGTCGTCCTGCTGATCTTCCGACACCACGAAAA
The DNA here is from genome assembly GCA_964654065.1 of uncultured Solibacteraceae bacterium. Classification (GTDB taxonomy): domain Bacteria; phylum Acidobacteriota; class Terriglobia; order Bryobacterales; family Bryobacteraceae; genus Bog-375. The sequence continues at coordinate 6,442 of CAZZHN010000232.1, forward strand.
CGCCAAGAAGGCCGCCGCCCTAGCGCTCCGTCCCCCACGTGGGAGGCGCCGCCTCCGAAGGAGTCGATCTCAGTGTAAAGGCGCTTCGAGATTCTCAACTTCGTGCAGCGCGAGTGGAAGGCAAATCGGAGCTCGGCAACCGATTCGAGGCGCCCTGCTAGAATAACAGGGAATGCCACGACGGCCCGCACTTTCGGGCAGGATCCTCATCGTCGACGACGACGAGCGGCAGCGCGCGGCGATGGCCGCCACGCTCGCCGAGAGTGGCTTCGAAACGGACGTCGCTTCCGACGGGCGAGTGGCCTTGGAGCGGCTCACGATTTTCAGCGCAGATGTCATCGTGGCGGATCTGGTGATGCCGCGCATGGACGGCTTTGAGCTGCTCCGGTACCTGAAGG
>CAZZHN010000233.1:0-6838 GCA_964654065.1 uncultured Solibacteraceae bacterium
GACCTACTGGTTCGAAGCCAGCCGCTCTATCCACCTGAGCTACGGGCGCGCGCTAACGCAATTCTAGCAGGAGGTGCGATGGCATCTTGGGAACGGCTGCGTTACCTCACTGTTCCGCGACTACCGGGTTGAACAGCTCCCCGATGCCTTCGATCTGAATTTTCACCTGATCTCCTGGCTTGAGCCAGCGCGGCGGTTTGCGGGCGAAGCCTACGCCAGCGGGGGTGCCGGTGGCGATGATGTCGCCCGGCTCCAGCGTGAACACGCTCGACAGATACGCGATAAGCTGGGGCACGCGGAAGATGAGGTTGCCAGTGTTGGAGTCCTGCAGCGTTTCGCCGTTGATGGTGAGCGAAATGCGCAGGCTGTGCGGATCGGCGATCTCGTCGGCGGTGACGATGGCGGGGCCGATGGGCGCGAACGTGTCGAACGTCTTGCCGATCATCCACTGCGACGTGGCCATCTGAAAATCACGGGCGCTTACATCGTTGAGGATGGTGTAGCCGAAGACGTAGTCGTGCCAGTCGTCCGCGGCGATGTGGCGTCCGCGGCGGCCGATCACCACGGCGAACTCAGCCTCGTAATCCGGCTTGACGGAGTTCCTGGGCAGCACGATGGGATGGCCGTGGCCGATGACCGAAGTCGGAAACTTGGCGAACATGGTGGGCACTTCGGGGAGGGCCAGTTTCGCTTCGGCGGCGTGGTCGCGATAGTTGAGGCCGATGCAGATCAGCTTGGGCGGGCGCGGAATGGGAGCGGCGAAGGTGATCCCGGCCGGGTCCCGGGCGTGACTGGACGCTGCACCGCTGATCCAGCGCCGCACCCGGTCCAGGGCATCGGCGCCGCCTTCGATCACCTCGAGCAGGCTGGCAAAGCCGGCCCCCCGGAGTGGAACCACTTGTTCCTCGAAATAGACCCCTGGTTCGGCGCGGCCGTCCTGGTGGAAGGTTACGTAACGCAATTTAACGGTTCTCCGCTCGAAATTGTAGCATTGTGACCGCTTGGGTCTGCTATGATCAATGGAACGACTATTTTGAGCCCGGCCGGGAGTTTCCGCGCAGCGTCCTCAGAAGAATCGAATCCCCGCACGATCGAGCGGTACTGGGAAGACAAATGAGTATTCTGTGGATGTCCGTGATCACTCTCGTGATCTTGCAAGTGTCGGTCTTCTGTACGACGATTTATCTGCACCGGGCGAAAACCCATCGCGGGCTGGAACTGCACCCTGTGGTTGGCCTGCTGATGCACCTGGAGCTAAGCCTGTTTACGGGCATGGTCCCGCGCGAATGGGCGGCCGTGCATCGCAAGCATCACCATTTTTCCGATGCCGAAGGCGATCCGCACAGCCCCTACATCTACGGGCTATGGACGGTGCTATTCGGTAACTACTTCCTCTATCGTCGCGTGACTAAGGACGCGGCGGTGGTGCGGAAGTATACGCCGGACTGGAAAGATGACGCGATCGACAAGCTGCCCTTCATGCACTACGCGGCACTGGGCGGGATCGCCATCTTCATGCTGATGTTCGGCGTATGGTGGGGCCTGGCGGCGTGGCTCACGCACGCGGTGCTGTATGTTCTACTGAACTCCTCCGTCAACAGTGTCTGCCACTGGGTGGGCTACCGCAATTTCGACAACAAGGCGACCAATCTCAAGTCGATCGCTATGTTGACCGCGGGCGAAGGGTTTCACAATAACCACCACGAGTTTCCGACTTCGGCGCGGTTCGCCTGGCGCGGGCATGAATTCGATCCTGCCTGGGCCGTCATCCGCACCCTCGAAGTGCTCCACCTGGCACGGGTGAAGCCGCTGCCCGCAGAGCGCGTGGCAGCGTAGAGAAGCGGTCTTCCAAGCGGCGGATTCGCACCGATCAGGCTGTCAGGCAGCGCTGACCTCGCACGGCTGCGCATCTATCCATCACGGCACTGCCTTGGGCCTACGGGAACGGATGGTCGGCAGGCGGAAGCGCGCATCCCACTGGCCCCACAAACGGTTCGATAACAAAATGGGGCAGGTGCCTCCGCCTGCCAACCCGGGCGACTCTGCGAGGGAGACTGGCGGCCTGCGCCGAAACGGCTAACCCGCGATGGCGTCGGCCAGATGCGGCTGGTAGGTGCAGCGGGGGTCTTCGGCCAGGTAGTCGCCGGTCAAGGCGTAGGCGCGGGAACGGGAGCCGCCGCAGATCTTCTGGTATTCGCAGACGCCGCACTTGCCGCCGCGCTGCGAGGTGTCGCGCAGCGAGCGGAAGAGATCGGCATTGCGGTAAACATCCGTCAGCGGATCGCGCAACACGTTGCCGCCGCTCACAGGCAGGAAGCCGGAAGGGAAGATCTCGCCGGTGTGCGATACGAACACAAAACCCTTGCCGTCGCTGACGCCCGCCGTCCGAAAGGCCACGCCCTTGGCGCTCTCGTTTTCGGTAGCGCCGTGCTCGGCCTTGATGCGCTGCGCCACGTAGCGGCGGTAATGCATCGCCTCGGTGGTCTTGATACCGAAAGGCGCGGTCTTGGAAAGTTCGTACATGTACTCGAACACCTGTTCGTACTCGGCGGCGGCGAGGTCGTCGTTCTCCAGCGCCCGCCCGGTGACGATGAGGAAGAACAGGCTCCACATCTTCGAGCGCACATCCTTGACGATCTCCGCTATTTCTGGCAGGCGGTGCATGTTGCGGCGGCTCACGGTGGTCTGAAACTGCGTGTCGAGGCCGATGTCTCGGGCGTGGCGCAGCGCGGCCATGGCGCGGTCGAAGGTGCCGGGGATGCCGCGGAAGTCGTCATGCGTGGCGGCGTCAGGTCCGTCCACGCTGATCGCCATGCGCGAGACGCCGGCTCCTTTGAAACGGTCGATGGCTTCGTTGGTCAGCAGCGGGGTTGCGCTGGGCGTGACGTTGGTGCGCAGGCCGATTCTGACAGCGTAACGGGCCAGGTCGAACAGGTCGGGACGCTTCAGCGGGTCGCCGCCGGTGAAGACCATTAGCGGTTCGCCGAAGCTGCGGATTTCGTCCAGTAGCCGGTAGCCCTGTTCGGTGGTCAGTTCTTGCGGGTTGCGCTCAGACTGGGCCGAAGCCCGGCAATGCACGCAAGCCAGGTCGCAGGCCTGCGTCACTTCCCAGATGACCAGCATCGGCGCTTGATCGAAGTTCATCCTCTCCTCCCGGTTCTGTCTTGACAAACATTGCACTTGAGGGGCCACGGGCCGCGCCCTGTAAATCGTTGAAAAACACAACAGTTTACAGTCCGAATATCCGGTGGTGGGGTAAATCACCCACCCAATCCGGGGTGACGCAGGTCCCCGACCTGCCGACTCCAGCCCGTGCGATATTGGAAGTTTGCTCCCAACATTTTGCGATTCTGAAACCGCCGAGGTCCGCCATGCCGGCTAGCGGCTTGTTCATCACGTTTGAGGGCATGGACGGCTCGGGGAAGACGACGCAGGTCCGGCGGTTGGCGGCGCGGCTGCGGGCGATGGGGCGAACCGTGCTCGAAACGGCCGAACCAGGCGGCACGCCGATTGGCGCCAAGGTCCGGAGTATTCTGCTCGATGGCGCCAATCAGGAGCTCTGTCCCACGGCCGAGCTGCTGCTTTATTTCGCTTCACGCGCGCAGAACGTGGACGAGTGGATTCTGCCTGCGCTCGAGCGAGGTGAAATTGTGCTCGCCGACCGTTTCACGGATTCCTCGCTGGTCTACCAGGGTTACGGGCGCGGCCTGGGCGCGGAGAACGTGATGGCGCTCGATCGCATCGCCTGCCGCGGCCTGAAGCCGCACCTCACGCTGCTGGTGGATATCGACGCCGAAACCAGCCTGGCAAGGGCGCACGCGCGCAACCAGGCCGAGACCAGCCGCGAGACGCGCATGGATGAGCAGTCGATCGAGTTTCACCGCGAGGTTTACCGCGCCTATCACGAGCTTGCCGCGAGCGAGCCGGAGCGCGTCAAGCTGGTCAACGGCTGCGCCGGGATGGATGCGATCGAAGCCGAAATCTGGCGCCTGGTGAGCCGGTATGTTTGAGAACTTCTGGGGCAATCCGCATGTCACGCAGGCTCTGGAGCAGATGATCCAGCAGGACCGGCTGGCGCAAACGCTGTTGTTCGCCGGGCCGGAGGGCGTCGGCAAAGCGACGCTGGCGCGGCGGCTGGGCGCGCGCCTGCTGCCGCGGCCGGCGTTGATCGAACAGGACGATTTGAGCCTGGAAGCCAACCGTGACACCGTGACGGGCCGCGAGAAGTGGCCGGCCGACAAGCGCAATGAAGACCCGCTGCTGTTTTCCAGCCATCCCGATTTCGTGACCTTCGCGCCCGATGGGCCGCTGCGCCAGATCACCATCCAGCAGGCGCGGGAACTCAAAGAGCGCGCGCCGTTCTTTCCTCACCAGGGTGCGCGGCGCATTTTTCTCATCGATCACGTGGACCGCGCCAACGACCAGGCGGCCAACTCGCTGCTCAAGACGCTGGAGGAGCCGCCGCCGCACCTGATCCTCATCATGACCGCGCAGAACGCCTACGACCTCCTGCCCACCATCCGCTCGCGCGCTGTGCCGTTCCAGTTCACACCGCTGGGGCGCGAGGAGATGGAGGAGTTTGGCCGGGCGCGTGGCCTGGACCGGCCGGAGCGGCGTGTCGCGCTGGCGGCGGGGAGTCCTGGCGTGGCCGTCTCCATCGACCTCGACGCGTATGACAAGCGGCGCGCCGCCATGCTGGCACTGGCCAAAGTGGCCGCCAGAGCGGCGCCCTACAGCACCTGGCTGCCGGTCTCGGAAATGATCGCGCGCAGCAAGAGCGAAAAACTGGAGCTGCACCTGGAGGCGTTGTACGGCCTGCTGCGCGACCTGCTGATCCTGCGCGAAAGCAGCGGCGAAATCCGCAACCAGGATATCCGCGGCGAGTTGGACGCCCTGGCCGCCAGGGTGGACTTCGCCTGGATCCGCCGCGCGGTGACCCAGGTGGATGAGCTTGTGCGGCTCTTGCGGCGCAATATTCAGAAATCGATTGCGCTCGATTCGCTCATTGTGAGCCTGCGCGCCGCCTGAGTAGGACAGACGATCGGTTTTTGTCGTCTGTCGACTTGCGGGGCCCCGAAGCATGACAGACCACCGAAGGCGATGGTCTGTCCTACCCTGATCGTGAGCTTGCGCGCCGCGTGAGTAGGACCGACGTCCTACCCTGATCGTGCTTGCGTGCCGCGTGAGTGGGACAGACGATCGGTTTTTGTCGTCTGTCGACTTGCGGGCGGCCCGAAGCACGACAGACCACAAAAGGCGATGGTCTGTCCTACCTTTATCCGGCACACGAAGCAAGCGTGTCCCAGAATTCGGGGAAAGACACCGACGCGGCCTCGGCTCCCTCGATGGTGGACTGGCCGTCGCCTGCCAGCGCGCCGACGGCAAATGCCATAGCGATGCGGTGGTCGCCCTGCGAATCGAATACGGCCGCACGGAACTTCTGCCGGCCCGGAATCACCATCCCGTCAGGACTCTCCTGAGCTTCGATGCCGGCGAGGCGCAGGTTCTCGACCACCGTGCGTATGCGGTCGGTCTCTTTGATGCGCAGCTCCGACGCGTCTGTCACGGCAAGCCCCTGGTCGGTGGCCGCGCCCAGCACGGCCAGCACGGGAATCTCGTCGATCAGAGAGGCCGTGAGCGCCCCTTCAATCGTGCCGCCGCGCAGTGCGGAATAGCGCACCACGATGTCGCCCACCAGTTCGCCGTTCTGGCTTTCGAGCTCGGGGATGCGGATGTTGGCGCCCATCCCTACCAGGAAATCGAGCAGCGCGGAACGCGTGGGGTTCAGGCCGACGCCGCGAATGGTCAGCTCCGAGCCCGGCACCAGCAGTGCAGCCACGATGAAGAATGCCGCCGAGGAAAGATCCGATGGGACGGTGAGCTCGCGGCCCGTGAGTCTCGGCCGGCCCGTGAGCGTGATCCTGCGCCGCTCCACGGTGAGGTCCGCCCCGAACTCGCGCAGCGCGATTTCGGTGTGATCGCGGGAGCGGACCGGCTCGGTGACCGTCGTCTGCCCGTTCGCATACAGCCCGGCCAGCAGCACGCACGTTTTCACCTGCGCGCTGGGCACCGGTAGTACGTAATCGATAGGATGCAGCGCCGCGCCGGTAATTTCGAGCGGCGGAAACTTGTCCTCGCGCGCGCGGATCCCGGCTCCCATTTGCGCCAGCGGCTGCATGATCCGCTGCATGGGGCGCCGCGACAGCGAGGCATCGCCGAAAATGCGGCTCGAAAACTGTTGCGCGGCCAGGATTCCGGAAAGCATGCGGATGGTCGAGCCCGAATTGCCGGCATCGAGATCCCCGGCCGCTTGCCGCAGGCCATCCAGGCCGCGGCCGTGGATTACGAATTCGGTGCCGCCGCCTTCCACCTCGATGCCCAGCGCGCGAACGCAGCCCAGCGTCGACTGGCAATCGGCGCCCGTCGAGTAGTTGCGGATGCGGCTCGCCCCTTCCGCGATGGACGCAATCAGAGCATACCGGTGCGAAATGGACTTATCGCCTGGCAGGGTTAGCGATCCCGAGACCGAAGAAGCTGGGGTAATGACCTTTTTCATGCGGATCTTTCATTCTAAGGCACTACTGCGGATAACCCCTGCGGCCTCGGGCCTGCTTCAACCACGCTCGCATGTCCTGAAGCTGGCGCTGCCGTTTGGTCAGTTGGGTTGCGCTGACCTGCGGAGCGATTGCGGGTGCTTGGACCTTGCGCTTCCCCGGGTCTTCCCCTTGTGCCAGCCCCCCAGTTCCAGCGCCACCGACATGCAGCCGCCGCGCAATTCATCAGCGAAGTCGCGGTTGAGGACGGCGCGGGCTACCACCATGCCACCGACACACAGAGC
>CAZZHN010000234.1:0-2929 GCA_964654065.1 uncultured Solibacteraceae bacterium
TTCCCGCCGCGCGACCGCGGCAAGGCGATGGCGTTCTGGGGGCTCGGCATCGTGGTGGCGCCCATGCTCGGCCCCATGATCGGCGGCTGGCTGACGGACAACTGGAGCTGGCGGTGGGTGTTTTACATCAATCTGCCGGTGGGCCTGGCTTCGATTGTCATGACGCGGCTGTTCATCTTCGATCCGCCTTACATTCGCAAACGCGGCCTGGGAATCGACTACTGGGGCATCGGGCTGCTGGCAGTCTGGGTGGGCGCTCTCCAGGTGGTGCTCGATAAGGGGCAGGAGGCAGACTGGTTCGCTTCCCACTGGATTACCGCGCTGGCCTCGATCGCCGTGGCGGCGTTGGTGATTTTCGTCGCCCACGAGTTTTCCACCCGCGACCCGGTGGTGCGCTTGCGTGTCTTCAAGGAGCGGACCTACGCCGCCGGGGTATTCCTGATGACCGTGCTTGGCTTCGTGCTCTATGGAAGCCTGCTGTTGCTGCCGATTTTCCTGCAAACACTGCTCGGATACTCAGCCCTCGAGGCCGGTGTTGCCATGGCGCCGCGCGGTCTGGGATCGTTCCTCATGATGCCGTTGGTGGGCACCGTGATGGGCCGCTTCGATCCGCGGAAGGTGCTGGCCTGCGGCCTGGTCATTGCCTCGTGGACCCTCTATTCGCTGGGCCGATTGAATCTCAACGCCGGTTACTGGGACATCTTCTGGCCGCAGTTCATCCAGGGCGCTGCTCTGGCGATGCTGTTTGTGCCCCTCACCACTGCCACCATGGACCGCATTTCGCGCGAAGAGATGGGCAACGCGACCAGCATGTTCAACCTGATGCGCAACCTGGGCGGCAGCTTCGGCATTGCCAGCGCCACTACCTATCTGTTCCGCCGCCAGCAGTACAACACGCAAAGGCTGGGGGCGCACATTACCGCGCTGAATCCGCAGGTTCGCGCCATGGCGCGCGGCATCCAGGCGAACATGATTGCTCACGGGAGCGACCCCGTGGATGCGCTCCGGCGCGCTTATGGAGCCATCTGGGGCACTGTCCAGAGGCAGGCCTCCATGGTTTCGTTCGTCGACACTTTCCTGGCCATGGCGGTGGTGTTCCTGCTGATGCTGCCGCTGCTGCTGGTGATGAAGAAGCCCCGCTATCAGACGCGCGGCGGCGGCATGCACTGAGCCGCCGAAGCGTCCGCCACCGGCGCGCCGTGATCTTGCGCGGCTCCGCTGCGGCATGCCATGCTTTTAATGAATCGGTTGTGGCACGGGACCGGGCGGAGGACGAATGAAAAAAGGGATCGTGATGGGGGCAGCGTTGCTGTTGCCCTGGATGGCCGGCGCGGCCGACATGAAGCCGCTGGCGATGAAGCCCGGCTTGTGGGAAGTAACGGTGACTTCCAAGATGGAGCTGCCCGCCGACGTGCTGGCCAAGATGTCGCCCGACCAGCGTTCCCGCATGGATGCCGCGGTGGCGGCGCGGGGAGCTCAGGGTCCCACGGTAGTTAAGGCCTGCCTGAGTGCGGACTCGCTCAGCCGGGCGCTGAATTTCGGCGCCGACGGGCGGCAGAACTGCCAGCGCAAGCTTTTCAGCTCGTCCCCCGCCAAGCAGGAAGTTGACGTCGAATGCACGCAGGAGAACGGCACGTTCTCCGGCCGGATGACGTTTGAGGCGGTCAGCCCGGAATCCGGCAAGGGGACCATGCAGCTGACCCGGGAAGGCGGCATGGGATTGCTGAAGATCAATATCGCGATCAACACCAGGTACCTGGGCCCGAATTGCGGCGGCGTGAAGCCGCGATAGACCGGTTTAGCGGCCCTCGGACAGGCGGTCGGCGAGGAATGGCGGCAGGCCGGCCTCGCGGATCCGGCGCTGGGCCGCTGCCACATCGTAGGCGGTGCGATAGTACTCCACCGCCGCCGCATCGGAATCGTAGATGACATACGCGGCGCGCGGGTCGCCATCGCGCGGCTGTCCCACCGAGCCCGGGTTCACTAGATAGCCGCAATCCACGTCGATCCGCAATACATCCGGATAGGTCCCCTGCCAGAACGGGGAAATCGTCTCCACCCGCCCGTGGTTCCAGATGAAGCCGCCCTGCAAGTGGGTATGGCCGAAAAAGGCGAGCCGCGTTTCCAGGTATTCGAATGCCACCGACGCCTCCTCGGCGGACATCATGTATTCGTCTTCGTCATACGGCGTGCCGTGCGCCAGTTGAAAGCCGTCCACCGACAACGGTCCCCTGGAAAGGTCCACCACGTAGGCAGCATTCTCGGGCGTCAGCGCGCTCGCCGTCCACAGGGCGGCCCGGCGCGCCAGCGGATTGAACCAGCCCAGATCCTCGTCGGCCGACCACACACGGTCGTGATTGCCGCGGATAACCGCGGCGCAGTTGGCCCGCACCCAATTCACCACGGCGTTGGGATCCGCTCCGTAGCCGATCAGATCGCCGCAACAGAGGGCGCGCTCAAAATGGCCGGCGGCATCGGCAATCACCGCCTCCAGGGCCTGCCAGTTGGAATGAAGATCGCTCAGAACCAGATAACGCACGGTCGCCCCGGATTAAGCCTTCCTCAATCGCAGCACGGCTATCTCGGGTGGCGCCCCGATCCGCGCAGGAATGCCGATGGTACCAATCCCGCGCGTCACGTAGGCCGATGCGCGCGGGCCGCCGTACAGCCCGTAGACATAAGGTGTGAAAAAGCGCGCGGCGCTCACCGACTGGTCGAGAATCTCCACCGTGACCTGGCCGCCGTGCGTATGTCCCGCCATCATCAGATGGTAACCTTGGCGCGCCGCTACCGGAAATACGTCCGGATTGTGCGAGAGGAGCACGTTGGCGGCGCCCGGCGCCAGCAGGCGCTCGGCGCCTTTGAGATATGACTCGCGGCCGCTTAGCCGCTGATAGTCGACGCCCGCGAGGTTCAAGGTCGCGCCGCC
>CAZZHN010000234.1:3029-6683 GCA_964654065.1 uncultured Solibacteraceae bacterium
CGCGACCGCTGCCGCAGAAAATCGATGCCCACCCTGGCCGCGGCCGCGGTGGCGTAGTCCTCCGCGCGCGCGTACCGTTCATGGTTGCCCAGGCAGCCGAACACGCCGGCGTCCGTCTTGAGGCGCGCCAGTTGGCGGATGCAGGCGTCGAGCGGATCGCCGCGGGAGGAAATCAGGTCTCCCGTGACCACCGCCAGGTGGGGCTGCAGTTCGCGCGCGGCGTCCACCACGCGGGCAAGATCGGCTTCGCTCAGGAACGCGCTCAAGTGAATGTCGCTCAACTGCAGGATCCGCAGTCCGTCCAGATCGGCGGCCAGCCCGGCCAGCGGCACTTCGACCTCGCGCACCCGGAAGTCGAGCCGCTCGATGAACATGCCGTAGCCGAGCGCGGCAAAGGGAGCCGCCATCAGGCCGGCGCCGCCGGTCTGCAGGAGGCGCCGGCGGGCCGGGTTCGTCTCCGCGTCCAGCCGGCGGCTCGCCAGGCGCAAAACTTCATATATCGCCAGCACCGCGGTGGCCGCCAGCAGGTAGAAGAGCGCCACACCGCCCATCGGCCCCGCCAGCCATCCGGGCATTCGCAGCCGGCTGGCTTCTTCGTTCAAGGTGCAGAAATAGCCAAAAGCCAGCAGGGCGTCGAACGCCAGCACGGCGGCGCGCAGCAGCCCCTGCCGCCGCTCGCTCCACTGCCTTCTCCCGGCGCGCAGGCACAAGGCGGAGATGCGCCACTGGGCACAAACGAAGACCAGGATCAGGAAGTAATCGAACTTCACCTTCGGTCGCCTCGGGAATCGATGAAAACGGGTGGGTCTCCAGCTCGCAGCCGGTCTAGGTATCTTCGGACGCTTCCCCGGCCCTTGCTTCATTGTACTGATGGAAGGCGGCCCACGCCGAGGCCGCCACCGCGACGGCTGCGATGGCCGCCGTCTCCGCGCGCAGCACCCGCGGGCCGAGTGAGGCCGGCAGCCATCCGGCACGCGCAGCGGCGGCGCGCTCCTCGTCGATCCAGCCTCCTTCCGGCCCCGTCAACAAGCGCACTTCGCTTCCGGCCTCCGTTGGCGACAGCTGCCGGGCCAGCGGAGGCGCCGCGCCCTCTTCCATCCGGTAGCGGGCGCCTCCGCCCGCGGCCAGGCACGCCTCCAGCCGCACCGCCGGCAGAATCTCGGGCGGACGCAGGCGGCGCGACTGTTCGGCCGCTTCGCAAGCAATCCGCTTCCACCGTTCCGCGCGCTTGCCGGACGCCTGAAACAGCCCCTTTTCGCTGCGGGCGGTTTCCACCGGCTGGAAGGATTCCGCGCCCAGCTCGGTGGCTTTCTCGATCATCCATTCCAGCCGGTCGAACTTGATCAGCGCCGCGCACAGAACGATGCGCACCGCGAGTTCCTGTGTCTCTGCCGGCTCGATTACCTGAAACACCACGCGCGGGCCGCGCGCCTCGCTGATCTCGGCTAGCCACGCCGCGCTGCCGTCGGAGATCTCGAAGCGCTGCCCTGGTTGAACGCGCAGCACGCGGGTCAGGTGACGGGCGCTATCGCCGGCAAGCTCGGCCACGCCTCCGCGAATCGAATCGACAAAGAATCTTCTGCGCGCCAAGCAACCATTGTAGGGCGCGTCCCGCCGCGCGGAGGGCGACAGTCCGTGGTAGTGTAGCGGCATGCGAAAACTCGTTCTGTTCGCTGCGTTGTTGCTGCCTGCAGCGCTGACCGCGACTGACTGGGGGCCGGTTCAGTTTCTGATCGGCCGCTGGACGGGCGAAGGGGGCGGGAGCCCCGGGAACGGCTCCGGCGAGTTTACGCTGGAGGTGGACCTCCAGGGCAAGATCCTGTTGAGGAAGAATTTCGCGGATTACCCCGCTGCCGCAGGCCGGCCGGCGTTTCGGCACGACGACCTGATGGTAGTTTACCGCGAGGAAGGATCGGCGGATCTGAAAGCCACGTACTGGGACAGCGAAGGGCACGTGATTGCGTACAAGGTGCAGCCTGCGGCCGAAGGCGGCGTGACGTTCCTGAGCGATGCACCGCCGGCCGGCATGCGCTACCGCCTGACCTACCTGCCGGCAGGGAAGGACAAGGTCAAGATCCGCTTCGAGATTGCGCCGCCGGGCAAGGACTTCAGCACGTACCTGGAAGCGATGGCACATCGCAGTTGAAATTGCATGCCGGAACTGCCCGATGTCGAGGTGTACGTGGAGGCGCTGCGCGAGCGCGTGGCTGGCCGGCGGCTGGAGCGGGTGCAGGTACGCAGCCCGTTTCTGCTGCGGTCCATCGCGCCGCCGCTCGAATCGGCCGAGGGCAGGGGAGTGCGCGAGGTGCGGCGGCTCGGCAAGCGGATCGCCATCGGGCTGGAAGGCGAATTGTGGCTGGTGCTGCACCTCATGATTGCCGGCCGTCTGCACTGGCGCAGCGCGGCGCCGAAAGCAGTCCCCAGGAAGGTACTGGCGCTATTTCAGTTTTCGAGCGGCGCGCTTACCTTGACCGAAGCCGGATCCGAGCGGCGGGCGGCGCTGCATGTAGCCGCGGGCGACGCGGGACTGGCGGCGCTGGACGCCGGCGGCATCGATGCGCTGAGCGCAACCGAAACCGCGTTCGCTGCCATGCTGCGATCGGCCAACCACACGCTGAAGCGCGCCCTTACTGATCCGCACCTCTTTAGCGGCATCGGCAACGCGTACTCGGACGAGATTCTGCACCGCGCCCGGCTTTCGCCGATCGCGCTCACGCTGAAGATGTCCGACGCGGAAATACGGCACCTGCAGCAGGCGATCCGCGAGGTGCTGACCGTGTGGACCGACCGCCTGCGCACCGCCGCCGCCGGCGGATTCCCGGAGAAGGTGACGGCCTTCCGCGAAGGCATGGCGGTCCATGGCCGCTACGGCCAGCCCTGCCCCGACTGCGGTTCCAAAATCCAGCGCATTCGCTACCGCGCCAACGAAACTAACTACTGCCCGCAATGCCAGACCAGCGGCCGCCTGCTGGCCGACCGGGCGCTGTCGCGTCTGCTGCGGGAGGACTGGCCGCGAACGATCGAGGAACTGGAAGCGCTCAAGCGGCGGTGAAAGTGGGTGCGGCCCTCCAGTCGGGGGGCCAGTTTGCCCACTGGATCCTGGTAACTCATTGAAAAACATAGACAAGACCAAGCATTGTAGGAAATGGGGCGAAATATTTGTAGGAGATTGGCGTCCGGCCGACCTGGCTGCGCTTCGGATCCCCAGCACACAGGGCATTGCAGGAAATTGGGCTGGGGCGGTCGCTTTGTTCCTGGCAACGCAATTAAGCATAATTAAATCAGTAGATTGCGGAAACATCACAAACCATATAGCTATCTGCTAATAAATACTTGACAATATAACGCGCATATTTTATTATTGTGACTGGATGAAGTCCGCAAGGCCATCCTAAAGATCATTTCAATGAGGAGTTTAACGACCATGTCTCTCACCCACTTCGACCCATTGGCCAATATCCGCGTCTTCGAGGATGCTTTCACCCGCCTGTTCAACGAGCCCCAGACCAACCGGCCGTGGACGCCTTCGGTGGACATCTATGAAACCGAAAACGAGCTGGTGGTGAAAGCCGATCTGCCGGATGTCGATCTCAAGGACATCGATGTGCGGGTAGAGAACCAGACGCTGACCATCGCCGGCGAGCGCAAGTTCGA
>CAZZHN010000235.1:0-6682 GCA_964654065.1 uncultured Solibacteraceae bacterium
AGCAGATTTAGGAGGTTAGTTTGTAAACTGCTGAAAATATGGTGGCCAGGGACGGAATCGAACCGCCGACGCCAGCCTTTTCAGGGCTGCGCTCTACCAGCTGAGCTACCTGGCCGGGGAAGTTTCAGTGTAGCAACCATGCTGCGGTTCCCGCAACGCACGGACGTCGCAGGCGCGAGGCTTACCGTCTACACTGTCGATACGAGTTCAGTGAGCTCCCCTTGCCGCCGGAGAAAGCCGCCGCTTGCCGCCATGCGCTGCCTGCGGTCAGTTCTGTTTGCCGTCGCCGGAGTCTTTCTTGTCCTTGTCCGGCGTCTTGTCCGTTGTCTTGTCGGCGGGCTTGTCGCCGGGCTTTTCTCCAGGGCGGTATAACGTGGGAGGCTTGCGCTGCTTCTCCTCCTGGGCCGCCTTCTGGTCGGCTTCCTGCTTGGTTTTGCGCTCGGCGGGAGACATCGAGTCCTCCAGCGTCTTCTTGTCCTGGTCTTCGCGGGCTTCCACGGCGCGCCCGCGCTGCCCGACGTCCTCCCGCGCCAGCTCCAGGCTGTCGCTCGTGGTGTCGATGGCGTCCTTGAGGACGAAATCGTAGCGGTCCATGTCTTTGGGGCGGCTATCCTGTATCTTGTGCAGCACGGGAAGAAGCTCGCTCTCGGCGCCGCTGACGGCCTTCAAGCCCTCGGAAATATCGATCTTGCGGTGCAGCGCATCGTCGGCTACGTCGTCGAGGGCATCCACAATCCGGTTGTAGTCGTCCAGCGCATCATGAATCAGAATCGAACGCCCCGGCTTGTCCTTGCCCAGCAGATTCTTCACCATGTCGACCCGCTGCCGGGCAAAACCGGCATACAGCGTGAGGCGCTGATTCGGTTCCTGGGCCTCGCGGATCTGATCCGCTTCGTCGGTGGAGAGGAAGTCACGCTTTTGCTGCGCGGCGGCCGCCAGTGCCAGCAACGCGACGATCCCAACCGAGCTAACCAGTGGTCTCATTTTGGTTTTCCCTCCATCAGGCCCAACAGCAGCTTGTCGTGCACCTGCTGCACTTCCGTTTTGGCTTTATCCAGCAGCGGCCGGTCCGCGAAGCCCATGTCCTGCTGCAGCGTGTCGAGTTTGCGGAGCAGGTCGCGCGTCTGGATTTCGGCGTATTTGAACCAGCGGGAATTCTTGCGCGGGTCCTTACCCGTCTGACTGAGCGAGAGAAAGGCCAGATCGACGGAATCGGCGATCCTGGCGGCGTCGGCCGACACCTGATCGTTGTCCCCGCGCTGATAATCGGTGCGAGCGGCCACCAGTGCCGCGGCCGATTCGTCCAGCGCCAGCCGCGCGCGCTTTTCGAGGTTGGGCTCTGCGCGCGCCTGTGCCAGGTCGGCCGCGCGCGTCTCCAGCCCCGCCAGCAGCACAAGGGCCGCAACCGCAGCGCCCCGGATGGATGCGCCCCCCATCAATGCGCCTCCAGCTGGTGGCGGATGATGCGCGCCCGCTGCCGCGCCTGAAATTCCTGATCGGGGTTCTTGCCCTGGCTCAAGGCGAGAAACTGCTCGTACGCTTCCAGCGCCGCTTTCAGCTGGCGCATCTTGTCCAGGATAATCGCCCGCATGAAAGCCAGTCCGGCGGTGTTCTCCCCCAACTGGCGGGCCTTTTCGAACGCCTCCAGCGCGCGCGGCAGATCGCCGGCCAGATACAACGCGTCACCCGATTCCCGCCACGCCTCCAGCGCGACCGGCTTGAGTTTCCCCGCTTCGGCGAACTGCGCCGCGGCCTGAGGATACTGCCGTGCGTCGCGTAGGGCGCGTCCATACATCATGCGCAATTCGAAGCGGGCGGGCTCGGCAGCCACCGCCCTTTGGAGGAGCGGCGCCGCCTTGACGGGTTGATCGGAAAACACGTATGCCATCGCCAACGCCACGGCATTAGCTGTGGACGGCTCCCTGCCGTATGTGGTTTCGAGAACCGGCAAGGCTTCGGCGTATTGCTTACTGTCCAGCAGCAGCTGACCGAGGCGCGCTTGTGCGACGGGATCGTCAGGGAAGCCGCGATAAATGGCAGCCGCGTCGCCAGGTTGGTGTGCGGCGTCGTAGGCCGCCGCCAGCTCCAGCAGCCCATTGCGGTACTTGGGGTCGAGGGTGGCCGCCTGGTGGAAGTGCGGCACTGCGTCGGCAAGTTTGCCCTCGCGCAGCAGGACACGGCCCAGACCCGACTCGGCGGTGCCAGATTTCGGGTCCAGTTCTATGGCGCGGCGGTAGTCGGCCTCGGCGCGATCCAAGGCGCCGGCTTGCGCTTCGGCTTCCGCCAGATAGTAACGCGGCCGGAACTCGCTGGGCTTCTGGGCCGCGGCTGCCTCGAGCAGCGCCGCCGCCCCTGCGTCCTTGTTCCGCAGTAGCAGCATGCCGCAGTTCAGTTCGGCTTCGTAAAGGCCGGGCTTCAACTCCAGCGCTTTGCGGTATTCCGCGATCCCTTCCGCATCGCGCGCCAGGAATCCGTCGGCCAGCGCCAGATTGAAGTGGGCGCTGTAATCCGATGGCTCCGCCGCCACGGCCTTGCGGAACGCTTCGGCCGCGGCTTCATACTGCCCCGATCCGAGTGCCTTCAGTCCCTCGGCCGCGAAGTCCGACGCCTGCATGAAAAAAAGCGCAGCCAGCGTGGCCCACATAATTTGATTCTAAATCCGATCGCTCGCGCGGCCAGACAGAAACCCGGCGTGCGGGTGGTCTGGATCAGCCCAAAACAACTGAATTCAACCACTTCTATTTCTTGGGCGGCGCGGATTCGGGCTTCAACAGGTCGACGCCCGGGGCTTCCAACGGCTCTTTCCGAAAGTTGAGCGGCAGGTCAATCAGCGCCTCGGCTTTTTCGTCCTCATCGGAGATGTGTAGCGTGTAGTGCCCGGTAGCCACGTCAAAAACGGCGTTGCCGCTCAACGTATCGGCGGGCGCCAGCGGGCGCAGCACGCCGATCCAGTCCGGAACCTGGTCTCCGTCGGTGAGTTCGGGAAAACGGTGCCCGCCACTGTCTTCGACGCTCAGACTGGGTACTGAGGCTTCCGAATTACCCCCATTGGTGACACTGAGCCGCACCAGCAGAAACTGGTTTTGCGGCGCGCGGGCGCCGGGGCCCCCGCCGAACGCCGGGTACCACTGCGTCTCGACCGCGACGTAGGTCAGGTGTCCCAATTGCGCCTTCTGTCCTAAGACGTAGGTACGCACCTCCGGAGGGCGCTCACTGCAGGAAACCAGTACGCCGGCCAGAATCACAGCGCCGATCAACAGCCCGGGACGACGGTGCATCAGCAGACCATTGTCGCCAGCGGCAGCAAGCGTGTCAAACTTCGCCGCTAGCGGTCGCTCACTGGCGCTGGGCGCCCTGCAGCATTCGGTCGAACTTCTTCCGCTGCTCCGGGTTGAGCACCTGCTCGATGCGATTCTTGCTATCGCTGAGAACGGTGCGGTAGTACATCCAAAAGTCGTTCAGGATGGACTGCATCTGCTCGGCCTGCGCCGGCGTCAGATCCAGCTCCTTGCGCAGGCGCTCAAAGTAGAGCGTGCGGCCGGCGGGGGTGTCAAATGCCGGTTGATGCAGGCGGTTGTGCAGGCCCAGGTTCATCGCCAGCGCACCGGCGGCGACCCCGCACAGAAAGACGAGGACGAGCACCGTGATCCCGGCAACCCTGGGGTTCCATGCGCTGCTCGCGGCTGCCCTCTCCGCCAGGTTAGCGTTCATACGCCGTCAGCGTGAGCAGCATGTTGTCCTGCGCCGGAGCCTTGTCGGATGACGCAGCGCTGTCCTGCGACAACACCGCTTCCGGAGTAAAACTCCCGCGGTAGGTGACTTCCCGGGACACCAGGAAGCTGCCCAGCACCGCCAGCATCAGCATGCAACTGAAGGCCAGACGCCTGGCCAGGACCAGGTCGAAGGCGAAGAGACGCGCGAAAGAAGGCGCGGCGGCGCTAGCGTCAATCCGTTCCGTAACGCGCGCATAGAAGCCCGGAGCCGGCGCGCATTCTTCGCTCCGCAATGCGCCAAACAGGCGCGATACGTCCGCAAAACCGTCTATCTCCGCACTGCAATGCGCACAGTCATGCAAATGGGCATCAATGCGCCGGCGCTCCGCCGGCTCCAGCAGACCGGAGAGATAGTCTTCAAGGCTCTCCATCACTACTGCGTGCATACGTTTCTTCCCTTAAAAGCCTGCAATACTCCGCCCGGAACCTGCCTCACCACGGGTCTACTGGCCAGACTGGCCGCCCCCTCCGGAGGCCCCCATACTGATCCAAACCACCGCGCGGCCTATGCTCAGTTTGACGCCAAGCCCGCCGGACGGTCCAGCCGTTGCGCCGCCTTTACCAGCTTCTGGCGGGCGCGGAAAAGCTTCACCTTGATGGTGTTTTCGTTCATGCCGGTTCTCTCCGCCAGTTCTTCCACGGAGTAACCTTCCACTTCTTTTAACATTAACAACATGCGCTCCTCCTCAGACACCTTGGTGAGGAGCTTCACGACGTAATCCCGCTGCGACAAACTGGTGTCGGCCGGTGTCTGCCGGTTCACGGTGGGCTCGGAGTTCTCTACCCGGCGCACCTCGTCTTCGCTGAGGTCGCTCTCATACACCAGCTTGCGCACCTTGCGCTTACGCAGGTAATCGAAGCACTCGTTGACCGTGATTTTGTAGATCCAGGTGATGAGCGAACTGCGGAAGTCGAAATTCCGAATGGAAACGTAGACCTTGGCAAATACCTGCTGCGCGATGTCTTCCACGTCGTTGCGCTGGCGCACGATGCCGTGGATGATGGAGAACACCTTGGTCTGGTAGCGCTCCACGATTTCACGGAACGCACCTTCTTCGCCGGCTTGCGCGCGGCTGACCAGGACGCCTTCCGGGGTATTCTGATAGTCCACTCTGGGCTTTGCCGCAACCTTGCTGCCGAACCCCGGGATGGTCAATGTGCCGGTGGCCGTTCCCATACATGGCTTCCGACGTTACCCCTGGGGTCAGGGTTTCAAAATATCAACGGATCACTACTAGTTTGCCAGACCCGGGCGCAGTGGTTCCAAACTGCAGGTCTTGCGCTTTCCAGGCCGGGACGAATCGCTTCAGAAACCCGTCGGCTGGGTCGGTCCGCCCGTTCGCCCTCACTTTTTCGCGACCCAACCCCCCAGCCGTTCATCTAAATGTATGAAAGGGTGGGTGCCCGGCCCGCCTGGGTATAATACCAACGGGGCAAGCCCCGCACAGGAGTCTAAACGGATGGTCCAACTAACCGAAAGAGCCGTGGGCAAGGTGAAGGATATCATGAGTTCGCAGCAACCGGCTCCAGCCGGCCTGCGGATAGCGGTCGTCGGCGGGGGATGCTCTGGCTTCAGCTACTCGATGGCCTTCGAAAACCAGCCCAACATGCTTGACAAGACCTATGAATACAGCGGGCTGAAGGTTTATGTCGATCAGGCCAGCCTGCTGTATCTGGACGGCGCCGAAGTCGATTACGTCGAGACGCTGGAGGGAGCCGGATTCAAGTTCAACAACCCCCACGTCAAGTCCACCTGCGGCTGCGGCAGTTCCTTCCAGGCCTGACACGAGCCGGGTCAATCGCGACCCGTGCCTGCCGCGCGAACCGCGGCTGCGCGCTTTGCAGCCCGAGTTGCGTCCCGGGCCGGATCGCCCAGTTTGCCGCGCGACGGGGACGAATCGCCCAAGTCCGTTTTGGGCAGCTACCCTGGCTTGTGCTTCCCTTCGCCGGCGACGGCCGGTTTTTACTTTGTTTGAAGGCCGCTTGATATCAAGAGGTCCCCTCTCGCGCACGTCCGAACACTTCAGGCTTTCCGTCCTCGAGCGCCATCGGCCCTCCGCCACCGGTTGAGTGGAGCTTCCCGCACAAGTTCTAGGGCAAGCTGTCCTCGTGCCGATGGACCATGATTAACTCGCTTATAATCAGCATATAGCGTAGAGTTACACGTCGGCTGCTTCGCCCGAAAAGCGGCCCGCAACCAGCCTTAGCAAGTTCCCCCGTGGCCTGCTGCTAACGCAACGATGAGTGATTTTCCATCTGTTTCCAGTCCTGCGGCGCAAATCCCCCTTGATCTCAAATGCCAAATACATGATAATTTGTTCGAACCTGTAACTAAATAGCCAAGCGTCCAACTCGCAATGCCATCGCGACAGTCGGGAGCGCTTGAACCGGGCGGTGAATGGCGGACGGGCCGCGAAAGAGGTTAGGCAAGCGGATTAAACGGGAGTCCAGAAAATGTTTGGGGGTCGAATGAGAACATCCAGGTTAGAAGTTCACGCAAGAGACCGCCAGGAGCCGCGGCGGTGCCTATCGCTAGTGCCGGCAGTGGCGCTGGCAGTTCTTCTCCTTCCCTGCGCGGCGAGCGCGCAGGTTCTATACGGATCTCTCACCGGAAACGTGACGGATCCAACTGGCGCCGCCATTCCGGGAGCCAAGGTCGAGGCACTGAACACCGCTACCGGTGTCCATAGCGAGGCCGCCACGGACGAACGCGGCGTTTACCACTTCAACAACATCCAGGCGGGGCTTTACTCGGTCACGATTTCCTCCAAATCGTTCGCTACCGTCCTCGAGACCGGCGTGCAGGTCAGTAACGACGAGGTGCGGCGCGTGGACGTGCAGCTCCAGGTTGCGCAAACCACCGCGACCATGGAGGTTCGGGCCGATGCGGTGGTGCTGCAGTCCGACAA
>CAZZHN010000236.1:0-6594 GCA_964654065.1 uncultured Solibacteraceae bacterium
GCCTCGTCCCGCTTGCGCAGGCAGCGCGCCGGAATCCCTCCCCATGTCTCCCCGGGCGGAATGTTGGTGAAGTGCGCTACATAGGACATCGGCTCCACCACCGCCCCTTCCCCAATCACGCAGCCCATCGATACATACGACTTACCGCCGATCGTCGCCCGCGCTCCCACCTTGATCGGAGCCGACGCGTATACGATGCTTCCGTCCGGCCGCGGCGTCAAGATGTGCGCCACCAGTTCGGACGAGAACCCGACCACCGCGGCTTCGCCGATTTCGGTCAGATCCGGGTCCAGCAGCGTACCCCAAACCATTGCGTTTTCCCCGATGTGGACCGACGGAGAATAGGCCCGCATCAACAGCCTGCGGAACCAACTCAGCTGTTGAAGACCACCGACCAGCGGGAGTGACATGGCAAATACGGCACGAAACATGCATACGATCGTGGTGAACGCGCCCCGGTCCTTCGCCTTCCCGGAATTGGAGGAGGGATCCATCACGGCGAAACGCGGCTTGGGAAACTTCGTGCCGATGCGCTTCGTGTTGCGCGCGCAAAAGTACAGAAACAGGACCAGCCACCCGATATAGATCAGCGGCGATGCGATCAGCCACCAATACCACCCCAGCCCTGTAACCCGTTGGATCAGATAAGCAAACCCGCACACAATCAGCGCTGCGACGGTCATCGGGATCAGTACGATCAGAACCAGCAGGTCCCTCCGAGCTGGCCCCGCGATTTTCTTTTTTCCTGCCATCACTTCCCTCTCAGGCTTCGCGTTTTTTGGCCAAAGAATTAGGTTACCGCACACCGCCGGCCGCTCGCCCAGGCGCCGGGTACTAGCAGTTCTTGCGGTTATCCCCATGGAGTATGCATAATGTTGAGGCGAGGATAGCGCCGGACTCACCTGGTAGACGCCTATGGAAGCCAAGGTCCTGGAAATCCAAGACAAGACGAAGAACTGCGAGCTGGATATCGCCAGACTGAGTGACTTCCGTTACCGGGAAGGCGCTGTCGTGGACGCGAAGGTCATTCTCGATCACCCGCAGACGACTCTCTACTGCGTCGACGACGATCATCGCCAGGCGGTTTTTGTGGAGTCGCCCCCCGAACTCGACTTGAGCCAGCGGCCTTTCTACTTTATCGAGCAGTATAAACACGCCCAGCGCCTGCTGACGGTTTCCTACCAAACGCTCCACGAACTGGCGGCCGTCGCCGGCGTCCGCTTCCAGAGGCTGATTCCCATGCAGTCGGTCGGGCGCTGCGGGGGAACACTGTTGAGCAGGGCGCTGAACCGCCTCAACACGGTATTCAGCCTGGATGAACCCGATTTCTTTACCAACGTGGCCATGACGCGGCCCGACAACGGCAGCCGCGACGCGGAGCTGACCGCTTTGCTCCGCTCCGGAACGCAGTTGATGTACCGGCCGATGAAGCCCGGAGTGGACACGCTGCTCCTCAAATTTCGACCCTTTGCGATCAAGGGCGGCGACTTGATGTACCAGGCCTTCCCGGATGCGAAATCCATTTTCCTGTATCGCAACGCCGAGACCTGGGCGCGCTCGGTCGGCCGTTCGATTCAGGCGGTATTTGAGTCCCAACCCGCCGATGCCGGCACCGACAGCACGTTGGAGCTGCTGCGAATGATGGATCTGTTCCGTTCCGCGCCTCCTGTCGCTCCCGCTGCGCCGCGCGCCGCCTCGTCTGGCCGCAAATCCGACGTCAACGCCTTGCGCCGCACCATGCCCGCCCTGGTGCCGTTCATTCGCCAAAATGTCGTCAAACAGATGGAGGGAAGTGAGCGCCGGAAACTGTTGTGGCTCGTCATCGCTCAGCGCCTGCCGATTCTGCGCAGCCGCTCCCAGTCCCCAACCGAATTTCTACGGCCCTTCCTGCACAAAGTGCCGCCGATGAAGGTCCTGACCGTAATGTGGGTGTCGATGCTGCAGCGCTATCTGGCCTTCCACAAGAAAGGCATACCGATCCTGGCGTTGCAGTACGAAACTCTGGCGGCGGAGCCTGAAGCAGTGCTGCGGACGCTGTTTGAGTACTGGGGGTTGGCAGCGGATCAGGTGCCTCGCGCCCTCGGCGCCTTCGCGGAGGACTCGCAAAAGGGCACTCTGCTCTCCCGGGATCGTGTGGGTTCCGCCACACGGGGCGGCCTCGACCCTGAGTGGCTGGCGCAAATGCGGGAAGTCTTGCAATCGTACCCGGAAGTATCGAAGCCGGACGTGGTATTACCGAATTCAGTGACTGTGCCGCGCGCCAGCCGTACTGCGAGCTAGTCTCCGGCGGCGCTAACCGAATTCAGTGCGATCTTGGTCTGCGCCATGAGTTCTTCGGCGCGCGCAACTTCAGCGGCGTCGTCGCGGTTCTTGACCACGATTCGCGCCACCACCACGCCCCGCGCGGTGGGAGCCGCGATCACTTCCTCATTCCCTTGCTTCCGGTAAACCGCTCCTGGCGCAGTCACGACTAAGTCGACGTCCTTCGACTTGGCGCCGCGGTCGTTGAGCACATAAAAATTGTCGGTGTTGGACGCGAACAACGAGATCGACCAGTACGTGTCCCAGTCCGGCACCCGCCAGTGGATGTGCACTGGGCCGAGGGAGGCATCGAACGCGCCCAGCATATTCACCATATCCGGGCTGGCCATCACTACGCCGCCCGGGCCGGGTTGCGCCAGCGTGGGCTCGCTCATCCGATTCCACGGGTCGGCCCCGATGCGGCGGCCTAACCCTTTCACATAAACCTTGGTGATGAACGAGGGAATCCGCCACAAGGCAATCACGATGAACAGCGCGGTCCAAATCACGCCGATCAGCGCACAAATCAACAATTGGTTCACGAGCAGGCCTCCGGAACAATCTCTGGCAAAACCACGTTCTCCGGATGAGTCAGAAGTTCCGGGCCGGGACCATAGCAGCGCAGCACCAGCGTCACATTCCCTGCCGGTTCGCCGCTCGGGAGCCAATTCCCGGGCTGGCGGCGGGGACCGAGGCGGATTTCCCAGTTGCCCCCAGCATCCATGGAAATCGTGGTCTTGGAAAAGGAGTACCGGTTCAGGGCATTCGGAATCAGATAGTCCCGTTGATAAGCAGTGAGGCTCCACCAGCGGGTATCCAGATCCCGGCCGCGAATGCGGTAACAGGAACCTGCCTGCATGCGCTGGCCCGACGAATCAAACCCCGTACTGAAATAAACCGTCTCCGGCGCCCGGAGCGCGAAGATGCTATGGCGTGCAACGTAGGCCCTCATGTACATGCTGGCGGCCGCGCTCCCCAGCGACAGATCAATCCCCCAGGGGCCGCACCGCTTGACGGGCGGCGACCGCCGCATCAGACGGCGGAGAATTGCCAGCCCCAGGACAGTAGCCAGCAGAAGAGTGATGAAGATCTCAAGAAAGAATGGCAAATTCTACGCTCCGCGTTTCAAGATGAAGCCCGGCAGCAGTTCCTGCTTGGAAGCCGCCGGCTCAAACCCTTGCGCCGCCATCAGGACCGGCGTGCGCGTTCGCGCGCACCTCGTTTGCCGGCAATTCCCGCAAGAACGAATCGAGCAGCCCCTCCACGTCATCGGACTTCATCGTGCTGCTGTAATAGGTCACCATAAATCTGAGTGCGCCTCGAAACGAGTGAACCACCAGAAACAGGGCCGGCGCCGTCGCCGGCGGCGAGATCAAAGATGCGTCGGTGAGCGGCAGCCCAAAATCCAGGCGCGCCGGGTCTATGGAGCCGAAGTTGCTAAGGAAAGCGATGGTGCGCCCGTCCTCGATGCTCTTGCACCGCGCGGCTTCCACCATCAGCTTCATGCGCGGAGCGGCCAACCGGTAACCCAGTGAGATCGCCATCGCCGCAGCCAGGGCGTGTTCCTTCCGCGCCTCCGCATCCCTGGTACCCGCCGTCACTCGCCGCAGCGTGGCGTCAAACGGCTCACCCGGAATGCGCGCCAGCGGCAGATAAAGGGGCGCCGTGAAATTGCAGATCGCCTGGGTCTTGCCTGAAGGCAAATAACGCCGCACGTTCATCGGCAGAATAATGGTCTGCGGAAGGTCGATGCCGGCCTCCAAAAACTGGCAGAGAGAGCGGAAATACGCCGCCGTCAGAACGTCGTTCAAAGTGGATCCGGCACGTTTCGCGTACGCACGCAGCGAATCGAATCGGGCCGCGTCCAACTGACGCAACGCGGACTTTACTCCGCCTCTGTGATCGCGATTGGTTGACGGAAAGCGCCACTGGTTCTCCGCGGGCTTTGCCAGTCTGCTGCGAAAGGCCTTAACGGACCTCCGGAGGCCCGCATGCCGAAACCACTGCATCCGGCTGCGGCTGCCCAGGTTCGGCGTGACGCGGTAACTGGGGTCCTGCAGGCTGCGATAAAGGGTTGCGATGAGGTAAAGAAGGTCGCCCCCTCCGGCGCCATCGGCAGCCACGTGGCTGATCTTGAGGCAGAGCGTATCGTTTCTTCCGCGCACAATGCGGGTTTGGATCAGGGGATCGAGCGATGCGTTGCAGCGGCGGGTGATGAACTCCGCCATCGCCGGCTGCGGATCCGAGGCCTCCACCACTTCGCAAAGAGGGAGGCGATCCAGGTCGTCGCGCCGCTTCCAGTATGGCGGACGCCGCTCGACGTACTGGCAGCCGAAAACCGGTTCGGCGTCCATCGCCAGCCGCACGGCTCGTTTCACCCGGGCTTCGTCCAGGCGGCCTTCAAATTCCAGAACGAATTGAAATTGAGGATCGATAACCGGTGCGTTGTGGTACACCATCCGGTCCTGTGCCACCGCCGGCAAGCGGCTCGGTATCTTCGGGTCCAAATGAGCTCCTTGCCTGCCGCGAACGGCCCGGTCGTGCAGGAATGAATCAGGATACACCAGTCATGTGCGTTAGACAACGGTCGTAAGCCGGCGCACGGGTCGGCAGAGAAAGGAGTAACACTCGCCCGATAGTACCAGCTGCACTTGCGTCGTCGAGGCTTTTGATATATCTTACGATATATCATGGCGAAGGGAAACTGGACGTCCGGCTCCTGGCCCTGGGGCGGCTTCGCCTTCGGGCCCGCGCGGTTCTTTGAGGCCGGCCGCCGCGCACGGTTCTTCGAAACCGGCGAGATCCGAATAGCCATTCTCTCGCTTTTGAGCGAAGGACCCAAGCATGGTTACCAACTGATGAAGGAAATGGAGGAGCGCTCGGGCGGCGTATATCGAGCCAGTGCCGGCAGCGTCTACCCCACCCTGCAGTTGCTGGAGGACGAGGGTCTGATCGAGTGCATTCAGGAAGGCGGGCGCCGTGTTTATCATCTGACCGACGCAGGACGCGCGGAGTTAGCGCGCGATCCCGACACAGTGCGCCGTATCTGGGAGCGGGCAGAACACTATGAGAGTTGGGGAGAGTGCGTCGCCAGCGCAGGCCCGCTCGGGATGACCCTGTTCGCGCCGCTCTCGGACCTTGCGCGCGCCAGTTTTCGGGCGGTGGTCCGCGCCGGGAGCCGGCCCGAGGGCGCCGAATGGGTGCGCCAGATCCTAGAGCGTGCCCGCCACGAGGTGGATCAAGTGTATCCCGGCAAGAAGAAGGAAGTTTAGTCCATGGGAATCGGGATTCGAACCGAGAATTTGCGCAAGGTCTATCATGCGCCGCCGCCCGCCACCCGCGGCCGGCGCCGTGCTCTCCGATCCAGCGCACCGGTCCCTACGGGAGAAAAGCTTGAGATCGTCGCGGTCAATGACATCTCGCTGGAGATTCCTGCCGGCGGAACTTTCGGTCTTCTGGGGCCGAACGGCGCGGGAAAGTCCACCACCATTGGCATCCTCACCACCCGTACCGAACCCACCAGCGGTCGCGCTTTCGTAGGCGAGTTCGATGTCTGGAAGCAGACGGTCAAAACCAAGCGCGTGATTGGCGTAGTGCCGCAGCGGCCCAACCTGGATTTTGCGCTGACCACCCGGGAGATTCTGTTGTTTCACGGCGCCTACTTCGGCCAGAGCCTGCGCGAGCGTTCGCGCCGCGCCGATGAGCAACTGGAGAAGTTCATGCTCACCGACCGCGCCAACCAGATGGTTCGCGATTTATCCGGCGGCTTGATGCAGCGGCTCTCCCTGGCGCGCGCCATGATGCACGACCCCGAGGTGCTGTTCCTGGACGAGCCTTCAGCCGGCCTGGACCCGCAGACGCGCCTGATGTTGTGGGAGATCATCCGTGGCTACGCCCGGCTGGGCAAGACCATCGTGCTGACAACGCACTACATGGAAGAAGCCGACGAACTGTGCGACCGCCTGGCAATCATCGATCACGGCAAGATCATCGCCCTGGGGACGCCGCAGGAGCTGAAATCGTCGATCCCCGGCGGCTACCTGCTGCGTTTGCGCTTCGACCGGGCCGCGGAGGAACTGCTCCGCCAGTTGCGCGAGCTGCCCGGTGTGACCGAGGTGCGCTCCCCTGACCCGACCAGCGCCGATGTTTATGCCGACCGCGGAGGCCCGCTGATCGGGGCGATCGTCAACGCCACGCAATCAACGGGGACGGAACTGCGCGACGTCCACATTCAAGAACCGAGTCTCGAAAACCTGTTTCTGCACCACACTGGAAGGAGCCTGCGCGAGTGAA
>CAZZHN010000237.1:0-6508 GCA_964654065.1 uncultured Solibacteraceae bacterium
AGCGGAACGGCTAACTTTTATGTGGCGCAGTCCGTGAACAGCTTATCGTCGCGGGTCAACGTGGCCATTGATCGCGGCTTGTGGTACATGCACCAGACCATGTGGCGCACCAACACGCCGGCCAACGGTCAGCCCGTGAATATAGGCGGTTGGGATGGTTACACCGGCTCCCCCGGGTGCAACACCGTCTACGATCCTACTTACAGTGAAAACCTCGCATGGGACTGCTACTACACCGGCGTAATCGACGGCAATAATGTGCAGGCCTTAGAGGTCAGCGGTCACAAGGGTACCGATGCGGGTGGACCCGCTACCGATCCTTTTACCGATGACGTGGACCGCGGAATCGCCCGAGTGTTTGAGTTCCTCGGCGTCACCCCGGCGATCACTAATAAGTACCTGTATAATCCGGCGGCCGTAAACTACGGTTGCAGCGACGGTTCCTCGCCGAGCAACACCGGCGTCTGCACTTTGCCGGCGACGCCGGTGTACTATAACGCTTCGTCAACCACCTGCACTTCGCCTCCGTGCTCCTTCCTGTTCGACTCCAATAGCAATGGAAACGCCATTTACTCTGCCGACGGGTCGGGTGAAGTGATCTACACAGGGGGACCCTTCGTGGATGCCATCGTCGCCAGCGCTGCGCCGACAGCAACGGCAAAGACGGGTGTCGCGGGCGTGATCGGGCAGACGTATGCCACGATTGTTTCCGACATGCTGGATTATTACGCCGGATGCCAGTACGAGAACGATTACGACGGCACTAACCCACTCACCCCTGGAGGATATATTCGCGGCGAAAGCTACTCGGCGCAGGGTGGCGGCTGGCTGTACGGCTGCCAAGAAGGGGATGACAACTCGACCTCGCAGTGGGCTGCCATCAGCTTTGTGTCCGGCGAGCGCGGCTCCGGCTTCGGTTTCAATTCGCAGGCTCTGGCGAACTTCACGGTGGTCCAGGATTTTAACAATGTCTGGGTGACCGACAGCGAGGACATTCAGAACGCCGCTCCGACCGGCCCGGATCCCTACAACACGACCGGCGACGATCGCGGCTCGTTCGGATACAGAGGCTCCTTCTACTATTCGAATGCCTGGGGCGCTTTCGCAGTAACTCCGTCGGGGATGGTACAGATGGCGATGGACGGCATCGGGAGAACGACGAATACCGCGTTTGGCGATGCTACTACTGCTCCCGATCAACGCTGGAACGAGGCGGAGACGTTCTACGCGGACAACTTCTGCAACACGGAGACCAGCGCGTACAACAATCCGAAGTATTACACATACGGCATGTTGTCGTTCACCAAGTCCATGTTGCTGCACGATCCAAACGGATCATTGGCGCCGATTCAATACCTGCGCACCTCGACGCCGAGTGTTTTCACGGGCAACCCGAGCGTGCCGACGAACACGATCGATTGGTATGCGGCTCTTACGGCTGCCAGCCACGGCAGCGGCGACACAGGCGGCAACGACGCTTGCAACGGCATCGCGCAGACGCTAGTGAACTACCAGGATCCAACCGGTTTCTGGTACGGCCACGATTATTACGAGGGGTATCAGTCTGACCAGAGCCCGTTTGAAACAGCGTGGTCTATCATCATGCTGAAGAAGACGGTCTTCGTGCAGTGTGTCAAGAACCTCGCCGGCCGCGGCAACCCATCCGGCCAGGGCGGCTCTCAGATTACCCTGACCTGGAGCGGACAAGCCAACGCCACCGGTTACAACATCCTGAAGAGCAGCAGCCAGGGCGGCCCTTATACGCAGGTCGGAACCAGCACGGTGACCAGCTACCGCGATGGCAACGATGGCATGCTCCCCGGCCAGACCTGGTATTACGTGGTTCAGCCGCTTCAGGGAACAACCGAAGTTTGTCAATCCAACGAGGCGAAGGTGATAATACCGTAGCAGAACTCTACTGCAAGAACGAGCCCTCAAAACAGCGTCACCGCGCTGTTTTGAGGGCTTTTTAGTTTTGGCTTCAGGACCGCCAGACTCTGCAGAGTCAGGCGCAGCGCGCCTTTAGGCAGCATAAATGCACGTAGATGTTCCTCAGGAGACGATCAGGAAAATGAAGCGTATCTACTACGTTCTGGCCGCATTGGGCGCGTTGTCCGCCGGGTACTTGGCCGGGGCCCCCAACAGCAAGCCGGTGTATATCTATCTCTATACGCGGATGAGCGACCACGTCAACGTGGAGATGACCGAAGACCGCTTGCGGCATCTGCTGCCGATGGTGCAAAAGTACCGGCAAATGCATCCAGAGGCGCATGTTGGCGCGACGATCCTGTTCTCCGGAGCGGTGAGCAGAGCACTGCAAGAGCGGAATCCCCAGACGCACATTTTGGATTTTGTGAAAGATTATATCCATCGGGGCGTAGTAGAAGCGGGCTATGACGGGACAGACGAACCTACTTACACGCAACGCCCCACGCTGGAGTTCGGCGAAAGACAAACGGTCCAGGAACGCTGGAAGCTTCGCCAGGATATCGCGGCGCGGTTTCTGGCCGAGGCGCGGGATCCGCTGACGGGCTCTCCGGCTGCCGGGGACGGTGGATTAAAGGAGATGCAGGCGGTATTCGGGCCTGCCCGGTACGTACAGGGACTCATGCTGGCGTTGAAGACTGACCGCCCGCACGGAAGAGTGTTCACCAAGGCCGACAAACCAGGCCCGATCCCGGGCGGCGTTGCGCCTGTCCCGGGAGTCTACCGGGAGGCCGGCGGCGACGAGGAGACCCTGCAGGCGCTCCGGCCGTACAAGCTGAATGCGGTCCTGGCCGGCGTGCCAGCCACGAATCCGGCACAACTGCCGGGCTTCCGGGAGGCAGTCAACCGGTTCGGCGAGATGGTTTCGCCGGCTCCTGATACCGCCCCGGAGGTCTACTGGCAGGACGACGTTCTGCGACTTTCGGAAGCGTCGCGCAATGTCCTGCCGGTGAAGGCATTCTCCGGCGTGCAGCCTCTGAAGGCGCTGCTCGATCCGTTGAACCGGTCCACCGTCCATGTGCTGCACGTTGAGCTGGGCGCACCGGAGCTGTACCTGCAGCCGGCATTCGCCAAGACAGCGGCAAACGCTCCGGTGAACTACGCCTACAGTCACCCGGATAGCCCGAAAGTTCCGGCTGAGGATCTTCTTCCCGCCGCCGATGTGAGTGCGGCCTGGAACCGGGAAGACGAGGCGCTCCGCTGGCTCACGGGAGAGTATTTCGCGGCCAACGCCGGCAGCCGGGCCGTTTCCAACGCCGACCTGATGAAAATGGCCGGCCCCGCCACGGGGTACTCGGTTTCGACAGCCAGCCTGCAAGCCCAACTTGTGGAGTTGATGAACCGGTGGCAGCACGATAACTTCGCGCCCTCCTACCTCAAGGTGGACGATCGCTACCTGTCGCTGGCCGAGTGGTTCCAGGTATTGACCGACGAACTCGCGGAATTCCATCGCACGGGCAAACTGCCTCAATCGGTGGAGGTCGACCGGGTGCACGGTCCCATATTCGTGCTTTCCAGCCATGGCCCGAACATTGGCGATGTGAAGGTGGAAGATCTGGCCGCTCTGTGCGCGGAGATCGCGGGGCCGCTGCATGACGACAGCTCAACCGAGGTTCCCAAGAATGGAATCCCGCCGGTGGTGAAGGTCAACGGCACGAATGTGAATGCCGCTCAGATGCTGCGTCTGATGTCGCGAGCGATCGCCGATCTGGCGCCTGAAAGGGTGATTCCGATCCGGATGACGTACATGCTGGCGGAACTTGGAGGAGTGTATCCCAAATCTCGCCCCGTGGGAGACGTTGGCTTTGTCTGGACCATGAAGCCGGCGCCCTTGCAGCTGCCGCCAGCGAAGTGACGCACCGCGCGCAACCGCCCGAATTCGATCAGCCAAGCGGAGTCTTATGACCCGGCGTGACATGCTTTGGCTGTTCGCCGCCAGTGCCTCCAATGCCGGGGCGCAACAATCAACCGGGATGGCATCGCGCGGCCTGGGGCCGCAACCGCGGGGCAAGCCCTCCGGTCTTCCCTTTCACGCCCGATTCACCGACGTAGCAGCGCAGGCGGGTTTACGCGCGCCTGTGATTTATGGACCGGTCGGCCGCACGGATTACATCCTCGAATCGATGGGATGCGGGGTCGCGTTTTTCGATTACGACAATGACGGCTGGCAGGACGTTTTTGTTCTATCGGGCACGCGCCGCGATGGCCCGGTAGCGGGTGCGACGAGCCGGCTCTATCGGAACAACCGTGACGGGACGTTCACCGACGTAACAGAGAAGGCCGGGTTGACGCGCCAGGATTGGGCCTGCGGGGTGACCATCGCCGACTACAACAACGATGGCTACGACGACATCTTCATTACCCAGTGGGGCCAGAACGTTCTTTACCGCAACAACGGGGACGGCACCTTCACGGATGTCACGCGCGAGGCGGGGCTGCTTCACGAAGGCAAGCGCTGGGGAACAGGTTGCACCTGGGTGGACTATAACCGCGATGGCTGGGTAGATCTGTTTATCGCGCACTACGTGGTGTTCGACTTTCAGACGGTGCCGGCGACCGGGCAGAATCCCAATTGCAACTTCAAAGGTGTTCCCGTGTATTGCGGGCCGAGCAGCCTGCAACCTGAGAAGTGCCTGCTCTATCGCAACAACGGCGACGGGACGTTCACCGACGTGACGAGGGCCGCGGGGATCGATCGTGCGGCGCCCACGTTCGGGCTGACCGCGATGGCAGCCGATTATA
Organism: uncultured Solibacteraceae bacterium; assembly: GCA_964654065.1. Taxonomy (GTDB): domain Bacteria; phylum Acidobacteriota; class Terriglobia; order Bryobacterales; family Bryobacteraceae; genus Bog-375. The sequence goes on from CAZZHN010000237.1 coordinate 4,729, forward strand.
TGGGAACCGGCTGGCCGGACATCTACGTGGCCTCCGATTCCACGCCGAGTCTGCTGTTCCAAAACCGCCGGGATGGTTCATTTACCGAGCAGGGCCTTGAGCTCGGCCTGGCGGTGAACGAAGACGGCGCCGAGCAGTCGGGGATGGGGCTTGGTCTGGGGGACTTCGACACGGATGGCGCGCTGGATCTGCTGAAGACGCACTTCAGCGAGGATACGGCGATACTCTATCGCAACGCCGGACGGGGAGGGTTCGAGGATGTGACGATGCGATCGGGCGTGGGCGTCGAGACGCGATATGTGGGTTGGGGCGCGGGCATACAGGACTTTGACAACGACGGACTGCCGGATCTGTTCTGGGCTACCGGAAGCGTCTACCCCGAGGTGGAGAGGACGCACCCGGAGTATCCCTACAAGACGCCGCGGGTTCTGTTCCGGAACCTGGGCAACGGCAAGTTCGAGGAGTTGACGGCGGCGGCCGGGCCGGCGATCGGGGAAGCGCATTCCAGCCGCGGAGTGGCATTCGGAGATTTTGACAACGACGGCGACATGGACATCCTGATCATGAATGTCAACGAACCGCCTTCGCTGCTGCGGAACGACGTCAGCGGCCGCGGGCACTGGCTGAAGGTGAAACTGGCAGGCACGAAATCGAACCGCAGCGCCATCGGCGCCACGGTCATCGCCACCTACGGAGGCCGCCGACAGGCCCAGGCGGTTACGGCACAGTCGAGCTACCTGTCTGTCAATGACCGCCGGCTCCATTTCGGCCTGGGCGCAGCGCAGTCGGCCGACCTGGAAATCTGGTGGCCGAGCGGGCTGCGAGAATCCGTCAAGACGGTCTCAGCGGACCGCATGGTGACGATACGCGAGGGTGCGGGAGTGGTGAAAGCCGAATCCTTTGCAGAGCCGCGCCGTCGCCAGTGAATGCTGTGGCACGAAGAGCGAAATGGAGGACAATGCTGGTCGTGAGAGCTGGTGTGGCAGCCTTGCTTGTCCTGCTGTTCGGTCCGCCGCAATCGATAGCGCAGCCGGCCGCGGGCGGCGGCGCCGTGTCGCACGTCGGCAAAGCGGTCAGGCTGATGCAGCGCAGACTTTTCAGCGAAGCCGCCGCCGAGTTCGAGCAGGCGCTTGCAGCCGATCCCAATAACGACGCGGTGCGGATTCAATACGCCACATGCCTGTTTGCCCAGGAGCGCGACGACGAAGCGCGCAAACAATTCGAAATCGAGCGGCAGCGGCTGGGCGACCGGCCCGGGCTGAACTACTTCCTGGGGCGTCTGGATTTGCGGGCCAACGATTATGCGTCGGCCATCCAGAAGCTGGCGCCGCTGGAAACGGACCCCGCGCTTTCCAAGGTTTCCTTTTATCTCGGCCTGGCGTACCTTTCGGCCGGACAGAAGGTGCGCGGCCTGGCGTGCCTGGAGCGGGCCGCGCGGGACAACCCGCGGGACCCGGAGGTGCATTACCGGTTGGGGCGTGTGTATTCCATGGCCGGCCGGACAGACGATGCCGAGCGCGAGTACGAGCTGTATCGGGACTGGCAACAAAGCCAGCGGACCGCGGAGCAGGATGAGCACGAATGCCGGGACGCCCTGCGGACGCTGCCGCTCTCCCAAGCACGGATGGTTTGCCAGCGGATGGCGGACCCCCATGACGCGGGCCGCTTGATCCTGCTCGGCGAACTATATTCGGAAAATGGCGCGTTCGCGGATGCGATCGGGCCCGCCCAGCAGGCCGTCAAGCTGGATCCTGGGTCATTCGAGGCGTGGAACAGCCTC
>CAZZHN010000238.1:0-6496 GCA_964654065.1 uncultured Solibacteraceae bacterium
AGCCATGTCGCGGTGCGGATCGAAAAAGGGCAGCTGCAGGATGCCCGCCGGAAAGTTGATGCTGTTGTAGGGCGGCGAGTAGAAGGCGTTCACCGTGGGCGTCGTCATGTTCCATTCGGATTTGTCGGTCGGCTTGCCGATCTTGTCCAGGTTGCGCTGCCGCGCCGCCTCCGCCATGCGCATGGCGTTGCCGATGTAGTCGTCGCGTGCAATCGTCACCTGGCTGTAGTCGCGCCATTTCTTCGGATAGCCCACGTTGTTGGTGATGGCGGCCAGTTTCGCCAGCGCCGCCTTCTTGGTGTCGTCCGTCATCCACGCCAGCGTCTGGATGTCCTGCCCCAGGGCCTTGTCCAACTGTTCCACCAGGTCGGTGATCTGCCGCTTCGCATCGGGGCCGAACGCGACCTCGATATACTTCTGCCCCAGCAGGTCGCCCAAGCCGCGGTCCACCGCCTGCGCACAGCGGAACTGGCGCGGCCGCGGCTCGCGGGCGCCGGTCAGGTACCGCTGCCAGAATTCGAAGTCTTCCTTTTCGAACGCCTCGGGAAGAAGCTCCGCGAACCGGTGCAGCAGGTGGAAGGCCATGTATGCCCGGAAAGCCTCCATCGGCTGATCCACGATGCCCGCCGCAATTCCCTTCAGAAAGTCCGGATTGCTGACATTGAGCGAGTCAAAGTCCGGCGCGTGCATGGCCTTGAAGTAGTTGTCCCAGTCGAAAGGCACCAGCTCCGCCAGCTCCGCGCGCGTCATCATGTGATAGCGCTTGAGAGGGTCGCGCATGCTGACGCGGTCGGCCGAATTCTGCGCCAGGATGGTCTCCATGTCCAGGACCAGCTTCGCGTGCGCCTTGGACGCGTCGGCCGGGCCGCCGGCCAGCTCCAGCATCTTCGCCACGTGCTCTACGTAGCGCTGCCGGATCTCCACGGACTTCGCATCGGTCTTCAGATAGTAGTCGCGGTCGGGAAGCGACAGACCGCCCTGCGTGATGTTGGCAATCGTGCGGCTGGAGTTCTTAGTGTCCGCTTCGGAGCCGAAGCCGAAGAATACGCTGATTCCCAACCGATGCAGGCGAATCGTCTCGTCGAGGATGTCGCCGTGGCTCGCCACCGCGTCAATCCGCTCCAGCTCCGGCTTCAGCGGCGCGATGCCTTTTTGATTGATGGTCGCCGTGTCCATGCAGCTGGCGAACTCGTCGCCGATCTTCTGCTCGGTCGCGCTGCGGCCCGGCTTCGCCGCCGCCACCGCTTCGAGAATCTGCAGCAGCACCTTCTCATTACGCTCGCTCAACTCCGTGAAGCTCCCGTAGCGCGAACGGTCGGCCGGAAGCGGATGCTGCACCAGCCATTTACCGCACGCGAATTGATAGAAATCGGCGCAGGGGTTTGCCGTTTGGTCAATCGCGGCGGTATCGAGGCCGGAGCCGGAGGCGCCGGGATCAGCCGCCAGTGCCAGCAGCGGCAGGAACAACGAGACAACCAGGAAACGCGAGCGCATAGGAAAACAGACCGAACCTTCCTCTTGTCGTTAAGATCAATCGCCCAGAAACTTGCCGATCGGCCGCAAGCCCTTGACGTTGTCGCACACTGCTTTGATCGCAGCGGTCATGGGAATCGCCAGCAATAGGCCCGGCGCGTCCCATAAAAAGCCCCACAGCATCAGTGAAAAAGTGACCACCAGCGGATTGAGATGAACGCGCGACCCGACGATTTTCGGATAAAGCACGTTCAGCGCCAGCAGGTGCAGCGCTCCGACCACGGCGATCACGCCGAAATAAACCGGAACCCGGTTCAATGCGAGCGCCGAAAATAGCGGCGGCATCATCGCGAGCGGCAGTCCCACGTAAGGCACCAGGCTCAGAAACCCGCTCAGCGGCCCCACCAGCATCGGGTACGGCAGCCGCATTATCCAGAATACGATCGAACTCGACAGCGCCAGCATGAACCCCAGCACGAAGTTGCCTACCACGAACGCCCGCACCATTTCGGCCACGCCTTCCAGGCTGCGCGCCGCCACCAGCCGGTCCTCACCGTGAAAAAACTGCAGGAAGCTGCGGTTGATGTGGTCTCGCCAGCTCAGCATGAAATACACCAGAAACGGAACAAAGGAGACCATCAGCAGAATCTGGTAGAAAGAGCCGATGTTGGCGGAAACAAAATCGGCCACCGGCGTTCGCTCTTCGTGGATGCGCACTTCCGGAATGACGGCGGGCAGGGCTGGAAGCGGCGATTGCGTCTTGGAGCGCTTGCCGGCGCGAGCCGCCTGTTGCTGAGCTTGCTGCTGCTGTTGTTGCTGTTGTTTGTTGGGGCTAAACAGCTGCCACGTCTGCTGTTCGGTGTTGTCCACCTTTTGCTGCACGCCTTCCACGATCTGGCCGATGCGCTCCCCATAGCGCGGTAGGTCGCTGGTCAGCACCGCCAGTTGGGCGTACGCCCCCGCGCCCACCACGTAGAGGAACAGCAGCGCCGCCGTGCACACCACGAAGCTCGCCAGCGGCCGGGGGAAACGGATGCGCGTCAGCAATACGACGAAAGGCTCGAGGATGAATGCGATCGTGACCGCGACGATGGAGGTGATAAAGAAGATGCGGCCGAAGTACAGCACCGCGATGATGACTCCGATCGCCACCACCGGCAGCGCCAGTTGGCGGGCATCGTGTGCGGCTTTGGCCGCGCTGGAGGCGGTGCCGGACTGAGTGATCAAAGCCACGAAGTGAATCGGCCCTTTTGTCTCGAATGTAGCACGCGGGCGCGGTTAGAGCACGCGCATGGCGTCTATAATGTAATGGAATTGACTGGAGCGCACTCCCGCATCCTGGCTCTCGATCTCGGCAAGCGGCGCATCGGCCTCGCCATCAGCGATCCGCTGGGCATCACCGCGCAGGGCCTTCCCAATCTCGATCGCTCCAACAAGCGGTCCGACCTCGACGCCCTGGAGCGGCTGGTGGCCGACCGCGAGGTCGGCTCGTTCCTGATGGGCAACCCCGTCAACATGTCCGGCAATGAAGGCAGGCAATCGGCATGGGTGCGCGAATTCGCCGGCGCCCTCGAGCGGCGCACCGGCCTGCCGGTCAAATTCTGGGATGAGCGGCTCACCTCCGTGGAAGCTGGACGCGTCCTGCGGGCGAGCGGCATCAGCATCGAGAAACGCGCCGCGGCCGTCGACCGGTTGTCGGCCGTCATCCTCCTGCAAAGCTACCTCGATTCGTTATGAAACTCGTGCGTCGTGTCGGGGTTGTGCTTCTGATTGGCGCTGCGGCGGTCGCCTGGTGCGGTTGGCGCCTGACCCGCCCCTTCCAGGCGTTCGGCGCCGAGACCTTTGTCGAGTTCCCGCGCGGCACCGGCTCTCGAGCCCTGGCCGCGTCCCTCGCACAGGCCGGCGTAGTCCGCAGCCAGTGGGATTTCCTGCTGGCCCGGGTGCTCTCGCCCGGCCGCGTGCTCCGCGCCGGTGAATACCGCTTCACCCGGCCTGCGTCGCCGCTGGAGGTTTTCGATCGTATCGCGCGCGGCGACACGTTTTTTTACGCGCTGGTGGTGCCGGAGGGCAAGAACATCTTTGATATTGCCGCCGCTGCCGCCAGTTTCGGGGTTTTTACCGCGCCCCAGTTTCTGGACGCGGCGCGCGACCCTTCGTTGATTCGCGATCTCGACCCCGATGCGCCTTCGCTGGAAGGCTACCTTTTCCCTAGCACTTACCGGCTCGGCCGCCACACCACTCCGGCAGAGCTGTGCCGCATGATGACCACCCGGTTCCGCGGAGCCTGGAGCCGCCTGGACGGCGCCGCCGCCCCGCATCGCACCGTGACCCTTGCATCGCTGGTCGAAAAGGAAAGCAAGCTGCCCGCCGAGCGGCCGCTCGTGGCCGCCGTCTTTGCCAACCGCCTGCGGCTCGGGATGACTCTCGATTGCGATCCTTCCACCATTTACGCCGCGCTGGTGGAGCAGCGCTATCGCGGTACGATCCACCGCTCCGATCTGGCGAGCGACAATCCGTACAACACCTACCGCCATGCCGGCTTGCCGCCCGGCCCAATTGCCAATCCCGGCCTGGACGCAATCCGCGCCGTGCTGGCGCCGGCCGACACGGACGCGCTCTACTTCGTGCTGCGCCCCGACGGCTCCGGAGCGCACCAGTTCTCCAGCAGCATAGCGGCCCACCAGGCCGCCGTCGCCGTGTACCGCCGTGCCCGAAAAAAGTAGTGGTGGCGCCGAGCGCCCATCCACCAAGCGCCGCCTGGCGGAATACCTGGAGCGCATTCGGCCGGCCCGCATCACGGAAGCCGTATGGCTCGAGGCGCGCGCGCATCTTGCCCCCGTCTCCGATAGCTACCTCCGCGATCTGCTGCAGGCCTCCGCGATCCCCTTCGACCAGCCATGGTCCGGCATCCGCCAGCACACTTTCGAAGAACTTGAGACTTGCCTGCGCGAGATGCTGGAGGTTTATCTCGCCGCCCAGGCTGCCGGCGACCGCGAGCGCGCCCGCTATGCGCGCCGCCAGGTGATCGCCGCCAAAGACCGCGCCCGGTTCGCTGCTCGCCATGCCCACACCAGCCCTGAGAAGAGAGCCCAGAAGGAAGAGATGACCCAGTGGATGCTGGTGTGGCTGGAGAACCCCGAGGTGTTTCCGGCCTGGGTGGATGCCCGCAAGCGCCTGCGAGAGCGGGAGTAAAAGTGGGCGCGCGGCGGATTAAAGCGCAATGCGGGGACTGGCTCGAATTTCGCCGCATTTTGCGAAAGTTCGTGCCTGTCCCCGGTTTGCCCAGTTTGGTTGGGGCACACTTTTGCCCCCGCTCCGAAAGCATTCACCAATCCATCAGATGTTCTCAACCCAGCGCCGCCGCGCCACTTACCCCCATCTCCCCGCCCGCCCGCACCGGTTCCGCCAACCCCTCCGTGCCACACTCAATGTGAGGCAGATCCCCGACCTGCCAAACCCAAGCTGTAGGGGCCGGGCATGCCCGGCCCGGCGGTCTCATCAATCAGACGGCCGCCCGAGTGGGCCGGATACGGCCCACTCTTGGTCGGTCAGTTGTCCTGTTTTCAATAACTGAACCTTCCAGCCATGGGCCGGCTCGGCCCACCCAGGAATCGTAGAGGAATGCAGCAGTCCCGTCCCGTTGTCAGTGAGGCAGGCCGCTTGGCCCTCGCCGCGATGCTCGGCCAAAGTCAGGCTTTCGGTGTGGTGGCAGGCCGCTGCTCCGCTGCCCAGGCCGCCTGCCTCCATCGTCTGCGTCACACCAGGGAGTTTCAGGCGGTCACTTCGCGCTGGCGCGAATTCTGCTCCAACCACCTCGGCATCAGCGGCCGGACTGCCGACAAGATCGTTCGTCTCTGGGGGGAGTTCGGCGCCGCCTACTTCGAGCTCGCCCAGCTGACCGGCATCCCCCCGGGACGCCTACCGCGCCCTCGCCCCCGCCGTCTACGATGGCGCGCTCCACCTCCAAGGCGAAGTCATCGAACTTCTCCCCGAGAACTCCCGCCGCCGCCGTCGACGCGTTCCGCCGCGCCCTTCCCCCGTCCAAACCGGCCCGCCAACTTGCTCCCCACGAACGGCTCGCCGCTCTCGACCAACGCGCCATGGCCATCGTCGCCGAGCTGCAAGAGTTCTCCACCACAGAACGAGCCGGCGAAAACTGCCTGCAGCTCACCGGCATCCTCACGCGGCTCTCCGCCGCCCTCAACCGCCTCGCGCTCGAAAACGGCTTACGCTAAGTCGGGCACGCTTGAGCTTGCCGCGCCCCCGGCCGCATTTTATTCCCTAGCTGCAAAACGGGGACTGGCTCGAATTTCGCCGCCCTTTTGCGAAAGTTCGTGCCTGTCCCCGGTTTGCACAGTTTGGTCGGGGCACCCTTTTGCCCCCGCTTTGCCCTTTTTGCGCCGCCCCCCACCACAGCTGCGAAGAAAATGCGCCCGCGTGGGCAGGCTAAAGCGTTCCGTACCGGGTTGGGCATATAATCTAAGTGTCAGAGTGAACTGGGTCACCTACCCCTGCAGAAGGGATCATCCTCGCCAATGTCCACACTAGAGGTATCGCCGGCGGAGCCTTTGTCCGCCAACGCCGGCCGTTCGGTCGTCAACGATTTCAGTCTCCAGGTCGCTACCGTCAACGGATCCGGCAGCCAGACCGCCAACACCGTTCTGATGCGCGCCATCTTCCAGATGGGCATTCCGGTTTCGGGAAAGAACATGTTCCCGTCGAACATCGCCGGCCTGCCCACGTGGTTCACGATTCGCGCCAGTAAACACGGTTATATCGGCCGCCGCAAGGAGATCGATTTCCTGGTGGCGATGAACCCGGAGACAGCGCGCGAAGACGTCATGAAGCTCGACGCCGGCGCCGCGGTGGTTTACGACGAGCCGCTCAAGCTCAACGAACTCCGCACCGACCTGCATTTCTACCCGGTGCCGTTCGATAAGCTGGTGGCGCCGGTGTGCCCTGACGCCAAGCTGCGCAAACTGGTGCGCAACATGATCTACGACGGCGTGGTGGCGTGGCTGCT
>CAZZHN010000239.1:0-6461 GCA_964654065.1 uncultured Solibacteraceae bacterium
GAAATGTTGTCCCTGGCACCAGCGGACATTGCGGCCTCGTAGAATTCATCGACCTTATTTTTATTTTCGGCCACGAAGCCCCAGTGAATGGCTGTTGGATCAGGCTTCCCCTGCTTAATCCAGAAGAACGCCTTCTTCCCGTCACCAAATCCCCACAGATCGGGATGACCGTCTTTGCCCTCGTACGGCATGAAGAACTTGATATGAAGCGGCTTCAATGCCGCCTCATAGAACACCAGCGAACGTTTGATATCGCTGACAGTCAGAATAATGTGGTCGAGCATCGTTTTCCCTCAAATCATGAGTGCTTCAATGGCCATCTCGCCGTTGGATACATCGTGGATCATGCCCTCAGCCCCGACGGTCTCGACATCTTCAATCCCAATGAAGCCCAGGATTTGGCGCAGATATGCCTTTAATTGTGACAGCATTTCAGGAGGCGAAAAGAGCCATTTTGGCAGCGCCGATTTTGCAACTTGGCCGTGTCGCGCCCTATATGTCGAAGCGCTAGCGACAGTCGAACCGGGGCTACCGCCGATGCGAAGTCCGGTCCACCGTTTCTGCGGTGAACTTGTTAGCGGTGAGCTGAAGCGGCTGCGGTAAAAAGCGCCCGCGAACAGCCGCCGCTTATGCTGCCTGCTCGTCGGCCTTCATCTTGCGCGCCATGAGGAAGGCCAGCTCGAGGGATTGTTCGTAGTTGAGGCGGGGGTCGACTTCGGATTCATAGGCGCGGCCCAGGTCGGATTCGTTGGGGCCGTTTGAACCGCCGGTGCACTCGGTGACGTTCTCGCCGGTGACTTCGATGTGCACGCCGCCCACCTTGCCGCCCATGGCGCGGTGGATGTCGAAGGACTGCTCCACCTCGGAGTAGATGTCGTCAAAACGGCGCGTCTTCACTCCCGTGGAGGTGATGTGCGTATTGCCGTGCATCGGGTCGGCGATCCATAGAACGTTGCCGCCCTCGGCGCGCGTGGCTTCGATCAGGGCCGGCAATTCGTCGGCGATGCGCTGGGCGCCGCAGCGATGGATGAGCGTCAGCCGCCCCGGCTGCCGCGCCGGATCGAGAGCCTCCAGCCAGCGCCCGATGCTCTGCCGCGTGGTTCCGGGGCCGACCTTGATCCCGATGGGGTTTTCGATGCCCCGCATGTACTCGACGTGCGCGCCTTCCGGATCGTTGGTGCGGAGTCCGATCCAGGGAAAGTGGGTCGACAGGTTGAAAAAGCCGGCGCGGCGCGGCACGCGGCGTGTCTGTGCCTCCTCCGAGCCCAGGTGCAGAGCCTCGTGGCAGGTGTAAAAATCGATGCGGTCGGTGGCGCCGGCCCGCACGCCCAGCACATGCTCGGTAAACCGGAGAGATTCGTTGATGGCCTCCACCATGCGGTTGTATTCGGCGGCGAGCGGCGAATTGGCAGCCCAGTCCAGCTCGAAGTACTCGGGGTGATGCAGGTCCGCAAATCCGCCCTTGACCAGGGCGCGCACGAAGTTGAGGGTGAGCGCGGCGCGTTCATAACCGCGCAGCAGGAGCGCCGGATCGGGCGTGCGGGCCTCCAGAGTGAACTCCGGCCGGTTGACGTTGTCGCCGCGGTAGGAGGGCAGTTCCACGCCATCGCGCGCCTCCACGGCGGCAGAGCGCGGCTTGGCATATTGGCCCGCGAAGCGGCCCATGCGGATGACGGGCCGCTGCGCGCCCATCACCAGAACCAGGCTCATCTGCAGGAGCACTTTCAGGCTGTTGGTGATGCGGGCGGGAGTGCAGGCCGCGAATCGCTCCGCGCAATCGCCCGCCTGCAGGACGAAGCAGCGGCCGGCGGCGGCGTCACCCAGGAGTTGGCGCAACTGCACGATCTCCCAGCTGGTGACCAGCGGCGGCAGCGTGCGCAACTCCGCCAGCGCGGCTTCCAGAGCGGCGGCATCGGGGTATTCGGGCTGCTGCATCGCGTCGCGCGCGCGCCACGATTGCGGCGTCCAGAGGCTGAGTTCGGCGGTCCGCTCCATCAACCTTCACGGTATCACAGGCATTGGGAGGTGCTGGCAAAAGCTGGCAATGCGCGCCCGCAAGCGGGCGTTGGCAAGCTGAAGCATACCCCACCGTTCGTGGCGCGGGCAGGCGTGCCTGGCCCCTACGGGACACGGCTTGAAGCGCCCCCACATTTCTCCGGAGTTACATTTCGCGCTTGGTGGCGCGGGCTTTGCCGGAGGGAAAGACCGGCGCGGGCGGGCGCGAGCCCATGCCGCACTCGGCGTGCACGGCGCCAACGGCTTTCTCGAGGCCTTCGCGGCGCACCACAACGGCGATGGTAAGCTCGCTCGACCCTTGTGCGATGGCGATGATATTGACCTGCACGCGCGAGATCGCGGTAAAGATGCGCCCGGCGAGACCGGGCTTGCCCTGCATCCCCTCGCCCACCGCGGCCAGCATCCCCACGTTGCGGTCGATGCGGATAGGATCGACGTAGCCGTGCGCCAGTTCGAGAGCCAGCGCGGATTCGATCGCCTGCACGGCGCGGTCGAGCTCCTCGTGGCGGACCAGGAAGCAAAAATTCTGGCGATAGCTGGAGCTGGAAACGATCAGCACTTCGACGTCGGCGCGCGCCAGCGCATCCAGGGAGCGCGCCATCACCAGCACGCCATTGAGCTCCGGGCTGGCCGGGTCGAGAGACACCAGGGCCACGTTGGCCATGGAAGCCACCGCGCGCGCCCCGGTGGCTGCGTGCACCGCGGGCACAATGCGGGTGCCGGGCTTTTCGGGCGCGAAGCTGTTCTTGCTCCACACCGGGATCTTACGGTCCACCAGCGGAGCCAGCGTCTTGGGGTGCAGCACCTTGGCGCCGTGGTAGGCCAACTCGGCGGCTTCGGCATAGGTGACTTCGTCGAGCACCTGAGCGTCCGGGACGAGGCGCGGGTCGGCGCTCATGATGCCGTCGACGTCGGTCCAGATCCAGAGTTCGGACGCATCCAGCGCCGCGGCGAGAATCGATGCCGAAAAATCGGAGCCGCCGCGTCCCAGCGTGGTGGGCCGTCCGTCGGCGGTCGCGCCGTTAAAGCCGGTGATGACGACGACGGCGCCGCTCTCGATGAGCGGCAGCACGCGCTCGCGCGCCTTCTCCCGGGTGCGCTCCATGAGCGGGCTGGCATTGCCGAACACGGCGTCGGTGACCACGACTTCCCAGGCGTTGACGGCGGCGGCGGAGACGCCCTGGCTCATCAGGTACTCCGACAGCAGGAGCGCGGAGAGCAGCTCGCCCACGGCTACGGCTTCATCCACCGAGCGCGGCGGCCGCTCGTTGAGCATGGCCATGCCGCCCACGATGCGCTCAAACTCGCCGATGAGCTCGCGCACCCGCTCCAGCGCTGCCGAGCGGCGGGGCTCCGGGAGCAGCTCGCGGCAGGCCTCCTCGTGGCGCGCGCGCAGGGCGGCCATGTTGGCCTCCATGCCGGCGCGGTCGCCTGCCTCGGCATGGCGCATGGTGCCGAACAGCAGGTCGGTGATCTTCGACATCGCCGAGACGACGACCACCACCGGGCGCCGGGCGCGCTCCGCGGCAGCCAGCCCGGCGGCCACGCGCATGCGCTCGGCCGAACCGACGCTGGTGCCACCGAATTTCATCACCAGGAGATCGCTCAATGGAATTCCTTCCCGTTGGTCACGCGCGAGCGGACGATCTTGAGGATGGCCTCTTCCACGCCATCGATGCTGAGCGGGGTGGAATCCAGGTAGATGGCGTCCGGCGCCTGCGCCAGGGGCGCATCGGCGCGCGTGCTGTCGCGCTGGTCGCGCTCGTGCAGCTGGGCCGCCAATTCCTCTTCGGTGATGGTCTCGCCTTTGGCGCGCCCCTCCGCCAGCCGCCGACGGACCCGTTCGCCGGGCTGCGCGTCGAGAAAGATCTTGACCTGGGCGCCGGGAAACACGACCGTCCCAATGTCGCGGCCTTCCATGACGACGCTGGCTTTTTCCCCGATGGCGCGCTGCTTGGCGACCATGGCGCGGCGGACACCGGGGATCACCGCCACGCGGGAGGCGCCGCTCGAGACCTCGGGCGTGCGAATGGATTCGGTGACATCTTCGCCGTTGAGGTGGATGCGACCGGGCGCGAGTTCGATCTCCGCAGCCAGCGCCAGCTGCTCCATGCGGTGGTGGTCGGTGAAGTCGACACCCTGCCGCACCGCCCAAAGCGCCACCGCGCGGTACATGGCGCCGGTATCGATATAAATGAAGCCCAGCCGCGCCGCCAGGCGCCGGGCAATGGTGCTCTTGCCGGCCCCGGCGGGGCCGTCGATGGCCACCACCACGCGCTGCGAATCCCTGTTTCCCAAACCAGTAGAATAACAGTGCGGCGGAGCGACTTCCATGCAGGCAGGCGATTTCGACAAACTGGTGGCTGAGGCGGTGACGCAGATTCCGGCGCGGTTTCGCAAGCGGATGCAGAACGTGGCCGTGATGGTGGAGGCCGAGCCGTCGCCGGAACAGCTGGCGCGCGGCCGCACGCCCCGCGGCAGCACGCTGCTCGGACTTTACGAGGGGCGCCCGCTCACGCATCGCAGCGTGTTCGAATCGTTCTCCATGCCGGACCGCATCCTGATTTTTCAGGGACCGCACGAGCGGCTGGCGCAATCGCCGGAACACCTGGCGCAGATGGTGGCCGACACGGTCTGGCATGAAATTGCCCACTACTTCGGCATGAACGAAGCGCAGGTGCGGGCCGCGGAACGAAGACGCCGCACGCGGTGAGCGGCGCGCCATCGGCTACAATCGCAGTAATGAGAATCGCGGGGTTTCTCATATTGTGTTCGTGCAGCCTGGGAGCCGCCAGCGTCCCGATGACGCTGCTCTCCGAGGATGAGGCCGAACCTATTCACAGCGCAATCCTTCGCAAGGAGCCCTGGACGCTGGACGCCGGCCGCCGCCTGCGCGCCGAGGCCGACAAGCGCCTCCACGAAGGCCCGTGGACCGTCACCGCGGACCGCCCGCCAGGCGTGAACCTGGACCCGCACGACTACTACGGGGAAGCGGCGTTCTGGTGGCCCGATCCGGCCAATCCGGCCGCTCCCTGGGTCCGCCGGGAGGGCCACATCAACCCCGACCGCTTCGTGGCCAACAAAGCCGCGCTGAACGCCACCTGCGACGCCATCTTCACACTTGGCGCGGCGTCATTTTTCATGGACGATCCCCGCTACGGCCAGCGAGCCGCGCACGTGATTAACACGTGGTTTCTGAATCCCAAGACGCGCATGAACCCGAGCCTGGAATATTCGCAGGCGATCCGCGGGATTACGGAGGCCAGAGGTGGCGCGCTGGACGGACGGGTTTTCATTCGCGCGGTGCAGGGCATGGAATTCCTCGCGCAAAGCGGGCAATGGGACGCGAAGGAAGCAGCCGCTACACACAAGTGGTTTGAGGAATACCTTCACTGGTTGACGCACAGCAAGATCGGCAGCGACGAGAAGGGCAGCGGCAACCATCGCGCGTTCTGGTGGACCGCACAAGTGGCGGCCATCGCCACCTTCCTGGACGACAAGGCCACCGCGCAAATGGCGTTCAACTATTACCGCGACTCCGTCTTCGCGCGCCAGGTTGGCGCCGAAGGGAGCGCTCCACGCGAAGAGGAGCGCAACCGCGCGTTCCTCTACTCCGCGTTTAATACCGAAGCGATGGCCACCACCTGCCGCATCGCCCAGGCGCAGGGGGTCGACCTGTGGAGCACGCAGGGTAAGGGCGGCGCCACGCTGGCGAACGTTATCGCGTTCCTGGCTCCCCACCTGGCCGACCGGAGGAAATGGGACAAGGAACAGATCACGGATTTTCAGTCCGACGGCATCTATTTCCTGGCCTTCGCCGGCATGGGGATGAAGAATCCGGAGTACGTGACCCTCTACCGCCAGCTCGAGCACCCGGACACGGCGTGGCTCAACTTCGTCGACCTGCTGGCCGGCCGCTGGGAAGCCGCAGCGCACCAGACAAGACATTAAGGCGCCTGCCAGAAAACAGCGGCTCAGTCGCGAGCGATCACTCCCTGACGGTCGCGGCTCGGAACGCGCATCGGAGCCGCGACCTTGAGGGAGCGGTTTGGCGTCACGGATTTCTTAGCGGCAGGTGACGAGGTGATTGGGCGCGGTCCGGGTTTCGCGGTGGGTTTGCGGTTGGCAGGCGCTTCCGCCTGCCAACCCGGCGGTTTCGCCGAGCGCCTTACCGCTGGTTTTTGTGTGCCGCGGCGCGCCAGGTGAAATAATGTGGGCGTGCGCACCATCATCGAACCGTTTCGCATCAAGAGCGTGGAACCGCTCACCTACACCAGCCGGGAAGAGCGCCAGGGTTATCTGGAAGCGGCTGGATACAACCTGTTCCTCATCGACGCGCGCCACATTCTAATCGATCTGCTCACCGATTCGGGCACCTCGGCCATGTCGACCGAACAGTGGGCGGCGGTGATGCGCGGCGACGAATCCTACGCGGGCAGCGAGAG
>CAZZHN010000240.1:0-6432 GCA_964654065.1 uncultured Solibacteraceae bacterium
AACCCATTCAGTTTTCGCTTGCAACTCCGCGGCGGACCATACATACCGATAACCCCTCCGCCACTTAACCTTATTCGTCAGAGCCATAGCGGCGAAAAGCCGCCAGGAGTAGTAGAGCCCTGGACCGCGCTCGGAACGGTTCGAACAATCAAAGACTTGGGAGCCGGAATCTGGATGGCACTCTGAGCAGCAGTGTTCTATCTTGATAGGGGAGAGCAATATGGCTGTACCGTTGTTGGCGGCAATCGCCGCACTGCTGTGCTGCATCGCGGGCTGGCGTCTGCTAAGCGCCTGGTGGAAGTACAGAGGCCGCCGGGTAGTGACCTGCCCGGAGAATCAACGTCCCGCTGGGGTGTCGGTCGACGCCCGTCACGTGGTGGCCACGGCTCTGGGAAAATCGCCGCAATTGCGTCTGGAGTCCTGTTCCCGCTGGCCGGAAAAGGCCGGCTGCGGTCAACAGTGCCTAAACCAGATCGAGGCTTCGCCCGAAGGCTGCTTGGTCCGCAACATCCTGATTACGTGGTATGCAGGCAAAGTCTGCCATTCTTGCGGCAGGCTGATCGGCGACATCTCGTTGGCTGGCGCTAAACCGGCCGTTTTTCGCGCCGATGGAGAATCCGTGGAATGGAGCGAGATTCCCGCAGAGAACCTGCAGGAGACGCTGTTGGCTGCGAACCCGATCTGCTTCGCTTGCCACACGGCTAAGAAAATGGCTGTGGAGCATCCGGGATTGGTTTCCGGCCTGTCCGAAACCACAGGGCGGCCGGTGCGGTAGCGGGAAGCCCGAGGGATGCCGACTAAAACCGTGTCTTGCCAACCTCAAGGGGCCGATGGGGCGCCGCCGAGGCCCGGCGGCCTGCGGCTGTTGCGACAGACGGAACCACACAGCGAAGTTGCATGCGCCACTCCCGATTGTCGTCCTCATTGACAGCCTAAATGCCGGTGTTTCTACGGCCCGCGCGACCCACTTCGTCCCGATGGCGAGGCTTGGCGCCTTCATTCAGAATTGCAGCCCCGACCGGAGCCGCATCGGAATACGTAGACATACTGGCCATGATCTGTACCGGCTAGGCCATTCGACACGGATTGAATCTTCAAAAACAAGTGCAGCCGGGTACGATGCTGTCGCGCGTTCGCGCAGGTAAGAGCCCGGGCGGCGCCGCTACAATGGGAAGCGGCACCCGCTTTGGAACGTGATAGAGAGGTCGAACTCGCGCGGAAACTGATTGCTGGTGAACCAGAGGCTTTCGACCGTTTTGTGGAACACTTCCGCTCGAAGGTTTTCCACTATAGCTGGCTGATGTGCGGCCACCGCGAGGACGCCGAGGAGGTCGCGCAGGAGACACTTCTCAAAGTGTTTGAGAGCTTCGACCACCTCCGCGAACCAGAGCGGGTTCGTCCATGGGTTTTTCGAATTGCCAAGAACGCCTGCTTGATGAAGCGGCGGAAGAGCGCTTTCGCTCCATCGCAGGAACTCTCGCTAGATGACTTTCTGCCGGCCATGACCCCGGAAAGGGGCCATGCCAAGATTCAGATCGCGGATTGGTCTCGCCTGCCGGACCGCCAGATGCTGCAGTCCGAGATGAAAGAGGTGTTAGCTCGGGCCATTAGCGAGCTGCCGGACAACTACCGATCCGTAATCCTGTTGCGGGATATGGAGGAGTTGTCTACGCTGGAGACCGCCCAGATCCTCGACCTGACGGAGGACGTCGTCAAGACGCGTTTGCATCGGGGCCGCTTGGCGGTCCGCCAAAAGTTGGATGCATGCCTGCGGACCGATGGCGAGGCCTTGCCAAGGCACACGAGAGGAGGATGAGATGGAGTCGCATGAGCGCACTGAGAAATGCAGGGAGGTCTTTTCACTGCTGTCCGAGTACCTGAACCTAGAGCTTCCACCCGACGCCTGCAAAGAGATCGAAACCCACCTTGCTGGCTGTCCGCCTTGCATCGAGTTTGCCGAGAGCCTTCGTAAGACAGTGGAACTCTTCCGTAGTTACCAGCCGCGCGAACTACCGGGGCCGCTAGGAAAGAGTGCACGGCTACAGCTCCTCGACGCCTACCAGAGGATGCTCGGCGCTCGTAAAAGCGCTTCTTCATGAAGGTACGTGAGGGTCACCCGGCTATCTGCGTCGCGGATACAGCGGCCGCTGGCACCCCACGGTCGACAACCACTTAAGAAAACACCAAAGCAGAGCATCTCTCAGCCCACCGGCGGCGAGTGCGGCGCATCTTGCTTTTGTTCCGATGGTCGGCGAGTCGCGAGCTAGGCGAGCGGCGTCAGTCGTGGTTGGGCCAATGCCAGAGGCCGGTCAGTTTCGTCTCTGGGGAAGTGTGGAAATCCTCCACACCGCCAATACTCGCTCGCCTGAAACGCAATTGTCCGGAATCCATGAATCAGGTGAGGGAAACGAGAAGGGAGGCTTCTGGAGATTCAGCATACGAAAATCGCCCGATCGAATATCCGCGTTCACTGTTAACCCGCTATCATTCGTGGCCACCAGGAATGAGGCGCCCATCTTTCGCACATTCTCGATCAGGCGCCATATGTCGGCAAATGAGAGATGGAATAACACCTCGCGACACAAGACCGTATCCGCCGCAGGCAGGGGATCACATGTGGCGTCCAGGGACCGGAAAGCCCTCATCCCCGAGCCGTAACTGGAACTGTTGGCCTCAACGATTTCGGGCACAACATCGACACCAATATACCGGCAGGGGATCTCTACTTCCTTCATCCAGTTGAAGTCACCGCAGCCTATGTCTAGAACAGTTTGGCTTCCGATGGACCGCAGCAATTCGGGCAGGTGCTGCCGCACCGGCTCGGTGTTCTCAAGCTCGGAACCGAAGCCCGACAGGGAACCGAACCGGCGGCCATTGAGCCAGACCCGATTCTTATAAATCAGGGAAAACCGCTCTTCCATGGACGCGGCAAAGAGATGGTCAACGTTCTGCCCCATGCCCTTACGAATCCGCAAGTGTAACCCGGAAAGTCCAGTTCTCGTGATGAAATGACGGACCAGCTCCTTTCCCGCCCTGACCAGAGAAGGTTTCGAATCCGGGTGCCGTGCTTTACGTTCGGCGTCGACGATCACTTGATCCCCTTACTCAGCAGGAAGGTTTCTGCAACCCAAGCCACTTCGGCGTTTCGTGGCCCCACGGTGAGTTACCCGCCTCGACTCGCAGTTGCCGGGTTGCGGAAGGGTTCCTATTTCCAGAACCGCAGCCGCGATGACCGCTTCGGAGGTCTCGTGGCTACGCTCCCGCCGGCAATGACGGCGTTGGGATTGTCGACGAACAATCTCTGCGCGGCCGGCCGGCCCATTCGCGCCGCAACGGCCGCGAAGGCCTCATCCAGGCGCGGCGTCCGGTCTTCGTCGTCATGCGCGTCGCTCGCCACCATGTGCGCCATGCCGCGCCGCAGCAGGTCCCACGCGGATTCCCCGGCGTGCGTTCCGAAGCGCCCGAGCAGCGATTGAGCGGTGATCTGAACCAGACACCCCATCTCGATCCATTCTTCGAATTCGGCTGGAATCCGGCTCAATGCCGGCTGGCGTTCCGGGTGCGTCATGATGGGAATCAAGCCTCGCTGCCGCAGTGCGCTCAGGGCAGTGCCCATCCCAGTAAGGGCGGCATTGGGAAACTCCACCAACAGATACCGGCTGCCGTTAATCGCGTATCTGGCGGGACTCTCCAGGGCGTCCTGAATATTATCGAAGCTCAGATGAAAATCGCATCCGCGATGAATTCTGGGCAGCCCGCCGGCGGCGGCTGACAGTTCTTCCACCCTCCGCGCCACCAGGGCCGCCTGAAACGGGTAGCGGTAATTCGCATGCGGCGTGGCCACAATGTCCGTGGTGCCCGACCCGGCAGCGATCTTCATCATCGCCAGCGATTGGGCGAGCGTTCTGGCGCCGTCGTCCAGGCCCCATAAGATGTGGCTGTGAATGTCGACCATCAGTTTCGGCAGACGGCAGCCAGGAGGAAGTCATCGTGGCGTAGCCTGGCCGGCGACGGGAAAAACGCCGTCATGTCCGCTCTCTTTCCAGCACGCTGCGCAGAGGCGGCAGGCTCGCCAGTAGGTAGGCGCCGATCGCGGCGTAGGCATCCACCCGCATATCCCACCATTCCAATGGACCCCGGTATATCCAATGCTGGGCGCATTCAATCGCGATCCCCAGCGCAACCACCGCCACTGGCGCCGCAAGCCGCTGCCGGGGACTCCGTGCGATCAGAAGCAGGAGCATGGTTGTCGACGAGAAGACGGCTAAGTGGGCCACGATCCGGATGGATCCGGCTGCTACCCACGGCCGCCAGGGGAACAGCGAGCCAAGGGTGACACACGCCAGCCAAGCCAGTGCGATGCGAATCAGGGAAGAACGCCGCATTCCGCGCGCCCGCACAGCTTATGCGAGACTCTCCACACACGGCGTCGCAACCGAGCTCGACGCAGACTCCTGCTGGCCGCTGAACCACATCACAACAGCGACCACAACGATCAGCGCCGCCATCATCAGCAGGGCGATCCCGACCTTCCGCAGAAGGCTGTCCACATCGCTCTTCAGCAGCACGGAATTGCCGAAGGTTGCAAAACGGGTGTTGCACTCGTGACAGCGGCGAAACCGCATCCCGGCCAGAGCGACGACGCGCTCCAGGACGCCGCGGCGGCGCGACCTGTGGACCCGGTGCGATCCGCACTTATGGCAGATGGCCGTGATGGAAGTCTTGGCGGACGGCCTTGTTTCGGTTTTCTCTCCTGCGATTGTTCCTTCTGGCATTTCTTCTTCTCAGGTGTCTCCATGGCGGACCGGAGCGGCCCGTCCTCAGTAGGCGCCCTCCCGCGACAGCACCGTGCGGAGGGTGCGGATCAGAATATAGAGGTCCAGCCACGGCGACCAGTTGCGAATGTAATAGATGTCGAGCGACCGCTGCACTTCCAGGTCGCCATTGCTGCGCGCGCCGATCTGCCACAACCCGGTGAGGCCCGGCGTCACCTGCGTCCGCAGGGACTGGAATTCGGGCTGGAAGCGCTCGTTGTGGTAATGCGGGAACGGCCGCGGACCCACCAGGCTCATTTCCCCCCGCAGAATATTCCAGAGCTGCGGCAGCTCGTCAAGGCTGGTCTTGCGCAGCAGCGAGCCGATGCCGGGGATCACGCGCGGGTCGCGCTTCAGCTTGCAGAAGCGGGCCCACTCTTCGCGGGCTGCCGGATCTGAGGCGAGATAGCGCTCCAGCGCCAGCTCCGCGTTGGGGTACATCGTCCGCAGTTTGTAAACGCGGATTCGCTTTCCGTACTTGCCTTCGCGCTCCTGGTGGTAAAAGGCGCGGCCCGGACTCGCCCGCTTGATCCAAACGGCCGCAACCGCGAGGAACGGCGCGGCCGCCATCAGACAGAGCGCCGAAATCATGATGTCGGTGGCGCGCTTCAGCAGCTGGTTGAGCGGGTTCAACAGGTTGCACTGTATCTCCAGGCCCAGGACGCCCCCCAGGTCGCGCGGCGCGGTCCAGAGGCTGGCCACTCCGAACAGGTCCGGCACGATCACGATCTTGGGAAAGACTCGCGACCAATCCTCCAGGTGCCGCACCAGCTCTTCCCGCGGAAGCCTTGGCATCGCGATCATGGCGCACCGCGTCCGATAAACCCCCGCAAAATACCGGGCGCCTGCCAGGCCGCCCGGCACGGGGACGCCGAGGCAATCGTTCTGCTTTTGCGGGTCGTCGTCGAGGCACACCACCGGCCTGTATCCAAGGACTTCGTTGGCGCGCAGGTTGCCGATTACGGTCCTGGCGGTCTCCCCGGCGCCCAGAATCATCACCGGAATCCCCCACCACGGCCGCAGACAAAGATATCTTCCCGTAACCCAGCGCCCTAGCGGGACGAACGCCAGCGAGAAGGCCCACGACAGCAGAAATCCACCGCGCGAATCGGCCCACCAGTCCTTGACCAGGAACATCGACGCGGTGAGCAGCAGATACACAAGGGTGATGCTGCGGCAGATGCGGCGGATATGTTCCACCGCGGTCATCCCCACGCCCGGGTATAGACCGTAACACGCGAAGGCCACAAAAGAGAGCCCCGCCGCGATCCACATGGTGAGCGGGTGAAACGGGATAGTCGGATTGACGAGCAGCCACAAGCGGAAGCCGGCCAGCACGGCGATCGATAGTGTCACCATGTCTGTCGCCGCGCGCACCCCCGCCATCAGCAGGGCAGGGCTCGCGGTGAGAACCCGTCGTTCAGCGACAAGAACCGTTGCGGCGGTGGTCATGGAACTGAAAGGTCTGGTGCGGATGTGGAGCTGGTCAGGGCCCGCAAAGTCTACTCTCCCTCACGCCCACGTACGAACCCGGCGCTGACACCCCGATGGCTGTCTTTGAGGCGGAAACTTGGATCTATGATGACCGGAGTGCAAGGCGGTCGGATATCCCAACACT
>CAZZHN010000241.1:0-6431 GCA_964654065.1 uncultured Solibacteraceae bacterium
CCTTCGTTCCGCTATCATCCCACCCCATGTGAGGATCGCTCGCATGCAATGAGTAATGTTCACCCAATCCGCGCTCGTATGCGTTCAGTCACTCCCGAGAAACGACGTTCGGGGAAGGGCACGCTGGCGGCAATTGCTCGAATCGGCCCGTTATGACCAGATATCGGCAGGCCAGGCTGCCTCGCACATCCTTACCAGTCCCGTGCCGGATTGCGCCGTCCATTCGCGCCAGCTGGCCACTCCCCCGGATGTTGTCGGAGATTTGTGCTTCTTGCCTCACGATTGCCTCGGAGGCTCTCAATGCGGGGAGTGGGTCGCGCGTTGCTATTTATCGCTGGCTGTGTTTCCTGGACCATGGCGCAGGATACCGACGTTCAGACTTACCCGAAACTCGAGTATTTTGCCGGCTATTCTGCCATAGAAACGAACAATCACACCTTCCTTTTCTCGGAAGTCCGCCCCGTGAGCGGCCTGGACTACGACGAAGGAGGCAAGGGGTTTGAATCTGCTGTAATCGGCAATATAAGCCGATACTTCAGCGTGGTGGGAGATTTCTCGGCCCACCTCAGCTATAACCAGTTCACCGCACAGTTCTGTAAACAGCCGCCTTGTCCTGCGGCCGAAACGCAAGAGGGAAAGATCAATCCACAGTTGTTTGACTTTCTTGCCGGCCCAGAGGTCAAGTGGCGTAACCACACCCGCGTCACTCCTTTTGCCAATGCGCTCTTCGGCCTTGCCCACTCAACTGCAACCTTCAACACAACCGGATCGATTACCAACCTATCGTCAACCGACGCGGAAAGCGGATTTGCAGCGGCTGTCAGCGCAGGATTCAATCTCCGCATCACGCGGAGGGTCGGTCTCCGAGGTTTTCTGAATTATAGCCAGGCGTTTGTCGGGTCTGACGTCCTTCCCAGGCAGAGAGTGGATTCAGTCGGATGGTCGATCGGCGTTCTCTTTCATTGAACGGATGCCGCTGCCGAAGGCGATACACGGTGGGTTATGATTGTCGGAGCAGTGTAAGCTTCTCAAAGCCGGCGCGGACATGCGATCGCTATATCCACGTCGCCGGACAGGTACATGAGTCGAAACCAAGGGCTTGCTCAGCTTAGTTTTCTTACGCTGCTGATCCTGCATACGTTCGCGGGTTACGCATTTTGCCATTTGCTGTATCTTCAGTTCCGGCAATATCGCCTGGGAAAGCCGGTGTGGGGTGGCTGGACCTGGCGGGCGCTAACTCTGGTATTCGCCGCCCACTACTTCAACGAGCTGTGGGTCTACCTCTCGTTTACGTTCTCCGACGGCGCTGCGGCCCAAGTCCTGTATCCAGTCAACGTGATGCACGTCGTCAAACGCCCACTCGTTGGGCCGCTGCTGCTGCAACTCTTCTATGTCACGGAGCGCAGCCGCCTGCCCGAACACTGGCTATGGCAGGCAATCGTGCGGACAGCATGGGCGCTGGCGGTGCCGATAGCGTTGATCAGGGGTTTGTGGATTCTCGGCGTAACGATGCCGTGGCCGAAGCTCCCGGATCAACTGGTCCCGGTGTCCGACTTATTGCTCGCGGGCGGTGGGATCTTCAGTCTTGTCGTCATCCGTTTGTCCCTCCGTTCGGATGACAGCGCGTTCCGGCTTCGTCACCGGCAGTGGTACGTTGCCATTGTCGGCGCGTGGTTTCTATCTCTGGTTCTCCAGCTCGTGTGGTGGCCGCGCTGGCTCGACTCCCTGGTGGGGTTCTTTCTGCCGTTGGCGTTCGTTCTGGTGACTGTCTATTACGGCGAGCGCCTTACCTTCTTCGATGTGTTCGCAAAGCGTGGTCTTCTTTTCTTGATCGCGCTGGTAATCCTCACATGCCACCTGGCGCTGATCTCACCACATCTGACGCTCCGCAAGCTGGTTTTCGCGAAATATTGGATGACGGCCGTCACTTTGGCTCCCTTCGTTCTTGCGACGCCCTGGCTCTATTCGAGGCTAAACTCCTGGATCGACCGCTCCTGGCTGGGCCGGCGATTCTCCGCCGCGGGCGCGGAGGAGAGCTTTGCCGAAAGCCTGCGCGACACCGCGAGCGAAGAGGACCTTCTCGAGCGATCCGAGTCGAGTCTGTCCTATATCTTCCAATCGAAGGCCTGCATCGACGGCGACGCGCTCCCTGCGGCAGCGCCCGAGCCAGGCGGGCTCAGCGAAACAGTCCGAGTGGATGGGACGGGTTGGGGGGGCATCCGCATATTTCCGCGGCCGGATGGAATTCCTTTTCTGAGTGAAGACGCCAGGCTGCTCGGCGCTCTGGCGCGAACCTTCGCTTCCACCCTGGACAGCCAGCGCCGGCGCGACGAAAGAATCGGCCACCAGCAGCGCGAACAGGAGTTGGTGCTCAGCGCGGCCAAATCGGAGTTGAAGGCACTGCGCGCGCAGATCAACCCCCACTTTCTTTTCAATGCGCTCAACGCGATCGCAGCCCTGATTCCGCAGAAGCCCGATCGGGCCGAGCGCATGGTGGAGCAACTCGCCGACGTCTTCCGCTATACCGTGCGGCGGGCTGACCGGGAATGGGTGCGCCTGGCCGAGGAGATCGAGTTCGTCCGCTCCTACCTGACAGTCGAGCAGACCCGGTTTGGAGAACGGTTACGCGTACAGATCGGCGTGGAGGCCGGTACCGAGGACATCCGAATCCCGGCAATGGTGATTCAAACGCTTGCCGAGAATGCGATCAAACACGGGATCGCCGTGGCGCGCGGGTTAGGCGTAGTCACGGTCTCGGCGCGCCTGACTGGGGACGGCGGGCCCGGTGACAGAGTGGTGATTAGTGTGTCGGACAACGGACCGGGCTTCGACAGCGCAATCGGCGTCAATTCGTTGCCGGAGTCCTCATCCGGGGCGGGATATGGACTGAGGAACATCCAGGAGCGACTATGCGCGCACTTTGGCTCCGCTGCCGTGCTGCAGATCCGGCGCGACCATGCCGCCGCAACCACCGTCGTGTCCTTCGAGATTCCGACCGCAATGGATTCGGCAGGGAGCGATTGATGCGTGTCCTGATCGTCGACGACGAGCCGGTCGCCCGCGACCGCCTGCGATTGCTTCTCAGTGCATTCGACGACATCCAGGTCGCCGGCGAGGCGGAGGATGGCGAACAGGCCATGGAGCGCATTGATGAACTCCAGCCTGATCTTGTGCTGCTCGACATTCAGATGGCTGGCTGCAGCGGCATCGACGTGGCGAGCTCCCTGCGATCGCCACGCCCGAAAATTATCTTCTGTACCGCCTTCGATCAGTACGCGGTGGATGCGTTTGAGCTATGCGCGGTCGACTACCTCTTGAAGCCGGTGAATCGCACCCGCCTGGCCCAGGCGATCGAGCGAGCGCGCACGGTGGGCACAGGCGAAGCGGATGCGAATGTTGACAGGGTCACTCAGACCGCGCGAATGGCGCCTTTGCGATTTCTTGGCAGGCGAGGTTCCCGCTTCGTGGTGATTCCGCAGAAGGAAGTGGTGTATTGGGGCTTGGACGGCGGCTTGACCAAGCTCTACACCACCGGTCAGAGCTATGTCATGGAGCCGGCGCTTAACGAGCTGGAACGCCGCCTCGATCCTGCGGTGTTCTGCCGCATTTCCCGGGCCGCGATCGTGAACCTCGACTATGTGTCGGAAGTAAATATGCTGGTGGGCGGTTATGCCGACGCCTTGCTGAAGACAGGTGCGCGTCTGGAAGTGAGCCGTAGGAGGGTGAGGATCTTGATGGCGAAGTTAGAGGGAATCTAGTATCCGCATCGGCCGTAGCAGAAGCGATTGGAATGAGGCTGGCAGTCTATCCGCGTGGGCGGGCTGCGAGCGCCGGGCGGCCGCCGCCCTTATGCCGCACCAAACAGCCTTGTGCAGGAGAAGCGGAACGATAAGGTTTGTTATCGGTAGGTACTCGGCTTACGAGAAGGCTGCGGTGTGGCTGCCCGTTGGCCTTTCACCGCCTGCCCGCCACAACCGCGGTTTGCGCGTTTCAAGCTCGGTTGAAAACTTCCGGATGCGCCGTGATTCAGGAGTTGACCCCGTTTTCTGATGCACAGCGGTAGACTTGTTCATACTCATATGCCGTTGTCTCCCGGCGACAAGATTGGTCAGTACCAGCTTCTTTCCCTGCTAGGCCAAGGCGGGAGGGGCGAGGTCTATCGCGCTCATGATTCCCGGCTGAAGCGCGACGTGGCGATCAAGATCCTCCCCGCCGAGCCACAAATCAAAACGGGACCAAGGCAAATGAAAAACACACGACTCTCGCGTTTGGCCACAGCGCTCCTCACCGGACTGCTCTTTGTCGCCGGCGAGCATCAGACCCAGGCTCAGCAAGCGAACAAGCAGATCCTGAAGCTTGCCGGGAATAAACCCGAGGCGTTCGGATTCTCGTCTGAGCGACTTGAGCGGCTCCACGCCGCGATGCAGCGGGAAGTGGACCAGAAGGAGCTTGCCGGCGTCGTAACAATTCTCGCGCGCCACGGCAAAGTGGTCGAGGAGAGGACTTACGGCAAGAAGGACATCGCGAGCGGCTCCCCGATGACGAGGGACACGATCTTTCGCATCTTCTCCATGACCAAACCCGTCACTGGCGTTGCCATGATGATCCTCTACGAAGAAGGCAAATGGCATCCTTCGGATCCGGTCTCAAAGTACATCCCCGAGTTCACCCATCTGCAAGTTTTCAAGGGAGTGGATCAGAACGGCAAGATGATTCTGGAAGATCCTGTCCATCCCCCGACCATGCGCGAGCTGATGACTCACACGGCGGGCTTCACTTACGGGTCTTTAGGGACTACTCCGGTCGACAAGATGTACTTGAGCCAGCAGGTGATGCAATCCCAATCCCTTCAAGAGATGATTGACAAGCTTGTGAAGATCCCGTTGCTCTACCAGCCGGGAACTCGCTGGGTCTACAGCGTGTCGATGGATATCCAGGGTTATATCGTTGAAAAACTGTCGGGCCAGTCCTTGCCCGATTTCATGCAGCAGCATATTTTCGGGCCACTTGGCATGAAGGACACCGGCTTCTTCGTCCCGAAAGAAAAGCGGACCCGGTTTGCAACCCTGTATGCGGCAGACCAGAAAGGCGAGCTCGTCGCGGACGCGAGCAGCACCTATGCTGCGCAGCCGTCGATGGCCTCAGGAGGTGGCGGCATGGTCTCGACCGCGCAGGACTATTTGCGCTTCGCTCAGATGCTCCTGAATCACGGCGAACTGGACGGCGTTCGCATCCTGGCGCCTGCTACGGTGCAGCTCATGACATCAAACCATCTCGCCCCCAGTCTCATGACGGGCGAGTTCTCAGCTGGTCCAGTGGTCATCCGGCCCGGCATGGGGTGGGGCTACGATTGCGCGGTCGTCTCAGACCCGCTGCAAGCCGACGAAGTGGTTGGGCAAGGTACTTTCTTCTGGTGGGGAGCAGCGGAGACTTGGTTCTGGGTCGATCCCACTAACGATCTCATTTTTGTTGGCATGACCCAGCTAATGTACCGCCGCGGGGCGCCCTATATGGAACAATTGAGCTGGCCCCCCGTCTACCAGGCGCTTCTGAAACCGCAGATGTGATCCGCGCACGTCGCGATTGACTTTGGCCAGGCCGATCCCCCTTGACAATGCTGGCGCCGCCCAGCGGCGCGAGATGCCCCTCAAGGGAAGATCATACGCCCGCGAAGCGTTCGGCCCTTGCTGACCAGAAGCTATACATCGCGGAACAGCCCCTGCGAGAACTGGTCCCCGCGTTCACCGGCCGGGACGTCGATTGCAAGTTGCACGCCGCTCCTGAGACCGCACCGGCCGTCCGGCGTCGTCATGATCCCGAAACGGCAGATCCTTCTCCCGCGGCAGCCACAACCCTTTTTGTCAGGCTGCGCACCGGAACTCCATCCGCGCGGAAGCGGCTATTAAGAAACGCCCGAGATCCAAACCCAAGCAGGCTTGGATCTTCGGGGGCTCCGGAGCCTCAGCTAGCTCCAATGGGGCGGGCCTGTCCATGATTCGGGGCTTCCCTCCGCTTGAAATGCGGACTCCTATTGCGTTCTCGTGCCCACGGCGGTGATGTTGAACGCAGGGGTGCTGACGACGATCTCCATTTGGGCGTACCGCCAGCCGCCGAATTGAGAGTTCTGGCTGTAATTTGTCAAGACGAAATAGTAGGTAAGCCCGGGTGACTGACCGTCGGGATAGGTGAATGTGGCCTGGCCGGTGCAATCCGTATTCACCGTGTAAGTGCCCACAGCGGCTCTCCAGTCGACGGGCGGCAGTGCGCCATTGAGGATGACGTGATCCACCGAAGTGAGGCCTCCGTTGCCGTCAAAGTGCGTCAGATTCACCCCGTTGACGGGGCCGGCTTGTGGCCCAGCTACGATCGCTCCTGAGATCCTGATCGAGTAATCCCCTGAAAGGCTGGAAGTGTTGCAAGTCGTTTGCGCG
>CAZZHN010000242.1:0-6429 GCA_964654065.1 uncultured Solibacteraceae bacterium
TCGATCAGCGTTACGCCGCGCTCGGTAGGACGGACCATCGCCTTTCGTGGTCTGTCATGCCTCGGCAAACCGAGGCACTTTGAGGAAGGTGGCAAGCACGGCGGGATCGACAGACGACGCAAACCGATCGCCTGTCCCACCTCCGGTCTACTGGCTTTTCCAGCTGACGACATCGGCATTGATTCCGTCGCCGCCGGGTTGGCCATCGGCGCCGTAGCTGATAATGTCCGGTTCATCGCCGTGGTCTCCTGGGAATTTGTACACCCAGTCGTGGCCCCACGGGTCTTTCGGAATTTCCTGCGGCATGTACGGCCCGTTCCACTGGGCCGCGTCCGCCGGCCTCACTCGCAGCGCCGCCAGGCCCTGTTCCGTGGTTGGAAAGTTGCCGTTGTCCAGTTTGTAGGTGCCGAGCGCGCCCATGAAGCCCTGTATCTGCGCGTGCGCCGCCGTGATTTTGGCCTTGTCCACGTTCTGCCAGAGCCGCGGCCCGACGAGGGCCACGAATAATCCGATGATGGTCACCACGACCAGCATTTCGATCAGGGTGACGCCGGCCTCGCCCCGTTTCCGCCCATTCGCCGTCTGCTTCATTTCACACCGCCACATCGTTGA
Source organism: uncultured Solibacteraceae bacterium (assembly GCA_964654065.1). Taxonomy (GTDB): domain Bacteria; phylum Acidobacteriota; class Terriglobia; order Bryobacterales; family Bryobacteraceae; genus Bog-375. The sequence continues at coordinate 613 of CAZZHN010000242.1, forward strand.
TGCTCGTGATCGCGAGCAGCATACTCAAAATCAAAGCGCCGACCACCACGCCCATCACCAGGATTACCACTGGTTCGAAAATGCTGGTGAAGCGCCGGATGGCCGCCCGTGTTTCATTCTCGTAAATATCGGCCATGCGGGCAAACATCTGGTCCAGGCGGCCGGTTTCCTCGCCCACCGTCAGCAGGTGCGCGGCCAGCGGCGGGAACACGCCCGCCTTGCGGGTGGGCGCCGCAATCCCCTCGCCGCGCTTGACTCCGTTGGCTACCCCGACCAGCGAATTCGCGATCATCCGGTTGTTCAGGGTGGCCGCGCCGATGCCGATCGATTGCACCAGGGGGACCGAGTTTTCGAGCAGCGTGGCCATGGCGCGAGCGAATCGCGCCGTTTCCGCTTTGAGCTGCGCCGCTCCCAGCAGCGGCACTTTCAGCCGCGCGCCGTCCCACCACAGCCGGCCCGCCGCGGTGCGCGTATAGACGCGCCAGAGGATCGCGGCGGCCGCCAGCCCGGCGAGCACGAACCAGCCATAGGTCTCGACCAGGTGGCTGGCTTCCAACATGATGCGCGTCGGCGTCGGCATCTTCATGTGCCCGTCGGCGAAAATCACCGCGAAGCGCGGCACCACAAAGTTCAGCAGGATAAAAACCGAGCCTGCACCGACCGTGGCCAGCAGCGCCGGATAGATCATGGCCGAGACGATGAAGTTGCGCAGCTCATCGCGCGAGCGTTCGAATTCGGCAAGCCTGGCAAAGATGACGGACAGGGCGCCAGACGCTTCGCCCGCCCGCACCATGTTGATGTACAGCTCGGAAAAATAGTCGCCGTGCGCCGCCAGGCTGTCGGCCAGCGAGCGGCCGCCCTTCAGCACCCGCAATACGTCCAGCACGATGAAGCGGAACTGCGGCCGGTCGGTGAGCTCGGCTGCGATGGTGAGCGCGCGGTCGAGCGGCACGCCCGCGTTCAGCAGCGTGGACAGCTCCTGGGTAAAAAAGAGCACGTCGCTGCGCTTCCGGCCGCCGAAGGATGGCAGCTTGATCTCGAACGATGTGCCCTTCGGCGTGGCGCCCACGTATACCGGCGTGAGGCCCTGCTTGCGCAGCTCGCGGGCGATCACCCTCTCGTCGCTGCCCGACAGGCTTCCGGTCCGGATCTTGCCGTCCGACGCCACCGCGCGGAAAAAGAACGTGGAGGCCATCAGACCGGCTCCGGTTCCAAGGTAGGACAGACCATCGTCTTTCGTGGTCTGTCATTGCTCGCCAGGTGGGAAACGCTGACAGACGACAAAAAACGATCGTCTGTTCTTCCTCGACCGCGCAAATCGCTCATCCGCATCAGAGCTCCTGCGTTACGCGCATCACTTCCGCCACTGTGGTGACGCCATCCCGGATTTTCTGCCATCCATCCTCGCGCAGGTTGCGCATTCCAGCGCGGCGCGCCGCGTCGGTCAGTACTGAAGCGTCGGCCTTTTCCATGATCAAGGTCCGGAGCTCGTCGCTGAGCTGCATCATTTCGAAGATGCCGACGCGTGAAATGTAGCCCGTGCCGTTGCAGACTGCGCAGCCCGTTCCGCGAAAGCTTCTGACGCGCGTTCCATCAGGCGCAACCGCCTCACCCGCCGGCTGCTTGCAATCCTTGCAGATCACGCGCACCAGCCGCTGCGCCAGCACCGCTACCAGCGACGAGGTCATCAGGTAATTCTCCACGCCCATATCAGAGAGGCGCGTAATGGCGCTGGGAGCATCGTTGGTGTGCAGTGTGGAAAACACCAGGTGGCCGGTGAGCGCGGCGCGGATGGCAATATCGGCGGTCTCGCGGTCGCGAATTTCGCCCACCATGATCACGTCCGGATCCTGCCGCACGATGTGCCGCAGCCCTGCCGCGAACGTCAGCCCGATCTGCGGATTCACATGGATCTGGTTGATGCCGTCCATCTGGTATTCCACCGGGTCTTCAATCGTGATGATCTTCTTGTCGGGCAGGTTGATGCGTTTCAGCGCCGAATAGAGCGTGGTCGATTTGCCGCTGCCGGTGGGCCCGGTCACCAGAAAGATGCCGTGCGGCAGGCTGGTGAAATGTTCCATCTGCTGCAGCATCCGGTCGTCGAAGCCCAGGCGGCGCAGATCGAAAAAATCTCCCGCCGACCGGTCCAGCAGGCGCATGACCACGCTCTCGCCGTACAGGGTCGGCAGGGTGGAGACACGCAGATCGACCTCGCGGCCCAGAATCTTGATCTTGATGCGCCCGTCCTGCGGCAGCCGGCGCTCCGCGATGTTCAGCTTGGCCATCAGCTTCAAACGCGAAATGATCGCCGCTTTCAACTCGCGCGGCGGCGTCTCCTGGTTGAACAGGACGCCGTCCACGCGGAAGCGGACCCGGAATTCCTTCTCGAACGGCTCGATGTGGATGTCGCTCGATCGTTTTTCGAGCGCGTCGGCGATCATGGTGTTGACCAGCCGGATGACCGGCGCTTCACTGGCCATGTCGCGCAGGTGTTCGAGATCCGCCAGCGCCTCTTCGTCTTCGCCCCCGCCGGCCAGCACCTGGCGTTCGCCGTCGGCGTAGTGCTTTTCCACGGCGTCGACGACTTCCTGCTCGGACGCCAGCGCTGTCTGAATCTCCAGGCCCGAAAACGAGCCGATGGCTGCCGCCGTTTCGAAGTCCATCGGGTCGGCCATCGCGACCGTCAGCACGGAGCCGTTCAACGCCACCGGAAAAGCGCGCGATTGCCGCAGGAAGCGGTACGAAAGGCCTTCGATTTCCGGCGCCGCCGGCGGCGGGCCGTCAATCGTCACCAACGGCACGTCCAGCTGTTCGCTCAGCGCCGCCAGCACGTCGCGCTGCGCCACCAGCCCCATATCCACCAGGATCTTGCCCAGCTTGTCGCCGCGTTCGCGCTGCAGTTCGAGCGCCCGCTCCAGTTCTTCGGCTTCGATCTTTTTGCGCTCGATCAGCATCTCGCCCAGCCGCTGAAAGCGCAGTACTCCCACCGGGGGCGCTGCACTGGCCTGGGGTGCGAGATGCTCGGGTGTCACTGATTGGTCACCGTGGCTTGGATCTGCGCGCCGCTCAGGATGGCGCGCCGTGTGCCTTTCACCGCCATCTGGCCGGGCAGGCCGTTGGTGTCTTCATACGGCAGGTAGACGAAATTCACCATCACCACGATCTGCTGGTCGTCCGGCACCGTCAGGTCCTTGGCGGCCGATTGCAGCATGGAGTTCATCAAGCGCTCCACCACCGGTAGCCGTGCCAGCTTGCGCTGCCGCACCTTCTCCTTGTCCTGCTCGCTGATGTTGGGCTGGAACGGGCTCAACCCGGGCGTGAAGACGGGGCTCAGCTCGGTGGTGAACACCGCGCCGTAACCATCCAGGTAAACGCCGCGGGTGTTGCCCAGCACGTCGATCGGGTCGGTCACCGCGAACATGCGGAGACTGCGGTCGAAGCCGTGAGAGAGCGCCGCCAGCGAGGCTAGTGTTACGCGCACCGGGGCCGCCGGTATCGTGGCGCCCACGCGGGCGTTGGCCGAGACCGGCCGCGTCACCTGTGCCGAAAGCGGCGCCAAAGTCAGCAGGATGGCAAGTACGGGTCTCATTTCGCCTCCATGGCGGGCTGCCGCGGCGGACCGTATTGGGACGCCGTCATGTATAAGGCGTGCTGCCGGCTGTTATCGACCTCCAGCTCCGCCGCCACCGTCAGCAACTTCTGGCGCTCGGCGGCCACCTCGGCGACAAGCTGCTGAGTGCGCGCCGTCACGGCCCGGTCGGCCGCCTGGTCGATGCGCGCCTGGATGGCGGCATCGGAAACCGCCGGCGCCGTCTGCGCAGTCTGCACGGCCGGCACCTGCACCTGCCGTACCAATTGGACCGGCGCCGGCCGCACCAGCGCGAACACCACCAGCGCCGCCGAAAGTAGCGCCGCCGAGCCGAAGCCCAGCCGCGCCGGCGTGTTCCAGAACGCGCTCCACCAGCGGCGCCAGGCCGAAGGCTCAAAGACGGGATCGGAAACAAAAGCGATCCGCCGCGGAATCTCTTCCTCCCGCAGGCTCAAGAGCGTGGTTCCGGTCAGCCGCAGACGGCTCAGTTCTTCCCGGCAAGCGCGGCAGCCGGTGACGTGCGCTTCCACTTGCTTGCGCCCGGCGCCGTCCAGCTCATCGAAAAAGTAATCTTTCAAATCGAATGGCGAGCAACTCATGACACACCTCGTGCCTCAATCGGAGCCAGCTCGATCTTCAGCAGTTCCAGCGCCGTATACAATCGGCTTTTGATGGTGGAAACCGGGCAGGAGAGAATCTCGGCCATTTCCTCGAATTTGAACCCCTGGTAGATCTTCAGCGTGACGGCCTCGCGCTGTTCGGGCGTTAACCGTTCCAGCGCGCTGGCCACCGCCAGGCTCAATTCGATGGGAAAAACCGGGCTGCCTCCCACCGCGATTCCAGTCTCCGTCGCCGCCGGCGGCAAATCCGCCACATCGCTCTCCGGCCTTCGCTTGCGAAACATGGAATAGGCCTCGTTATGGGCGATGCGATACAGCCACGGCGCGAAACGCGCCGCGTCATCCAGCTTGCGAAGATTCTGGTACGCCTTCAGAAACACGTCCTGCGTCAAATCCAAAGCGTCTTCGCGATTGGCGGTCAGCCGCAGGAGATAGTTGTAGACACGCTTCTCCCACCGGGACACAAGGAGGTTGAACGCCTCCACGTTGCCCCGGGCAGCCTGGCGAATCAGATCGCCATCCTCAACCGCCCGAAAGATCAAGCCTTGGCTCCTGGTGTGTAGACGCGCACAGCCCGACAAAAGTCGGACTCCTACCTCTTGAGTGTACCGGGATTTGGCACTGCTCAGCCGCAGGCCGCGGACGGCAAGGCCTCCTGCAGGTCGCGGCCCAGGCGAGCCTGGCCCAGCAGGTCTTTGTAGGGGCGAGGCATGCCTCGCCCGTCCGCGGCCCGTCCGTCACGTTGCCCGCCAGGCCGCTTTTCGCCCGCGCCCGTGATACCATGTAGGTTCCACCAGCTGAGGTTTTCGTGGCTAGAATCACCCGTAAAGAGCTAAAAAGTGACAAGTTCGCCCTCGAAGTCGGACAGACGGTAAGCTTCTTCGAAGAGCACCATAAAGACATCATTCGCTACGGCGCTGTTGCGCTCGGCGTCGCCACCCTCGTCGCCGGCTGGCTGGTCTATCAGAAACACCAACAGGCCGGGCGAGAAGAAGCACTGGCCAGGGCGATCCTGATCCAGGAGGCGCCCATCGGCCCTGCCCCCAATTCCCTCGGCCTCAATTTCCCCACGCAGGCGGCGAAGGATCAGGAAACGACCAAGGCGTTTGCCGGCCTTGCGGCCAGGTACCCCGCAACCACGGAAGGCGAGGTGGCCCAATATTATCTGGGTGCCATCCAGGCGGATGCGTCGAACATGGCGGAAGCCGAGAAGCATTTTCAAGAAGTGGCGCAGCACGGCAACGCCAGTTTCGCGTCCCTGGCCAAGCTTTCGCTCGCGCAGATTTACTACTCCGACGGGCGGTCCGCCAAGGGCGAAGCCATCCTGCGCGATCTGATCGACCACCCCACCGCGCTGGTGTCGAAAGACCAGGCAACCATCACCCTGGCGCGCTACCTGATCATCCAGCGCCCGGCCGACGCGCGCAAACTGCTCGAGCCGTTGAAGACGGTCGGCGGCCCTGTGGGACAATTGGCGCTGTCTTTGTCCGGCCAGCTGCCGCAGTAGTCGTGGCTGCCGCATGCTGGCGCGCCTGCGATTCCCGGTCGCCCGCAGCCGGGGCCGGCAATATCCCGAACCGGCTCACCCCTATCGCAACCCGTTCCAGC
>CAZZHN010000243.1:0-6386 GCA_964654065.1 uncultured Solibacteraceae bacterium
CTCGGGACCTTGGGATCTGGCCATAATGGCCAATAGTCGGTGAAAAATGGGCTCTTTACAGGGACGCCCAGAGAGTCTGCGACCAGCCCGGAGGCGGCTGAATGGGGCCGTCTCGCGCCCGTCTCTCAGACTCTCCGATAGCGCCGCTCGTGTGGTTAACTGGTGTTTGTCGCACGTCCCCGCCCTGGCCCCGATGCCATCACGGCAGAGTTTGGACCGCGGTCCATCTGCGCTTCGGTCCCTCCACTACCCGCCGGGCGCGTCCGCCGTCCGTAGTTGTTTGTATGACGCAACGCCGAGATCCAACCCTGGCAGGGCGTCTGCGCCGACTCCAACCGCTTCCAAGATGGCCTTCCATTACCGAACGTTAACGGTGTCCCATGCCCGTTGTCAGCATTGACTTGGGGCTCTGTCCCAGGCATACGCTCATAAAGGAGTTGTGTGCGCTGTTCTGCGTCGTCAGAATTCGCGCCTCGCTGTGCGGATGCACTTCCGGAACACTCATGAGCACGAATTTGCCGCTGAAGCCAGCATATCTCGCGCCCGGTCCGATCGCGCGGCACACGGTGTCCGAGCGAACGAGACGCCTCCGCGCCTGTCTGACGGCGATTGCCCTGTTCGCTGCCAGCTCTTGTACAGGCCGCCGCACGAACGCCCCGCTTGAGCACATCGAGCAAGTCGCCGAGTTGCCTTTTCACGTAGGGGAGCACCGTGTGCCAGTCCATGTGAAAGGCTGGGTCACGCTTTCGGATCCGACCACCAATCTGGCGTTTATGGAAGACGGTACCGGCGCTGCCCGCTTGACACTGCCATTCCTGAACATTGACCTGAGACCGGGAAACCTAATAGAGATCATCGGCGAGGTGAACGAAGGAGGTCCCGCGCCCACGATTGTCGCCAGCCAGGCCAAGCTTCTGCCGAGCAGGCACGAACCGAACGCGCTGCCGGTCCGCGTCGGTGACGTCACGGCGGGTCGTACCGGCTTTCGGTATGTCGCCGTCGAAGGTGTTTTCCGCTCTCGGCAGCAGGACCGCTCGGGCGGCGCCGTTATCAGAGTGGGATCAGGCGCAACGGTGTTCGAGGCTTACATCGCCGCCATTAATCTGCCAAATCTCGCAGGCAAGATCGGTGCACGGGTCCGGGTGCGCGCCGTGGCAAATCTAAGCCGCGATATCTACGGTCGCACCGCGCGCGTGCGGGTGTGGATCCCCCGAAGCTCGGACTTCGAGGTTCTCGCGCCGGCCCCCGATGGCGTTGGCGTTCAGACCGTTCGCGACGTGATCTCACTGCTTCGGAGTTCGCTGGCAGAGCGCGAACTCCATCTCCATGGCATCATCAGATCCGCAGGCGGGATCGCGGGTTTGCGGCTGCAGGACAGCAGTGGCTCCATCCGCATCCGGCAAGCCCCCAACGCAGCGTTGCCACTCGGCGAGGCAGTCGATGCAATCGGTTTTGCCGAAATCGTCGGTGCTGAGGTCGAAATCACCGACGCCAGACTGACGGAGGGGGGCCCTGAGTCGCACCCCAACCCTCACCGAATCATCACATCCGTGGCCGAGGTTCATGCGCTCAGCGCAGAAGAGGCCGCCAGAGCCATTCCGGTTCACCTCCGGGCAACGGTGACCTACATTAATCCCACGTCCAACGCGTTCTTTGTGCAGGATCAAACCGGTCCCACATACGTAGGCACTCCGCAGATCCGCGAGTTGGACGTGAAGGCAGGCGATCTGGTAGAGCTAACGGGTGTCACCGCGCCCGGTCAGTTCGCACCCATCGTTTCTGGTGCATCGGCGGAACGCATCTCCACGTCTCCCATGCCGCTACCGGCGCCGGTGGCCTTCAATGAGCTGTTCTCAGGAAAGATGGACAGCGCCTGGGTTAAGACCGAAGGAATTGTGCAAAGAGTCGAAGATCATCGGCCCCTGATTGAGGACCTCGTTTCACTGCAGTGGGGAAACCAAAGGTACTCCCTCCTGGTCCACAATCCAGACGCCCGCCCACTTCCCCTCCCGGACAGCCGCGTCCAGGTCGAAGGAGTTTGTGGGTCGATATTCAATGCCAAGCGGCAGATCGAGGGTATTCGGCTTTACGTCCCCTCGCCTGAGTTCGTGCGCCTGCTGGAACCCGGTCCTAATCCGTCGACGCTGGAGCCCCATCCGATAGATGAACTTCTTCGCTTTTCTTTGTCCGAATCGCCGGGGCACCGGACGCGGATCCGCGGCATTGTCACCCTGGCCAGTCCCTCTGGCCCATCCTACGTCGAAGATAGCGGTGCCGGCGTCAAAGTGGTCAACCATACAGGCACGGATCTCCGTGCGGGCGATGAGGTGGACGTACTCGGCTTCGCGACCCCCGGCTCGTTCAGCCCGGAGATGCACGACGCGCAGGTCTCGCGGATCGAACGGGGGCCCATGCCGTCGCCGTCACCCATAACCGCGGACGAAGCCCTGGAAGGCGGCTACGATTCCAAGTTAGTCACCATCGACGCTGCCGTTGTGGACGAGCTCAGAGGTACCAGCCAAAACGCCGTGATGCTCGAGGCCGGCGGCAAATTGTTCAACGCCACTTTGGATCACGGCCGGCTGCCTCCCCTGGACAGGGGTAGCATCGTCCGCGTAACCGGCATCTGCTCGATCGTCGCCGAGAGCAATCTCGCATATCGCATCCCAAAGTCATTCAGCCTTTTGCTGCGCAGTGCGAGCGATTTCACAGTGGTCCAGTCCGCGCCCTGGTGGACACTTGGTCGGTTGCTAACCGTGCTTGGCTCCGTGACGGCTTTACTGTTCGCTGTTCTGTCCTGGGTTGCTGTGTTGCGCCGAAGAGTCAGATTACAGACCGCGGTGATTCGCGAGAAGCTGGAGCAGGAAGGACGGCTCAAGCATGCAGCGGAGCAGGCCAGCCGGGCAAAAAGCGAATTTCTGGCAAACATGAGCCATGAGATTCGCACACCGATGAACGGCGTGATCGGGATGACGGGACTGCTGCTGGATACCGATCTGTCGCCGGAACAACGCGAGTACGCGGAGACGGCGCGGCGGTCGGGCGAGGGTTTGCTGAGCGTGATCAACGATATTCTAGACTTCTCGAAGATCGAAGCCGGACAGATGGTCATCGAAGCGATGCCCTTTGACCTGCGTTTGGTGATCGAAGAAGTCAATGAAATGATGGCGCCGAAAATCGAGGACTGCCAGCTCGACCTGGTGCTGGAGTATCCGCCGGGCCTGCAGCGGCATTTCATCGGAGACGCCGGGCGAATCCGCCAGGTTGTAACCAACTTGGTGGGCAATGCGGTGAAGTTTACGTCGGCTGGTCAGGTGCTGATCACCGTGGGTTGTGAATCGCAGGACGCGGAGAAAGCCCACATCCGCGTTGCGGTTGAAGACTCCGGCCCAGGAATCCCGGCGGATAAGATGGACCGGCTCTTCGGGAAGTTCAGCCAAGTGGATGGCTCGACCACGCGGAGGGCTGGAGGAACCGGGCTGGGATTGGCAATTTCCAAGCAACTGGTGACCTTGATGGGTGGCGAAGTAGGAGTGGCCAGCCAGCTAGGAAAGGGCTCGACCTTTTGGTTCGTGGTGCCCTTACAGCTGGATGCGCAGCCGCACGCCGAGCCGGCGCCAGTGGCAGACTTGCGGGGTTTGCGCGTGCTGATCGTGGATGACAACGCTGTGAACCGGCGCGTGCTGCACGAACAGATCACCAGTTGGGGAATGCGCAACGGCAGCTATGCGGAGGCTACGCAGGTGATCCAGGCATTGCGTGAGGCGCGGGCTGCGGGTGATCCGTACCAGGTCGTGCTGTTGGACTACCAGATGCCCGAGATGGACGGAGCGACGCTGGCTGCGGCCATCAAGGCGGATCAGTTGTTAGGCGACACGGTGTTGATTATGCTCACATCGGTGAGCCATTCGAGCGAGGTGCGCCGAATGAAGGGGACCGGCATTGATGCCTGTCTGATAAAGCCGGCGCGCCAATCGCAGTTGTTAAACACATTGGCCACGGCATGGTCGAAAAAACTCCAGAGCGGGCTTACTATCCGGACAAGCGCGCCGCGAGAGATTTCGAAGCCGACGTCAAAGCTGGCTGACAGATTTGCTGGGACGGGCATTCGCGTGTTGGTGGCGGAAGATAACGCAGTGAATCAAATGGTGGCAGTGCGGATGTTAGAGCGGGCAGGCCTGAGGCCGGATGTGGCGGCCAACGGGCGCGAGGCGGTCGAGATGTGCACTATGGTGCCCTACGACCTGATCTTCATGGATTGCCAGATGCCGGAGATGGACGGCTACACAGCGACGGGGGAGATCCGCAAGCGCCAAGGGTCAGATCAGCGGGTGGCGATCATTGCAATGACGGCGGAGGCTATGGACGGTGCCCGGGAGCGGTGCTTGGCGGCGGGAATGGACGACTACATCTCAAAGCCCGTGCGGTTGGACGACATGATCGAAGCGCTGAAGAAATGGGTGCCAGAGGGAATCGCGGCGCAGAAGGGTTAACCCTGTGATCAACGATGGGTATCAGTTGGCTGCTAACCTCAGTCGGAGAACTAAGGTCACCCATCAGTTAGCTGTTTCGGGCAACCTAAGACATTCTGGAGTTCTGGTGAAGTACCGCAGTATTCTCATATCGTTGGTTGATCCGATTGGCGGCACTCACGCGCCTCGGGCTAAGAGCGAGCCCCAGGGCGCAAGTGGCTCCGCAAGGTAAGGAGATTGCCCGATGCGTACTGGTTCGAGGAATGGGGCGTCGATGCGTGGCTTTTGGCGAGAAGACAGGGGCCAGGATCTGATCGAGAATACCCTTCTAATGGCATTCGTGGCGTTGGCGTGTGCGACGATCTTCATGGGCGCCGGCGGCAGTATCAAAGGGATTTGGAGCACAACCAACTCCCAGTTGGTGGCGGCCAACACATCGGCGTCCTAACGTCGGGACTGAGCCAAGCACCAGCTTATCCGTTTGTATCTTTCGAGGTGTGTAATGTGCGGCATGGAAAAGCTGACTGCGATTCGCTTTCTGATAGTGCTGTGGGTCATCGGTGTGGCTAGCCTGCTCGTCATTGTTATCGAGCGGCAGTTTAATCGTCCGGATTGGCCGTACTATGCGGCGAAATCACAAATCACGCAATCCGACTGGCTGCGCGCGCTGGTTGTGGTGGCCGTTATCGGCGGGGCGGCAGTCATCTGGGAATGGCGGAGGGTCAGGGCAGCTAAGAAGACAGGAACTTCATGATCTCCTGGTCCAGGGACTTGCGCCTTGTATCCAATGCGTGAGCTCTGTAAGAGACGCGCCGACCAGCGCCGCTATGCCCAACAAATTGACGCGCATGATCTCGTAGGGTACATCCTGCGATCCGCGATCTTGCAAATGTCCCCTTCGCAATCAGTGCTCGCGTTCCTTAAAGAACACGTCGGCATCGGGTACTGCGATGACTGTCTCAGGAATATTCTCCATATTGCGAGAGTTCGCATGAACGAACGCCACATAACGAGGATCGTGGCTGATTTGGGGTTGAACCGGCAGTCGGGAAGGTGTTCGGTCTGTCACGTGGCGAGAATGGTAACCAAGTGGCTTTGAGGTGAATCGCTGGCCATACTGAAACACTGGCCAGCCAGAAGTTGTTTGCGGGGCACTTGCTCAGGCAGTCTGCTCTACAAGCTGCGCTGAAATGAGGTGGCTCCGGGCTTCGAGTTGCTGCCGTCCCTCTTGGGTTAGCGTATAGCACTTGGCCTGGCAGCCGGATATTGTGTCCTTCGGTCCGCCAATCCATCCCTGGGCGGCTCCGCCCTGGAGCCGCTTTCGTCGGGCCTGGACGATTTGGACGCCCGACCGCCCGCGCCCAAGAGGGTTTCCTGTGCCGACCGGAAGCAGCTTATTGTCAACTCATTACGTTTCATTGAGATGGCGCCCACCTGTTGAAATCGGTCGAAGGCTGTTGAGCTTTGAGGATCTCAGCAAGCTACAAAACTAACTACAGTGTACGAACTCACTCGCGGGCAATCTCCCGGCCCGAGGCGGCGGAAACCTCTGTCCATTTCACCGAAATCGAAGGCCGCCGCTCAAGGCCTTGCGCGAAGCATGCGCTTTTAGCGTATAGTGGAGACGATGGAACTCGCGCCGATGACGGTTGTCGAAACGCCATTTTTCCTTCGAAAGGCCGCTGGTCTGCTCGCGGAGGAGGAAAGGTCGCTGTTGATTGCATTCGTGGCCGCGAACCCAGAGGCGGGAGATGTGATTCCGGAGTCGGGCGGCGTTCGGAAAGTTCGCTGGGCAGCCAAGGGCAGAGGGAAGCGCGGTGGCGTCCGAGTAGTTTACTACTTCCATAACGAAGCGTTCCCTGTGTTCCTGTTAACTGTCTACTCGAAAAGTCAGAAAGCCAACCTCACGAAGGC
>CAZZHN010000244.1:0-6290 GCA_964654065.1 uncultured Solibacteraceae bacterium
GCGAGTGCGAGTACGGCCGGATGACATGCCCGTGCACCAGCGCCGGCCCCTTCCCCATGCGGCACCATTCCACCGCGGCTTTCATGACGCGATAGGACGCCAGGAAATCCGTGCCGTCCACTTCCTGGCGGAATAGACCGGGAAAGCCTTCGGCAAGACGCGAGATACTGCCGCCCGCGGTCTGCACTTCGACGGGGACGGAAATGGCGTAGCCATTGTCTTCCACCAGAAACAGGACCGGCAGCCCCGCCAGGCAGGAGGCGTTGAGAGCTTCCCAGAACTCGCCTTCGCTGGTGGCGCCGTCGCCGCACGTGACCAGCGTGATTTCGCTTTTATTGCCGTGGTAGCGCGCCCCTTCTGCGCAGCCCACCGCCTGCAGAAACTGGGTGCCGGTGGGCGACGAAGCGCTCACGATGTTCCATCGCTTGTGTCCCCAATGCGACGGCATCTGGCGCCCGCCCGAGGCCGGGTCTGCGGCCGCGCCGGCCGCCTGCTGCAGCATTTCGTACGGCGTCACGCCCAGCGTCAGGCACAACGCCCGATCGCGGTAGTAAGGGTAGACCCAGTCTTCGCCGGCGCGCAAGGCCAGGCCCGCCGCCACTTGCAGCGCCTCGTGTCCGGCGCCGCTGACCTGGAAAAAAATCCGGTTTTGGCGCTTCAGCGCCACCTCGCGGTCGTCCATACGCCGGGCGGTGTGCATCAGGCGGAAAGCGTGGATGAGCTCTTCCGGCGAGAGCCCTTCGAACCGGCGGTCGGTCGCGCCCTCAGACGCAGTGGATGCAATCGTAGCCACGCTCGCGTGCTCCCAGAGATCAGTGTAGCGCGCATGGCCGCGATGGGGCCGATTGGTGCGGGCGGGCGATTCCTGGTCATGGGAGGCTGGCGAGCCGAAGCATCCCCACGGGACGCACCGCATTGGTGGGGCGTGGTTTAGCTTGCCCCTGGATAGCGGCGGAGGGCGCCCGCTAGGGGCCCTGCGGCGCCCGCGCCAGGCGGGCGGCGCTGATGGCTTGACCCACATGGCGCGCGGTATGCTCCGCGATGTGCGTCAACAGGCCGATGACGGTGCTGGGAAGCCGCTGGCGGCCAACGAACCGGGGCTCCGCCAATGTCGCAGGATCGATCGAGCGCACCACTCTCTCCGCCTCCGTGAAGGCGCCACGCATCTCCGCCAGAAGTTGATCGCGGCCGGCGCCGGGTTCTTGCTCGTTTTGGAGCGCGGCCAACTGCTGCGGTGTCAGGTTCCCGGCGCGAAGGTAGGTCATCAGGCGGCCGGTGCTTCCGGCGATATGGCGCAAATGGAACCCAACCGAGCCGCCCCCGTAAGGCGTGGCCCAAATCTGCGCCGTGGAAAGCCCCTCTGTATGTTCCGCCAGGTCCTCGTATGCTTGCCGAAAGGAATAGAGGATCGGCGCCAGCAGAGGACTCAAATCCGGAATCGGCCCGCGCAGCCACGGTTCAGGTTGCATGGTATGGATCGAGTGTCTCACAGGCCGATGCAGCCGGCATGGAGCTGCGCCGCCGGAGGATAATGAGGGGTTTCAGGCGCGTCGTCAATGATATTGGCTCTGCTTGGCGCGGCAACCCTGGCCGCGTGGGCTTACCTGCTCGTTTTTCGCGGCGGTTTCTGGCGGGTGGAATACGGTCCGCCAGTGGACGCTCCCGCTCCACCTCTGCCCGGCGTGGCGGCGGTGATTCCGGCGCGCAACGAAGCCGCGGTGGTGGGCCAGGCGATCCGTTCGCTGGCGGGGCAGGGCTACGCCGGCGAGTTTCATATCGTTCTGGTGGATGACTCGAGCTCCGACGGCACCGCCGCAGCGGCGCGGGCCGCGGCAGCCCCGGAGCTGCTGACGGTGGTGGGCGCGGCGCTCTTGCCCGAGGGATGGACGGGCAAGCTCTGGGCGGTGAGCCAGGGGGTTGGGGAAGCGGAGCGGCGCGCGCCGGAGTATCTGCTGCTCACCGATGCCGACATTACTCATCCGCCTTCCAACCTGAACAGCCTGGTGGCGCGCGCGCAGCGCGGCGGCTACGACCTGGTGTCGTACATGGCGCGACTGAGCTGCCGTACCACGGCCGAGCGGGCTCTGATGCCGGCCTTCGTCTTCTTCTTTTTTCTGCTGTATCCGCCGGCGTGGATTTGTAATCCGCGGCGGTCCACGGCGGCGGCGGCGGGCGGATGCATGCTGGTGCGGCGCGACGCACTGGCCGCGATTGGCGGCATCGGTGCCATCTGCGGCGCTTGGATCGACGACTGCGCACTGGCCGCGCGATCAAACGGCGCGGCGGGAAGGTGTGGCTCGCGGCCAGCGAAGAGACACGCAGCGTGGCTACGCTACGTTCGGCGAGGCAGGCCGGATGATTTCGCGCAGCGCCTTCACCCAGCTTCACCACTCCACCTGGCTGCTGGCGGCCACCATCGCCGGCCTGCTGTTGACGTACGCGGCTCCGCCGGTGCTGGCGCTGGCGGCCTCCGGCATTGCACGATGGCTCGGAGCGGCGGCATGGCTTCTCATGACGCTTTGTTACTGGCCCGCGCTGCGCTTCTTCCGGCGCCCGGCCTACGAAGCGGTGGGCCTGCCACTGGTGGCGCTGTTCTACCTGGCCGCCACCCTGCGATCCGCGTGGGACCGGTGGCGCGGGAAGGGAGCGCAATGGAAGGGGCGGGAGCAGCCGGCCGCTTCCTCACGGGCCGCCCTGCGGGGAGATCGAGTCGGTTGATGCAGCGAGGCGGGCAGCGGTAGTTGCGCTAGGCTGCGGAGCCGCCACCCGGACGTTGCCGGGACCGGGCCGGAAAAAGACCGGTTGGTTCAGGCCTCCAGCCCCGGCTCAGTTCAATTCCTGCGCTTCGTCGGCGGGCTGCTCCAGGATTGAGGACTGAAGGGATTCCAGCGCTTCGACGACACGTTCCACCAGATCGTCTGTTTGAGCGGCAGCAGACCGGGAGGATTCGATCGCCGCGGCATGTTCCTTCAGTTGCGCTTCCAGCACCTGGATATCCGCCAGCATCCGATCCCGTTCTCCCGCTGCATGTTGGTTTGCGGAGTTGACGCCCGCTTCCACCCCCTGGAGGCGCGCGCCCATGGGCGCAACCAGCTCGTCGACATGGATCACGCGGTCGCGCACCGAGCCGACCGAACCTTCCACGCTGGTGAATCGTTCCGTAGTCTCGGTATTCGCCTGGACAGCCTGATCGCTGAGCGTGACGAGGCCCTGTTCCAAGCTGTCGAGCCGGCCGGAAATGCCGGTCAGGGTTTGCTCGAGTTGTGCGAGGCGGCCGGCAAAAGACTCCAAGCTGGGGCCGAGGCGAGAGCCAATGCTCTCGTTCAGTGACTGAATCTCCTGTTCGGCGCGCGCGGAGCGCTCGTGGCTGGCTGCCAGTTGTTCGCTGACCGCGGCGACCTGATTTTGCAGGGCGCTGAGTGGTTCGGCCTGTTCCAGTCCGCTGAGCCGGTCGGCGATGCCGGTCAGACTTTGCTCCAGCGACTCGAAACGGCCGGCAAACGACTCCAGGTTGGGAACCAGGCTCGCCCCGATGTGTTCGTTGAGCGATTGTATCTCGTGTTCGGCGCGGGCGGACCGGTCGTGGGCAGCCGCCAATTGCTCGGTGAACGCCGCGATCTGCTTCTGCACCGTACTAAGAGCTTCCGCGGCCTTTTCCTGCCTGGCTTCGACCATCTCGCGGCGCGGCACCGCCTCGGCCTTACGCGCGGCCACGCCCAGCAGCTTGAGCTCGAGGATCACCTTCTGCATCCGCTGGCAGCGGCTGGACGGATCCTTGGCCAGACAGGACGCCAGCAGCCGGTCCGCCGCCGGACTCCCGGTGGACTCGGGCTGGGTGTTCACAATGCTCTCAGCCAGTGCGGCCGGTGTGTCACCTTCGAATGCTACGCGGCCGGTGAGCATTTCGTACAATACCGCGCCGTACGAAAAGATGTCGCTGACTGCCTCGGCCGGACGTCCGGAGACGACTTCGGGTGCGGTGTATGGCGTGATCTCGTCGGAAGGATCTGCCGGGGACAGTTCTAATCCGGACTCGCCAGGGAAGATGGAAGCCGGCGAAACGGCGCCGTGAATCTGGCCGGTGTCGTGCAGTTTGCGCAGCGATTCCGCCAGCATCATGGCATAGCGCAACGCTTCGCCAACCGGAAGGCGCCCTTCGGTCAGGCGCTGGGAAAGCGTTTGAGAGCCCATGGTAGTCAGTGTATCCGGAACAGTCATCGGTACCCCACGAGTGAGCGTAGCGGCGTTTCTGAGCCTACGGCAAGTTGCGCTCAGTTAACAAGGGCCCACCACCGTACTCGCATTACTCTACAAGAGTAAAGGGCGCGTGTTAACCAACGATGACGTTGGTGGATAACAGACGCGAGGGCGTGTACAATAAACACTTCGGGCCGTGGCGCAGCCTGGCTAGCGCGCTTGCTTGGGGTGCAAGAGGTCCCGAGTTCAAATCTCGGCGGCCCGACCAGCCAAATCAATTAGATGCAGAAAAAGGCCAGCCCTAAAGCTGGCCTTTGTGACGTGGATTGTGACGTGACCGCCTACTGGAGTGTCAGCGACGAGTCCTTCTGCGTTGGTTCGGGCGGTGCAATCAAGCCACCAGAGAGCTTATCCAGGGCCTCGCGCTTCGCGGCCATGCGCACGTGACTGTAATGCTCCATCATCTCGCGGGAGAGGTGGCCTGCCACGGCCATTAAAGTGGCGTCTGGCGCCCCCGCCTCCGCAAGCTCTGTGATCGCCTGATGCCGAAGATCGTGGAAGCGCAGACCACGGATCGGTTTCGCCGCTCGCCTCCAGGCCGCGATCGCTTGCCAGACGTCCATGCCGGATTCAAGGGCCAGGCGCGCTGACTTGCGCCCCGCTTGCTTCGCGGATTCGTGTACTAAGCTGCGCCATGCCGTCCGCCAAGTGGTCTGTGGCCGCGTGGGATCAATGATATTTCGCTCGCACGCGGGAAAAACGAAATGATCGCCCAGACTCGATCCGAGCGCTTCGGCCCGCTGGCGCAAGCGCGCTAGCGCCGCGACCGCATCCGCATTCAGCGGAATACCTCTATGCCCGGCTTGGGTCTTGCTCCGCCGGATCACCATGGACCGTTCGAAAAAATCGACGTCCCTCCGAAGCAAATGCTTCAGTTCGATACCCCGACAAGTCGTGCTTACCGCCAGAACCGCCGCGCAGTAGACCACCAGCCACTCTTCTTTCGTGGCCGCCGTTTCGAAAAGCGTCTTTTTCTCCCCGGCCGTAAGAACCTTTGCGATTGCGCCACTGTTTTCCCGGTCGAGTTTCACGTCTTCCGCGACGACGTTCCAGGTTTTCGCACGCTTCATGATGCGTCGTAGAACGCCAACTTCCATATTGAGAGTCCGACCTGAGATGCCCGCGCGCCGCCGTTCCCGCTGGTATGCGGCGATGTTTTCCGCGCTGATCCGCAGCACTAGCCGCTCACCGAAGAATTTTCGCAGAGGCGAGATCAGGTTCCGTTCGAGAACATAAGTTCGGTCCGCGACGTGGGGCTTCCGGTCGTCAAGGAATTGGTCGGCTGCTGCCGTAAAAGGCTTCCGTGCAAAATCGCGGCTCGACCTGGAAGCACCCTTGCCTGCCTGGATCTCGGCCACCCGCTTCTGTTCGAGCGACGGTGCTTGCCTGCGATCAGTCGTATCGAGCGCCTCGCGATAGCGCACTCCGTTGATCGTCACATCCATGTGATACAGATTGCCGCGCTTGTAGATCATGCTTTACCGCCTTTCCTGGCTGCTCCCACCCTTTGCTTCTTCCCGATTCCCTTTGGCCGCCCGCCCATCTTGCCCCACTGGCTCAACTGTTCCTTTGAGTGTTTCTTGGCTCGGGTCTTCCCGCCCATAGCGCCGGTCTTCCGGAAGTACTCCATCACGTCTTCGGGGATACGGAGCGTGCTCACAAGTCAATCATAAACATAGGCCTAAGATAATGCAAGATCCACATGCGCCTGTGGTAGCGGCGTTGATTCCTGCACGCGGTCGCAACCGACCAGAAAACAACGCAGGCTCAGAGTTGGCGGTATGGCCTCGGAGCGCTCGTCGGAAGTGCCGAAAGCGAGTACCACGGCGTTGCGAAGCCCGCCGTCATACCCACGCCTTTCCGGGTAGCCCATCCTTGCCGAACGCGCAATCCTCCACGTCGAGTCCGACCAGCTCGGAACGCCAAACTGCGGGATGAATGCTTAAACGGAGAGATTTTCTATTCGCTCAAAGAGGCACAGGTGATCATCGAGATGTGGAGGAAACACTACAACACCGTCCGTCCGCACAGCG
>CAZZHN010000245.1:0-6275 GCA_964654065.1 uncultured Solibacteraceae bacterium
TGATGAATTAACGAGCTCTTCCCCGATCCTGCCACGCCTGTGATCGCTGTGAGTACGCCCTTCGGGATGTCCACGCTCACGTTCTGCAGGTTGTTCGCGTTGGCATTCCTGACCGGCAGTTTTCCGCTGGGGGAACGGAACTCGCTTTTGATCGAAACCGGCTGTTTCAGATATCTTCCGGTCAGGGTGTCCGCGCTCAACAGGTTCTGGAACGGACCTTCGTACATGATCTGGCCCCCCTGACTCCCTGCCTGCCGACCCACGTCCACGACATGGTCCGCCACCTTGATGACATCCGGATCATGTTCCACCACGAGAACGGTATTTCCCCGATCGCGCAATTGCTGCAGAAGCTCATTCAAACGATGCACATCCCGCGGGTGAAGACCCACGCTGGGCTCGTCGAACACATACATCGCGTCCACCAGGCTGCTGCTCAGATGTTTGACGATCTTCACGCGCTGCGATTCGCCGCCGGAGAGCGTGTCTGTTTCCCGGTTCAAGGCGAGATATTCGAGGCCGATCTCCACCAGATATTGGAGGCGCTGAATCAGTGTTTTCAAAAGCGGCGCGACCGTCGGTTCCTTGACCTTCTGAATCACACCGATCAACTGGGCCACTTCCATCGAGGCCATCTCCGCGATGTTGTATCCGCCGATCTTGCACTTCAGCACTTCCTGGCTCAATCGCGCGCCCTTGCACACCGTGCACGGCGCCATGGTGATGTAAGGCGCCACGGTCTTCTGCGTACGTTCCGACATGGTCTTCAGGTCGCGCGTGATGTACTTGGCGGTAAATCTGTTGATGATGCCTTCACACGTTAAATTGAAGACCTTGCCACCGACATTGGTTTTCAACTTATATGGTTTGCTGTACAGAAGCAGGTCCATTTCCTTTTCGTTGAACCTGGAAAGCTTCTTGTTCATGTCGAAGAGCTTCGACCGGCCGAGGAAATTCCAGCCCCAGCTATCGACGGCATATTCAGGGAACAGAATGGCGCCTTCGTTCAGGCTCTTGGATTTGTCGAGGAAGAGATCCAAGTCCACGCCCAACTTGCGGCCGAGGCCGTTGCAGCTCGGGCACATGCCCTTTGGGTCGTTGAAGGAGAAGACGTTCGCGTGTCCCACGGACGGTTTGCCGATGTAGGAATACAGCCGGCGCAGCACCGGGTAAATGTCGGTGATGGTGCCCATGGTCGAATGGGATCCGCCGCCGAGCCGTTTCTGGTCGACCACGATCGGCATGCTCAGGTTCTCGATGGCATCGGCATCCGGCTGGGAGTAGCGCGGCAGGAGGGTACGGATGAACATGCTGAAATTCTCGTTCATCTGGCGCTGCGCCTCAGTCGCGACAGTATCGAAGACGATCGACGATTTACCGGAGCCCGAAACGCCGGTGAAGATGGTGATCTTGCGTTTAGGGATGCGCAGCGAGACGTTTTTGAGATTGTTCTCACGCGCACCGCGGATCTCGATGTATTCCTGAGACATGGTTTCCTCTACGGCTCGATGTAGGAAGAGATTGGGCCGCGACCTGCGACGCAGCTACCCGGCCCGTCTGCTGCTCGCTCGCCGGGGCTTCGGACTGCTCTTGCCCTCGAGATTGAGCGCCACGGCAGCGCGGATGAGACCCTTCAAGGCCGCCGCATCGAGCTTGTCGCCTTCGTGGATGTCAATGGCGCGCCTGACATTCCCCTCGAGGCTGGAGTTGAAGAGACCGGAAGGATCGCGCAACGCAGCTCCCTTGGCAAATGTCATCTTGACGGCGGTCTTGTACGTCTCTCCGGTGCAAACGATGCCGCCGTGAGACCAGACGGGGATCCCCCACTTCCACTCTTCGACGATCTCAGGGTCTGCCTGGCGTAGGATTTCGCGCACTCTCGCGAGCGTCTTCCCGCGCCAATCCCACAGTTCCTGGATCCGCTTATCGATCAATGCAGAAGCAGCTTCCGCCGCGACGGACTTTTTCATAGACAGCTCCAATTCTCGGACCATTTTACCTGCGCCCGGCGTAGCCTGCACCCTCGCAAGTGTTTTCCGCCAGCGCATGCGTCTGCCGCCGTTCGAAAAGTCCGGATCATCGGCCAGGCCTGGCGCGAGCCCACGGCTTTGGCGACCCGGAAAATAAGATTCCGAGGCGGGGCCCGCACGCATTATTTATTTAAAGTACTTTACAACAAAGAGTAATTGTATTAGGCTGGTTCCATGCAACCGGCGGGGCTGCCGCAGTCCGTATCCAGTTCGTTTCACCGCGGGCTGGCGTGGCTCGTCAAGGCGGTGATCACGGTCGTCGTGGGCGTCCCTGCGCTCGTCGCCATTCTGCTTCTATTCATGTGGTGGGAGCACAGAACGGCCATCACATTGCCAACCCCCACAGGCCACTTCGCCGTGGGACGCATCACTTATGCGTGGACGAACGAGGCGAAGGTGGACGAACTCGCTTTCCCTGCCGTGCCGAAACGACAGGTGCTGGCTTGGGTATGGTATCCAGCGATGCGTTTGCCTGGAGACCAGCCAGCGGAATATCTGCCGGTTCCGTGGCAGGCGGCGGTGGCGCAACGTATGGGCATGTTCATGCGATCCTTCCTCAAGCGGGACTCGGCTTTGGTGCACTCCCACAGCGTGTCCAACGCGACGATCTCGCCGGAACAGCGCGCCTATCCGGTTGTACTGCTGAGAGCCGGGGGCAGCGCTTTGACCACGGACTTCACGACGCTCGCGGAAGATCTCGCCAGCCACGGCTTCTTCGTTGTGGGCTTCGACGCGCCGCACCGATCGTTCGTGGTCGTGCTGCCCGACGGAAGCGTGGTCGCCCGATCGCCCGGCGCTAATGTCGAAAATGCGAATGGCAATCTTGCGGACCCGATCGTGGGAAAGCTGCTCGCAATGTGGACGTCGGACACGGCGTTCGTGGTGGACCAACTGCAGCGACTGAATGACGAGCCGTCCTGGAGGTTCGCAGGCCGGATGGACATGCAGCGGCTCGGGATGTTCGGCCATTCCTTCGGCGGCGCCACCGCCCTCGAATTCTGCCGGCAGGATGGGCGGTGCAAGGCGGCGCTCGATATGGACGGCATTCCGTTCGGCCGCGTGGTACCGGAAGGCCTCAGCAAGCCCGCCATGTTTCTTCTCAGCGACCATAGCCGCGAAATGGCCGATCCAGAGAGCCGTCAAATCCGCGCCGAAATCCAATCGATTTACGACCGCCTGCCCGACGGACGATTGTACGTGGTGATCAGGCGGGCAAGCCACTTCACTTTCAGCGACCAGATTCTGTTGAACAGCCAGGCCGCCGTCGGACTCATGCGCCTGGCAGGAATCGGCGGATTGGACGGGCGGCGCGGACTGGCGATTACGGCCGACTACGTGCACAGGTTCTTCGACGTTTATCTGAATAGGGCGCCCGCTTCGTCGCTGACGAGCCTCGCCGGAAAGTACCCGGAAGTTGAGGTCGAGGGGCGGTAACGCCGGTCCAGGCCCCGCTACGGCAGCGCGAACCAGTACAGACCGCTGAAAAGGAGCAAGGCGAGCGGGAGCAGCGCCAAGCCGTTTATCGCGCTTCTTCTATCGGCGGGCGACTGGCTTGGGCGCCAACGGTTCCCATCCCGGAGTGCCTTCTTCCCACTGGTTGTCGGTGAGTTGCTCGACGTGGGTACCGTCGTAACGCATTACAAAAATCTCCCCGTAGGGTTGCGGCGCATCCGTATATGCCACCTCGTCTTTGAAGCCCATTCGGGAACTGGTGAAGGCGATCGATTCACCATCGAACGACCACGACATATGCGCGTCGTTCCCTTTACCGTTCGTAAGCCGCCTGAGCGATGTCCCGTCCGGCTTGATCGTGAAGATGTCGTACGCGCCATCGATCTGCCGCGCGAACACGATCAAATCCCCCCGCGGCGACCACAAGGGGAAATTATCGTAGTCCGAGGTGAGCGCCGTCACTGCACCGGCCTCGAGATTCATGATCCGCAGCCCCTGGCCGTCCTTGCCGAAGCTCCGGAATACGATGCGATTCCCATCGGGAGAGTATGACGGGAAGGCATTGTTATCAGCCCCGGACGTCAACTCATGGAACCCGCTTCCATCCGCATTGATGATCGCGATTTGAGCACCGCCTTCCACCCGATCGCCAGGCTTCAGGAATTCGGAATGAAACCCGTCGAAGAACGCCGCGAAGGCTCCCAACGCGAAAACCACTTTATCTCCGCGGGGCGACCATCCACCGACGAATGCATTGCGAGTCTTGTCCTGGTACAGAACCTCGGACCGCCCGGTCTCCGGCGTGTTCACCTTCAGAGCTGTCAGTTTCCCGCCGGGAACCCCGGCCATAGTCAGGTACTGTTTGCCCGAAGGGCTGAAAGCGGGCAGCAAACCCGACAGACGCAATTCGTAGTTCGGATTCCGGCTGAACATCTTTACCAGCGGCGGCAGCTTCGGAGTCGACCGTCTGTGGAACACGACGCGTTTCCCGTCGGGCGACCATGCCGCTGCACGGATCGGTCCACGCGGACCGCGGCTGCCGCTCGCATAGTAGATGCCGGCCTCCGCGGAATCCTTCCGGAGGTAGCCGATGTCGTCTCCCGGGAGCGGTGACGGGTTCATCTTGACCCCGGGCCCCACCGGCACGTCTGCGAGCGCGCCAGTCGTGAGATCGATAGAAACCAGCCGCGATTCCCTGCCCGGGTCGGGGGCCGAGCGTCGAAGGTCCATCGTCTGTTGACCCGTCGAACAGTACGCCACGATATGCCGGCTGTCGCTCATCCACTTCGGGCTTCCGCAGAAGCCGCCCGTGCCGGTGACTTTCTTCATGCCGGAGCCGTCGGGGCGAATCAAGTAGATCTCGGCCAGCTGCAGGCGCTCCCAACGCCCTTCACTGAACGGCGCCGTGATGCCGCGGCTTGAAGAAAACGCGATCCATTTCCCGTCGGGCGACCACGCCGGCCTGTAGTCGCCCCCTGGCCCGGACGTCAGTGCCTTGGCCCGCATCGTGGCGATGTCGAGTGTCCAGATATCCGCATACCCGCCGCCCCGCGTGCTGACAAAGGCGAGCCGTCTTCCATCGGGAGAAAACGCCGCCTGGTCGTCATATGCGGGATCTGTTGTGAGCTGCGTCAGCCCGCTGCCATCCGGGTTGACGCGGAAAAGGTCCCCCGAGCCGTTGCGATCGGATGTGAAAACGATCGACTTGCCATCCGGCGCCCAGACCGCATCGTAATCGTCGTGCGGCGCAGCCAGTAGCAGATGCTCATCGCTGCCATCGGAATCGGAAATGAAAAGTTGCATCGTCCCCGGAACTACGCCGCCAGCGCGGGCAAACGAGATTCTGCGAGGCGGCTGCGCGGCCCACAGCAGAAGACTTAAAGCGGTCAACACAACAGTCAGAAATCGCATGGGGAGCTCAATTATAGGACTTTCCCGAGTGACTGACTACTCAGGTTCCCGCTGTTCAGGGGAAAAGGGGACAGACGCATTTTCGGCCCAGTCCATAATGGCGCGGCCATCGGCGTGCGGCCGCCCGCCCGTTCAGCCGGTGCGCCGCCCGATGCCCCATTTGGCGGCATACGGCAGCGCGAACAAGTACAGACCGCTGAACAGGAGCAAGGCGAGCGGGAGCAGCGCCATGAGGCCCACCCAGAAGGTATACTCCCCCCGTACGACGGCGACGGTGTTGACAATGACGCCCACCGTGAAGGCTATGGAAAGCCAGCGGTGGATCTGCCGAATCCATTTGTTCCAGTTCAATGGGAGCTCCTCTCGATTACACGGTGCATCGTCTTGCCATTCCCTCGATTCACGGTTTCTGAGCCGCTTTAGGCGTCCAGCGGGGTGCTTCAGTGCCGAACTGCCGGGCGTACTCGACGGTCAATCGCTGCCAGCCCTCGAGTTTCATGGCTTCGTCGCCGGCGAGACGGCCGATGGGAATTCCACCGAGAAGGCGCTCCAGAACGTCGAAAGAAATGTGCCAGCCGGCGGCGCCCCACGAAATGTAGTGGCGATTGATGCTGTGCCACAGCGTCAGGCGTGTGCCCTCGCCGAGGGCTTCGAGTTCCCAGCGGATATCGCCGTACTCCAGCATCCTGGGAGCGTCGGCTCGCGTCACCTTGGTTTCGATCGGCGTGGGCGCTCCCACCCAGCTGAGATTTACTGTGGCTCCGACCGTACCCAGGCTCCCATCGGCGACGAAGGGCGCCCACTCGCGCAGCTGCGCCGGATCGGTGAGCGCCTGCCAGACTTTTTCCGGCGAGTGGCGCAGTTCTCTGACCAGAATGAGCG
>CAZZHN010000246.1:0-6185 GCA_964654065.1 uncultured Solibacteraceae bacterium
ATCTCGCTTCGAAACCAAGCGGCGACGGGTGTGTGGAATGCCTGGCGTCACCGAAAGGTTGGTGGTTTCATCTCCGTCGGTGTGCAGAGTGTGGCCACATCGGATGCTGTGACAGTTCTCCGAGTCAGCATGCATTAAAGCATGCGGCGGCGACGAGGCATCCGATCATGACCAACTTTGAGCCGAGCGTCGCCACTCCCTGGTTTTCACAGGGCTATCGCGCGTGTAGATCAGTGGCCGCTGGCCGAGCCGGACGGCTCGGCGGCGGCTGGCGCACACTCGAACGCGCCGGTGATCAGGACCCGCTAGCTGCGCCCTGCTGCGCCCGCGCTTGTTCCATCATCAGCTTCTTCATCTCCTGAGGCGTCGGCTCGGCCTGATGAGTCGCGATCATCCAGGTATTGCCATCCGGATCAACAATGGTCCCACTCCGGTCGCCCCAAAACATGTCCATGACCGGGCCCTTCTGCTGCGCTCCCAGCTTTACTGCCTTGGCCACGACCTTGTCCACATTCTCAACCAGCAGGTACAGCGTAACCGGAGAGGCCCCGATCGTCTTGGCGCTCCGTGCTCCCATCTGAGCCATCTCCGGCCCCAGCATGAGCGTCGTGCTCCGCAGTACCAGCTCAGCGTGGATCGGCTTGCCGTCGGGCCCCTTCATGACTCCCCGTTTGGTGAAACCGAACGCCTTCTGGTAAAAGTTCACCGCGCTGTTGATGTCGGTCACGGTGAGCATAGCACTCACCGCACCGTACTGCTTCCGGTTGAGAGGATCGATCTTTTTTGCCATAAGCACCTTCCGTACGCATTCTACAGGACTACGTCGAGGTGACGCACGGGGGAGCAAAGCTGGTTCAGCCGGGCTGCTGTCCCATCTTCGGTCGGACGAGAACTGTCAGGATCTCCTCAATGCGCCGAATGATCGATCAGGCTGAGGGTTGGGAAACACCGTAGAGAACAATCGTCTCACCACGACATCGACCGCAGCGTAAACGACTACGCTATCCGTTTAGAGGGGTTTTTGGGCGGCGAGGCCGGCACCCCATCGCAATCCGCTGCCGAACGGAGTCCACGGGAGAACCAGCGTCGCTAGGCGACACTGTTTTCGAATCTCCCTGGCATGGCCTATCGCTGCTATCCCTTGTGCTACTGCTGCGCCACCGAATAGAGCCGTACCGGACCGAGCAGGCCTGACGGAAGCAGTGGTGAGTTTGCCTTGTACGGCTTCACATCGGCAAATGTGATCCTGATCGCATTCGGCTGCTCATCACCGATTAGCCGGTTGACCCACGCATTGGTCACCTTGATCGCGACTTCATTGGCTCCCGGTTTCAAGGCAGCGGTAGCGTCCACGCGGTACGGAGTGTGCCACACCATCCCCAGCGGCCTGCCATTCATCGTCACCTCGGCCAGATTCTTTACGTCGCCCAGATCGATCCACACCTGCGCATTCCTCTCGAACCACTCCGCCTTGGCATCGATCGTCTTGGCGTAGGTGGCGGACCCGGAAAAGTACTTCACTCCGGCGTCCTGGTTTTCAGACCAGGATGCGAGTTTGTCCAGCATAATGGAGGGCGGTGCTCCGCGACCCGACTGGAAGCTCACATGCCACGGTCCTTCCACACTGACAATCTCTGTTTGGGTCTTGCGGGGCAGCGTGCGGGCCGTTTCCTTAGTCGGCGTTCGGAAGACCACAAACACCGTACCCCATGGTTCCAGCTTCAAAGGAACAGTGGTGCGCCCACCGGCGATTCTGAAAGACGCGGGCTCCGTCGTGCCGGTGTCGGCATGCCACAACTCGGGTACCTTCCCGGTTACGCGAAAGGTTGCATCCACTGTTTCGTTGCGGTCCTTGCGGTTGTCCACAAAATATAGATCGCCGTCCGCCAGCTTGCGGTGAACAAAGAGAAGGCGTGCATCGCTCTCCGGCTTAGTGAAGTCGAAGTCGGGCGGAACCTGCAAAGCGTTCAAGGCCTCGCCAGGATTCTGGCCGGCGTAAACCGCGCCCTTGCCAACCTTGTGGACTCCTGTCCCATCGCCAAACAGCTCGTCGCTCAATTTGCGAAACTCTGCCTGATCGTCTGCGAGGCTAGGATCGTCGGTTGGCTTCGGCCCGGCAACTACGGCGCCATCTGCCACCAGTCTGCGAATCGAGCGCAGTACCGGCAGGGACATGTGCCGGCCATAGGGGTCGAGGCCCAGCAACCGGTAGTTCATGCCGCTGCGGGTGGTGATGCGGCCATCTCTCACGCTCAACTCGTGGATCAAGGCGTCGGCGTTGATGTAGTCGAAGCCGTAGCCGGCCGGCACATCGGGCGCCTTGTGCGCAAAGATCGCCGTGAGGTTTGAGTCCTCGCCGTAGAAGTAGATCAGGTCCGCACCGAAATGCCCCTGTTGCAGCAGGAAACTGGTGCGCGCCAGATATTCGATCCAAGGGCGTGCCTGCTCCGCCCAAGTCTCGTTGCGGTTGAACCACTGGCCGAAGGGTCCAAGCGTCATTCCGGGCGCTTTGTTCACGAGCGGCTGGTGGGCGGACTCGTGAATGACAAAGCGGTTGATGCCATTCAGAAACTCCTGGTCGGCGGTAGGTTTCAGGGTCGCAGGGGACCAGGCCCAGGGCGCGGCCGCCGCAGTCATCGACTCTGCCGCCGCAAGATTCTGACCGTAGATGTGCGCAACGGACGCGGACTCGCGGTCGTCCGCGTTATATCCGAACTGCTCGTTGTTGACGCCGGGCGTCTGCGTCCACATCGCGCTCATTGGCACTTCGTTGAACTTTTTCACCTCCATGCCGTCGGCCACAAATGCGCGCCCGCCCTCGTGCGATTCCCCATAATGACCCATTCCTCGCTCATGCAGGGTGGCCTCCAATTGGCCATAGTGCTCGTTGGCAATCAGGTCGCCAATGGTCTTGCGGAAGTCCCAAAGAAACTGGTCGCTTGCCTGGGCACTCACCACCACGCGGCCGGCCAAAACCGGCATCCAGGGTACCGGATCATAGCCACGCAGCCTCTGGAACTGGACGATCATGTTATCGGTCCAGTTTTGCGAACCCGCCTCCCAGCTATCGTTGATGACGTAGCCGATGCCCCGTTTCCCCATGAAGTCCGCGCCTACCGTCTCCTTGTAGCTGTCCAGGTACGCGTCGAAGTACTTCTTAACAAACCTGCGGTCCAGCTTGTCTACCTCCAGGCCTGTCGCCTCGGCGGTTGCCGGATGGTTGGTGATTCCCAGCAACGAGTAGCCGAAGCGGAGAACGATCCAATCACCTGGCGGGGGCGTCCAGTCCAGCGTTCCATCCGGCTGCATCTTCGATGTCAGGTCGATGACATTAGACTTTGCAACAGCATCGGAGGCGGCTACGGCGGGAGATGCAAAGCCATAAAGGTCTGGCTCCGGTGTGAAAGCTGCCTTCTCTTCAAACCGGTTCACACGCGCTCCTGGATGGAGCGCCAACTCGGCAATTTCGTAGTCGGCCGGAGGCTGGCGCCCGGAACTGATCTCGAAGCCGACGGCCCAATCGGGTATGGGAGGCGCCGGCATCCGCTCGAACGTCACACGAAAGAACTTCGCCGTCACGGCTGGGAAGGCAAGCGTGTGCTCGGGAGCATCTCCGCCGGAGAGCGCAGTCACCAGCCGGAAGCTCTTGCCGTCGTCGCTGGCCTCAAGATTCTTCTCCGGGGCGCCCAATCCTGTCTCCCTTGCCTTCCTCCAGTCGGGATCTCGAGTGACATAGGTGATGGCACGAATTGTCTGCGCGGCGGGAAACTCATATTGGATCCAGGAAATTCCGCCAACCGCTGGAACCGGCAGCTTGGTCGTTTTCTCCAGGTCGCCGTCGGAGAGCATGGCCACATCCGGGGAGCCGCCACTAGACGTAATCTTCGGGTGCAGCGCTTCCAGAGGCACATCCGAGGCCGCCCTGCGGTATGCAACCACCACCGAATCGGCGTAGAACTGCGGAATCGGCCTGGAGCCCGGAGGAGGGGCGCCGTCCTGGATGCCCACGTTCTGAAACGCCCCGGTGTTGGATGGCGGGTGAGCGAGTTTGCCCGTGAATGGCTTACCGCCCTCAACCAATGTCTCGCTCCACACATACTTCTTCATGCCCTCGGCGCCCGGCACCCAAGGACCGCCCGACTCACTCCAGCCAGGAGATCCCGCAATCGCTTCTTCCAGGCCCAGGTGATCACCCAGAGTGATGGCGTACTTGAATGCATCCTTCCACTCGGGGGTCATGTAGGCCAGACGGTGGTCCACAACCTGCGGCGTGGCCAGTGCCGCGTCGAAGTTCTGGAATCCGCCCAAGCCAACGCGGTGCATCCACTCCAGGTCCAGCTTGATCCCTTCCTTCGTGATGTTGCCGTTCATCCAGTGCCACCAAACCCGCGGGCGGGCGCCCTTTGGAGGGTTCTCAAACCCGCTCTTTAGCGAATCGGTGCTGGTTTGCGCCAGATTAGCGCAGAGACCAAGGATCAGGGTCAGGGCCACCGAGCTCGACTTCATAGCCGGGAGTTTCATTGGGTCTCCTTCATCCCCTTTGCTTGGGGACCAGTTGGATCGATAGTGTAGCGCAAATTGTGCGACCGGTCCCGGCATCGAAATCGGCGGTTTGCAACGCCGAGCAGACTCAGTTGTTGCCAAGTCGCCGAGCCATGATCAGGTGGTGAACGCGAACGTCTCCACGCCCTCTTTCGACTGGTTGTGTTCTTTTGTTTGTCGTCACTGCATGATGCCGGTCATGACTCCAGCTTTCTGACGCATCCCGAACTCCTGTGCGACCATATAGCCGACGGCGTCACTCAAGTGACTACGTTTCGGATCCGACTTGTCGATCTCCGTTTAAGCCATTCCCATGCGGATCGCTCTTCCAGCGGACCCGTTCAAAGTCCGGCTTTCCAGGGCGGTGCCCCTTCGGGAACGCGCTCGCCTTTCTGGACGCTGAGGACTCTGCCGACAACGAGCAGCGGTCCGCCGCCGTTTCCTTCAGTTGGCAGATCTGAATGAACCCGGCCTCGACGCCGATCGGCATACCCACCGCGAGCGTGAGCAGCATGAGAGACTGTGCGACGGGCCCCCTGATGCGGATGTAGGCACGGCGCATCATCATTTGTTCTTCAGCTTACCAACTGGCGCAGGCAACCAGGACGGGGGTTCCTTGGGGTAAGCGGGCCCGCGGTCACTGCTGACTGCTCGCGCCAGGAGCTCCTCGCTCACAGGCTAAGTCGGCAGATGCGAGGCCCGCGCAGAGCGGGCTTCAGGCGAAGGCCACGGTCAGGTCATCGTAGACGTTCCGGCACCTGGCGCCGCGATGGTGGCTGGGCTGAAGGTGATGGTGACGCCGTCCGGCTGGCCCGAAGCAGACAGGGAGACGGCCGAATCAAAGCCGCCGGAAACGGCCGTGGTCACGACGACAGAACCGCTTTGGCCCTTGTCCAGGTATCCGGAAGTGGGCGAGACGGATATCGCGAAGGTGCCGCTTGCGGCCGCGGTCACAGTGAGTGACACAGTCGTGTTTTGCGTGATTCCGCCGCCGATACCGGTAACGGTGATCGTGTAGGTGAGTTATCGGTGGGCAACAGAAGGTACCAGTACTTATCACGTTCTGCGGCAAATCGGCCGCCAGTTGATCGTGGGTTCAGCTTGCGCCGTCACAGCGAGTCCGACGCGTGTTACGGCGGGGGCTGGCCGTCGGTTGGAGGCTTCGATTCGCTGCGGATAACCACGATGGTAAACTTGGCGACCAGGGCAGAGATCGCGCCCATGGCGGCGAGGAGCGGGGCCACGATTACACCAACAGCAGCGATGGTCACGGGAATCTCGACGAACGTGTTGCCGTGCTCGTCCTTTACCACGATGCGTTGGACGTTGCCCTCGTGGATAAGGTCGCGGACCTTATCGACGAGGTCGCGGCCCAAAACCTGAACTTCTTCCACCAAACTCCCGAGGCTCATAGCTGAGAATACGTTGGCTCTTGGCGCCAAGTTCCCACCCCTTACCGGGGCGGACCTGGGCGAGGTGTGCGGGCGGCCGGCGGGGACTCGGAGCAGATCTAGCTGCTGCTCGGCGCTTCACCCGCAATAACGGCATCACCGAGGGCTTCCACAACAAGATGGAGCTCATCAATCGTCAAGCCTACGGTTTCCGCAACTTTGAAAACTATAGACTCCGCGTGAAGGTGTAAT